>JBEVLC010000110.1:0-13527 GCA_040509415.1 Baekduia sp. | reverse complement strand
CAGGCCGACGCGCTCATCCTCGGTCGTGTGACCTACGGGATGATGGAGGAGGCGTGGCGCCCGCCCGGGATGCTCGCGGGAATGCCCGACTGGATGATGCCGTTCGCTGAGGCGATCGACCCGGTGAAGAAGTACGTCGTGTCGAGCACGCTGGACAAGGTCGACTGGAACGCGGAGTTCCTGCGCGGCGACCTCGGCCAGGCCGTGCAGGAGCTCAAGGACCAGCCGGGCGACGGGCTGTACACCGGCGGCGTGACGCTGCCGCTCGCGCTCGCCAACCTCGGGCTGATCGACGAGTACGAGTTCGTGGTGCACCCCACGCTGGCCGGCCACGGACCGACGTTGTTCGCGGGCCTGACGAAGCAGCTCGACCTGACGCTGGTGGATCGGGTCGAGTTCAGCGCGGGCGTGGTGGCGCAGAAGTACGTGCCGCGAACGTCCTAGAGGCGATCGTTCGACGGTCGCGGTGCTTCCATGTCGAGAAGCGCCGGCCGGCTCCGCTCACCAGGTGAAGGGCCTCGAAACGGGCCCGCCCCACGAACCACCAGGAGACCACGATGCCCAAGTACCTGCTGCTCAAGCACTACCGCGGCGGCCCGGAGCCGCACCATCCGTTCCCCCCGATGGACCAGTGGGCGCCCGCGGACGTGGAGGCGCACTTCGCCTTCCTCCGGCACGTCAATGAGATGCTCGAGGAGAGCGGCGAGCTCGTCGGCGTGAACGCGCTCACGCCGGCACAGACCTGGGTGCGCTACGGCGGCCCGGACGCCGCGCCGGTCACCACCGACGGCCCACTGCCCGAGACCAGCGACCTCGTGGCGGGCTGGTACATGGTCGACGTCGAGTCGCACGAGCGCGCGGTCGAGATCGCGGCCTACATCTCGTCCGAGCCCGGCCCGGGCGGGGGACCGCTACACGAGTGGATCGACGTCCGGGAGATCATGTCCCACGGGTCCTCCGACGACTGACCCGGGCGCATGGCCGACGAGCCGACCCGACGGCTGGACGAGAGCGCGCTGCGCGCTCTCGTCCCGCGGGTCCTCGCGGGTTTGGTCCGGCGGGGCGAGGACTTCGACGCCGCCGAGGACGCGTTGCAGGAGGCGCTGATCGAGGCGCTACGGGTGTGGCCCGAGCACCCACCGGGCGACCCGGGCGCGTGGCTGGCGACCGTCGCGACCCGGCGGCTCGTCGACGCCCGGCGCAGCGAGGCGTCGCGGCGTCGCCCGGAGGACCTGGTCCACGCCGAACCGACGGCGCCGGAGATCACCGACGTCGGCGACGACACCTTGTTCTTGCTCTTCTGCTGCTGTCACCCTGACCTGGCGCCCGCCTCTCAGGTGGCGCTGACCCTGCGCGCCGTCGGTGGTCTGACGACGCGGGAGATCGCCGACGCCTTCTACGTGCCGGAGGCGACGATGGCCCAGCGGATCAGCCGGGCCAAGCGAGCTCTGCACGGACGCAACCTGGATCAGCCTGGCGACCTTGCCGTCGTGCTGCGCGTGCTCTACCTCATCTACACCGCCGGCCACGCAGGCCGGGTGGACCTGGCCGCCGAGGCGATCCGGCTCGCCCGCCAACTCACGCTCGCCACCGAGGAGCCAGAGGCGCGTGGGCTGCTCGCGCTGATGCTCCTCAACCACGCCCGCCACCCTGCTCGTTTCGACGCCGAGGGCCGGATCGTCACGCTCGACCACCAGGACCGTGGCCTGTGGGACGCCCGCGAGATCGCCGAGGGCGTGCGGGTCCTGCAGTCGGCACTCGCTCTGCAGACGGAGGAGCGGCGCCCGGGCCGCTACCAGGTCGAGGCCGCGATCGCCGCCCTGCACGACGACGCGGCAAGCGCGGCCGAGACCGACTGGACGCAGATCCTCGCCTGGTACGACGACCTCGTTGCGCTGACCGACGACCCGGTGCGCCAGGACCCCGCCGCGGTGCTCGGCCGCGCCGTGGCGGTCGGCCACGTCCTCGGCGCCGCCGCCGGACTGCGCGAGACCGACCGCCTGCGCGAGACGCTCGGCGAGCGGCACCGCTGGCACGCCGTCCGCGGCTACCTGCACGAGCTGGGCGGTGACCTCCCCGCCGCCGCCACCGCCTACGCGGACGCTGCCGGACGGGCCACGAACGTCACCGAGCACGACCACCTGATCCGCCAGGCGGCCCGCGTAAGGGCCGCCTGACGGACCATCGTTCTACTTGGTGGTCTTCCGGGCCTTCGCCGGGCCGGTCGGGTCGAAGGTGACCGTGACCTTTCCGGGCGTGCCCTTGGTGCGCTTGGCGGTGATCGTCGCGACCGTTGACTTGGCGATGGTCTTGGACGTCTTCTTGATGCCCTTGCCGCTGATTGTCACCTTGCCGGCGCCGAGACCGCTGACCGTGACGGCCACCGAGTGCTTCCCGACCTTCTTGGACAGCACCTTCAGCGGGCACGATGACGTCTGCATCGTGACCGGCGCATCGGCGTCCTTGCCGTTCTGACCATCGGCCTGCTGGTTGGCAACCTGCGTGCTCTTGCAGATGTCGGCATTCGACACCGTCAGGATCCCGCCCTTGCCGCCGTTGATGGTCAGCTCGAACGACGAGACCGGTGCATCGGGGATGTTGTCGAACGTCGTGATCAGGTGGTCAGCCTTGACCTCCGAGCTGGCGTGAAGGTCGATCTTGACCCCGTTCTGGCCAGTCAGCGGCACGTACAGCTTCGGCAACGTCCGGATGATCCGGCCCGACTTGGGGTCCTTGCGCTCACCGCGAACGAAGTACACCGGCCCGTCCAGCGGCTGGTCGAGGATCGGCGAGATCGCATGTGCGCGACCGACGATCGACAGCGCGGGGCACTTGTCGGCCGCGGCATCTGCCGGCTCACACAGGCCGTTGGCGTTGTCGGGATCCAGGGCCAGCGACAGCGGAAGCGAGACGGTGACCTTCTTGTTGTTCGCCTCGCCACCGAGCTGCGTCAGCTTCGCCGTCAGCCCGGGGTGCTTGCCGTCGGTGGTCTGGCCCTTGCCCGTCAGCGTCATCGCCAGCTTCGGTGCGAAGCCGAGGTCGCGGCAACCGCCGGCCTGGAACCGCACCGAGGGCGTTGCCGTGCTGCCGACGCTCTTGGCAAAGCCCGCGCCTTGCGCGGTGACCGGGCCGACCAGCGGAATGCCGGCCGCATCGGCGGCTGCCGAGTCGATCGACGCCGCGATGGTCGTCGGATTGCAGTTCGTTGGGTTGCGCATGAAGCCCGGACGGTCGATCAACACGTTGATCTGACGCACCCGCAGCGCGATGCCCGAGAGGATGAGCGGCAGCGGATCAGACTTCACCGTGACCGCCGCGGTCGCCCGATCGATGGAGACAGCCGCCCGGACGACAACCGCGCCGAGGTCGAACGGCCCGGCTTGGGTCGGCACCACGATCGACAGGCCGAACGGGGCACCCTTGTACGGGCCGGTCAGCGACACGCTCGTCGGCACCCTCCCTGCCTGCGGCAGCCACACCGGAGCGCCTGACCCCGCCGCGACCTCCACACGCCCAACCCGCGAAGCGGCCGGGCACGTCCCGGCAGCGGCATCAGCGTCGCCGCACTGCGGCACCGAGCCGATGTCAGCCAGAAGCCCAGCGGGCAGCTGCACCGACGTGATCGAGCTCAGCTCCTGCTCGCCATCGGCGCGTGCCGCGGTGAGCGAGAACGGGGAGCTCTTGCCACCCGCCGGATTCGCCACGCCGGCCGAGAAGCTCGGCGCGAAGCGCGCCGCCGCATCACAGTTCTGATCGACCGTCATGCGCGACGTGCTGCGGGCCACCTGGCCGCCCCACGAGGTCAGCTCGGCCTGCGTCTCGTACGTCCCGCACGCCTTCGGCAGCGCCAGCTGCGCTTGCGAGCCGGCGTTCAGCGTCATCCGCAGCCGCGTGAACGGGAGCTGCGGGTTGTCGTCGAACGTCGTGGTCAGCTGACCGGTCGCCGCGTCGGCGTCGACCCTGCCGGGGAGCTTGATCGTCACCCCCGAGCCCTTGGCGACCAGATACAGCGCCAGCAGGCTGTCGAAGCGGTTGGCGTGCGGCTGGGCGAGGTAGACCGCGCCCGTCATCGGCTCATCGAGCACCGGCGTGTCGATCTGGACGGTGCCGATCTTCGACGCCGTCGGGCACGTCGGTTCCTCGGAGCTCTCCAGATCAATCTGCGCCGCAGAGCAAGCCTGCAGGCCGTCGGCTGCCGCCGGGTTGACCGTCATGCCGGCGGGCAGCTTCACGACCGCCTTCCGCAGGTCGGCGCTTCCGAGATCCTTGGGGTTCTCGGACTGCGGCACCGTGAGGTCGACGGTCACCCCCGTCGGCGCACCGGCGGACCTGCTGCTGGGCTGCAGTGACACGTCAGCGTCGAACTTGAGGCGATCGCACCCGACCATCGTCGTCGGGTCCGCCGCGACGGTGATCTCGTCGTTTGGGTTCTCCCAGGAGGTGACCTTCAGCGTCGTCACGCCGGGCTTGCCGCACTCGGTCGGGTTGCGCATGAACGCCGCGGGCGGGAAGCCGGCGGGCGTGGGCGGGCTCGAGCAGTACGGGACGCCGCCGAAGATCGAGCACTGCGTGCTGCCGCGATGCTCGTCGTGCGACGGATCGGCGGGGTCGCCCCACAAGGTCAGCGTCGAGCGCACGAGCCGGAGCGTCGTCGGGACGTTGTGGATGGTCGCCCGCAGGCCGTGGTCATCCGGGCGCACGCTGATCGAGACGAAGATCGAGGCCAGGATGACGTTGAAGCCGAACTCCGCCGGGCGCGTTCCGCGGGGCTCCATGTTGTAGACGGGGAAGATCGCATCGAAGGCGAACCCCTGCTGGACGAACTTCAGCCGCGTATCTCCCAGCTGGCTGTCCACCGGGCAGATCGGGATGGGCTGGGTGACGAGCTGGCCCGCGTTGCACGTGGGAAAGGACTGCGGGTTGCCCGCAGCGCCCGGGGGCAGATCGACGACGATGTCCTTGACGGTGCCGACCGGGTAGCCGTCGGGACCGGTGTTGAACGTGAAGCTCGTGGTCGCGTCGGCGTGCGCGCCGGCCTGGGTGGACGCGGTCGTCGCCGTGAAGCTGCCGGGCACGATCCCGAACCCGTCGGCAGCCGACGCCGGCGATGCCGCCAGCGCCACCGCGGCGATCGCCACCGCCCACATCGCCAGCAGGCCGTGGCCGAGCCGCCGGCCCAGGCTCGGGCTTGTCGTCGTGGCACTCATTGTGCGTGTACTCCTCGTCGTTGAACGTCGCATCGGCGACTCCGCTCCTGCCTTCCCAGCCGTGCCGACCGACATCACCGACCGCCCTTCTTGGCCTTGGCCTTCGGCTGCTTGAAGGTGACCTGCACCGTCTTGGAAGCCGTCTGACCGTCCGTCGCCCGGTACGTCACGCGCACGCTCGCCTTCAGCGTCTTGCGCTGCTTGAGCGACGCCTTCGCCTTGGCGCTCAGCGCGACCTTCACCGTGTAGCTCCCGGCCTTTGTCGCCGAGACCGACGAGGAGCGGATCGAGGACCCGGCCACCGAGACCCGCCCGGCACCCGGCACCCGCACCTTGAGCTTGGCCGCGGTCCCGGTCACGGCCTTGAGCTTCGACACGCTCACCGACGCCATCACCGAATCCCGCGCGGGTGGCACGCTGCCATCACCGTCGAAGCCGATCGAGCCGATCAGCGGCAGCGGTGGCGGGGGCGAGCCCGGCCCCTGGCAGGTCCGATCCTCCTCGCACCGCGGCGGCACGACGGGCTGCGGGAACCCGCCACCGACGCGCGCGTTGTAGATCCCGCGCAGGTTGCTGGACTGCGCCTGCCAGGTGAGCGCGTTCTTGGTCATGAAGAAGGCGTCATCGCCGCTTGGCGTGGCGACCAGGAACCGCGCTTCGAGGCCGGTGCCCGAGGAGATCAGGTGCGCCGCCCCGTCGGCCCATTCGTAGACGTCGGTCTGACCGTTCTGGTCCTGCGGGTCGAGCGCGTTGGGCGTCTCGAAGAACACGCGGCGGTTGTCGGCCGTGATGTTCGTCGGCGGGATGAGCATCTGCAGCACGCCGTTGTCGACCGAGGGAGGCGTGACGAACGCCCGCTGCTGCGACAGGAACGAGTCGCCGGCCGGCACGGTGGCGCCGGGACCGCACGAGATGCACACGAGCGGATCCGTCGCAGCGTCGGCGTCGAACAGGTACACCGAGTGAGCGCCGTTGTTGTCGGCGTCGGTGAGGCGCGCGGACGAGACGAACTCCAGCAGCCGGCCGTCCGCGCTCGCCATCGACGTGATGGCTGCCTGCGCGTAGACATCCTTGCTGGAGAAGTGCTGGGCTTCAGCGAAGGCGCCGCCTGGTGACGGGTTGAGCGATGCGATGAAGCGCAGGGGGGTGTTGCTCTTGCGGTCGTAGAGGTAGAGGTTGGTCGCGCCGGCGGTCGCGCCGCTGGCCAAGTCACCCCGCGCGACGAAGTACACGCGGGAGAGATCGTCAGACGTGCCGCCGATGCCCCGGACGTCGGCGCTGGCCGGCGCGATCTGGGTCGGTTGCCCACTGTTGACGTCGTAGGTCGAGAGCCCGAGGCTCCCGGACCCGTCGGCGGGGGTGTAGAGCACCTTCGCGCCGTCCGGGGTGGCGTCCCAGTAGATGGCCTTCGCGTCGATCAGCTTCGTCGTCGCTCCGTTCTCCCGGACGTACAGCCCGCTCGGGTTGGGCGTCTGACCGCCCCCCACGCCTACCGGCTCCGGGCTCTCGAAGAAGATGCGCGACCCGTCGTCGGAGATCGCGTTGAAGACCGAGCCGGTGCCGTAGCCGCGCTCGAAGGAGCCCAGCACCGCCCCGCCGGGGTTCGGCACCGTCTCGCCGGGGAGGATCCCGATCGGCCGCGCGGCACCGCTGGTGTAGTCGTAGAGCAGCGGCGGGTCCGACTGTCCGAACGGTGGGTAGACGCCGAACACGACGTGATCGGCATCCGGCGACATGCCGACGTAGATCGCGCTGTCCGGCGCGTTGGGCCGCACGGCCGCAGACGCGTTGACCGCGCTGCCCACGCCCGTGCCGACGAAGACGTCGCGGCTCTGGTCGGAGTTGTCGTACTTGCCCGACCAGACGAAGCGGTCGCCGTCACGCGAGACGCCGACCGCGGCGAACACGGGCTCGGCACCGGCCCCGCTCCCGGGCGGCGTCGTCGCCGTCGTCGTCCAGGCGCCGGCGCCCCGGCGGGCGAGATAGCTGCCCGAGCCGCCGTTCACGCCCCCGGAGAACGAGGCCAGCGACTGGAAGGCCGTCGCGTTGCCGTCCGGCGAGGCCCAGAAGAGGGAGAAGACGTCATCGCCCTGGTCCGGCGGGGTGACGATCTCCCAGCCGCGGTTGTCGGGAAGTGCGGCATCGGCCACGGCCGGCGCGGCGAGCGCCACGAGGCTGAGCGGCAGGACCAGCAGCGCTTTGCGGGCACCAGCCCGTGTGGCGATGCGACGCACGGACGAGCGCAGGCCGGAGCGCTTCCCGCGGCCGGCGGAAGAGGACATCATGCAGTTCTCCTGATAAGCAACATTGAACGATCGGGCAACCAAAGAGATGGTCGTCTGCGTTTGGGCACCGGCGATCGCGGCTGCGTCAGCAGCCGTGTCCTGCGTTCCTAGACCCACAGCATCTCCTCAGGCAAAGTCCCACTGGGCCGGCCCGCCTCCAGCAGGTCAGCCCAGGTCCCGCGGGCTTGATGACCACCCGCACCCTTGACTGACGGGTACATGCGTGTGTCTCAAGCTGAACGCAATGTAACGCTCCCGTTTCGACAAAGTCAAGGATAAAGTCGAGCGGCGCCGCAGAAGATGCTATTTAGCAGGGAAAACCTGCGCGAAGGAAGCGCCGTTAGAACCCTTGCACGACATCGGCGAATCGCCGGAAACGCGTAGAGAACCAGCTGCGTTCCGGAAACGCGGCGTCCGCTCCGGCGCCGGAGATGTCGAGCACGAGCCGGCGCGAGGCGTCAGCATGGGCGCGGCGATGTGGAACGGCACCCTTTTTCTCGGGGACTCCATGGTGGTGTACCTCGGGCCCGCCGGTCCGGGAAGCTGGCACGCGCACCACGCCGTCCAGATCACGCTCGCGTGGGATGCGCCGGTGATGGTCGAGATGGAGGGCCGCGACGTGGTGCGCGGACACAGCGCGCTCGTGCCGAGCAGCGTGCGACACCGGTTGGAGACAAGCGCGGAACGGGTGGCGGTGGTGTTCGTCGACCACGTCAGCGCCGCTGGTCGGGCGCTCGACGAGCGCGCGCGGGCCGGCGTTGCGCTGCCCCTGCCGCGGCCTCCGGCCGACGCGGCCGACGTCAGCCGGTTCGTCGCCGAGGCGATCGGCGAGCTACCCGTTGCGGCGGCGCTGTCACCGCACGTGACGGCGGCGCTCGCCTATGTCGACGGTGCGCTGGAAGCGCGGCCGACGCTCGCTGGCGCGGCGGCAGCCGTGCACCTCTCGCCGTCGCGCCTGACGCACGTCTTCGCGCGCGAAGTTGGACTGCCCTTCAAGCGCTATGTGTTGTGGCGCCGGTTGCGACGAGTTGTTGAGGAGGTTGCCGAGGGCACGACGCTGACGCGTGCCGCGGCAACCGCCGGCTTCAGCGACTCGGCGCACCTCAGCCGGACCTTCCGCCACGCGTTCGGATTGCCCCCGTCGGCCCTGCAGCACATGCGCTTGCTGGTCGACTGAGGACGACCGCTGCGTTCAAGCCGTCGCGCGGTCGCGACCCTAGGGTCCGGGGGACGTGCCCGACTTCCTCCCCGCCGCCGGCCGCTTCCTGCCGCTGCAGATATATGACATGAGCGTGCGCCTGACGATGCGCGAGCGCCGCTGGCGCCCGGAGCTCGTCGCGCGGGCGGCCGCGGCGACAGCGGCAGGTGGGGCCGTCGTCGAGCTCGGCGCGGGGACGGGTTCGCTCACGCGCCTGCTGCGCGCCGAGCTCCCGGAGGGCGTGAGCCTCACCGCGATCGACCCCGACGAGCGCGCGCTGGCGATCGCATCCCGCCGTGCGCCAGATGCGAGGATCGCATGGGTGCGCGGGCGCGCCGAGGAGGTGCCGCTCCCCGACGCGAGCCAGGACGCCGTCGTGACGGCACTGGTGGTGCATCACCTTCCGGCGGCAGCCAAGCGCGCCGCGATCGCCGAGGCGCGCCGCGTCCTGCGGCCCGGCGGCTTGCTGCTGATCGCCGACTTCGGACCCGCACAGGACCCGTTGATGGCCTTGGCCTTCCGTGCGATCAGGCTGATCGACGGCCCGACGACCGCGGGTCACGCCGACGGCATCGTCGCGACGCTCATCCGCGAGGCAGGGTTCGACGACCCGGCGACGGTGCGCCGCGTCCGCACGGCGGGCGGAACGCTTGAGCTGCTCGAGGCGCGGGCGCCGTAGGAAGCTAGGACTTCTTCTTGGCCTTCTTCTCCCGCGGGTCGGTCTGCTTGCCGAGCTGCTTGTAGTCCAGGAACGCGGACACGCGCGGCGTGACGGCCTTGAAGCTGCCGCGCGCACGCTTGCCGAAGACGCCCGGCAGGCCGCCCTCGGCGGAGACGATCACGCTGCCGCCGAACTGGGGCGAGATGCCCTTGATCGTCGTGGTGCGCTTGGGCGCCCGGACGGTCACCGTCCGCGTCTGGCCGTTGGCGGCCTGCACGGTGATGCCGTAGTGCTTGGCGTTCTTGGCCGCCAGCCAGGACAGCACCAGCCGCGAGCCGGAGCGCTTGACCTTCAACCCGCGCAGCGCGCCGGGCGAGACGCGATCGCCGACGGTGAACGTCGCCACGTCCTGGTCAGGCGCCGGCTGGCCGGCAAGCACCGTCTGCGCCACGACCGTCCGCTTGCCACCGGGCCCGGCTTGGGGCGTGAAGCGGATCGAGCCCTTGCCGCCCTTCACCGTCTTGATGGTGTGCGAGACGGCGTTGGCGGCCTCGACGAAGGTGACCTGCTTGCCACCACCGGCGGGGCCGGCGTCGTAGTCCAAGATGTAGGACTCGCTGCCAGCGCCGGCGCGGCGCACCTTCGCGGTCACGCCCTTGCCGTCATCGTCGCGCGTCTCCTTGACCTTGACGATCGGCGACGAGCCGTCGGCGGGCGTGATCGTGTACGTGCCGGGCTTGCCCTTCAGCACGCCCGCGACCGTGATCCCGTGCTCGGCGGCGCGTAGCAGGCCGAGCTTCTTGGTCTTGACGAACTGCGGCTTCTCAGCCCCGACCGAGATCTTCTCGCCGTCGGGCGCGGTCAGCGTCACCATCGGCGCCTTGCCGCCCGCGCCGATCAGCTCCACGCTCTTGGATGTCTCGCCGTCCTTGACGGTGAACGTCACCGGCGCGCCGGCCTGTGCGGCACGCGGCGCGGAGATCGTGTGGTCCCAGTACGTGCTCGGCTTGCACCCGGTGGGGATCCAGATGTTGGGGAGCGCATTGCCCCAGCCATAGCCAACGCCGGGCACGATGTCGTCGTTGACGATGTCGCCGGCGCAGACCGTCACGCCGCGGTGGCTGACCCAGCCGGCGAGCGTGCCGCAGATGACGTCGACGAGCAGGCAGCCCCTCACGGAGCCCTCGACGTTGAACTGCCCCGTCGACGCGCGGAACTGACCGCGCAGCGTCCCCGTCACGCGAACACCAGGCACGGCCACCGAGACGCTGCCGCCGAGGTCGACGAAGTCGGGGTACTCATACAGGAAGTGCGCGCTGCCGAAGCCGAGGTCACCGAGCGGCGTCTTGACGAACACCTCGCCGCCCGCGGCCACGGTCGGCGCCATCAGCTTGGTGCCGTTGACCAGCGCGAAGCTCGGCGCGTCAGCCGTGGTCAGCGTGTAGGGCGAGCTCGGCGACGCGAGCACGAGCAGCAGGTCGCCCTTGATCCGCGCGACCTTCGCGACATCCATCGTCACGCCGCCGTGCACGAGCGGCGGGTCGACTTGCACGCCCAGCCGGACAGCCTCCAGCGTCACGCCCGGGAAGATCGTCGGCGGCGGGATCGGGCCACCGAAGACGATCTCGCCGCCAGCGGCCAGGAAGCCGTTGCGGCAGAAGTGGACGCCGTTCTGCGGCGGGTCGGGCGCCAGGCGGAAGCCGGCGCGCCCGTTCTGCGAGGACTTCTCGCCGATGTAGATGTTGGCGGTGGCGCTCCAGTAGTTCTTGTCGCAGGCGGGCTCGGCGCTGCGACCCTGCGCGTCGAGATGCCCGTTCGCGTTGTAGTGGAACGCGACGTCGGTCAGCTCGACCGGCCCCAGCTCCAGCTCGGGCACGCGCACGTCGAGCCCGTCGAGCGAGACGTCGTGGTCGTTGTCGGCGCTGATCCGCGTGCCCGCGCTCGGCGGCTTGCCCCCGAAGGCGGTGAAGACGTCGGGCAGCCCGAGATGCAGCGTCGCCTCGCTGAAGTGCCGCCCGCCCTCGGACCACAGCTGCAGCTGCGCCTGGGCGTCGAGCGTGAACCCGGCGATGCTCGGCAGCGACTTGCGCGCGTCGAAGGAATCAACCGTCATGCCGCCGGTCTGGCCGAGCGTGACGCTGCCGGTCACCGCCGGCGCCCGGCCGCCGCTGACGCCCGCCGACGTGTCGACCGGCGCGTGTGAGGTACCCGGCTGGGCGCGCACGTCGAGGCTGATCTCGCCGTTCTTGCGCACGGTGATCGGGCCCCATTTGACGGACGCGCTGCGCGACGCGATCCGCCCGAGGCTCGGGAAGACGACGCTCGTCGAGCCAAACGGCACCACCGCCATGCCGTTGACCTTGAACGGCTTGGTCGTCAGCCACACGTCGATCGGCGCGTTGGGATCGCCGCCGTCCTTGATCCACTGGTCGACGATCGGGCGGTCCCTCGCGGGCACCTGGTCGCGCGAGGTGGCGTGCACGAAGCAGCCCTTGACCTCGACGATTCCGAACGTGATCCGCTGGTCGTTGCAGCTGATCCCGATGCTGAGGTACTTGAAGAGGCTGTCGGCGACCTCGCCGGGCGAGGCGGTGGCGGAGCAGAGGCCGATCTCGGCGGGCGTCTTGAGGCGGCCGCTGGCGGGGGTCGTGGTCGGCGTCGACGTGGCCGGCAACTTCACGGACTGCGGCAGCGTCGGGACGCCGTTGCCGCCGATCGTGGTGAACTTGATCAGCCGGCCCGACCCGGTGCCGCCCGTGGCGCGGAGCGCCGCCGCGCTGTTGAGCCGGACCGAGAGGTTCGTCTCGTTGCCCCCGCAGCTGAGGTCGGTCTTGCCGTCGCCCGACAGGTCCCAGTTGATCTGCGACGCGCCCTCCACGCCGAGCTTGACCGTCGTCAGGCCACCGGCACGGATCGGCGCGTTGGCGTCGATGGAGAAGATCCGCGGTGGGTTGGTCCCCTGGCCGGGGCCGAGCTTGATCGGCGACGGACCGACCGGCGTCGGCGATGGGCCCACCGGCGTCGGCGACTCGCCACCGCCATCGGGCACCAGGTCCGGCGGCTGGGGACCCGTCGCGGCGGCCATGCGCCCGATCTCGGCCGCGCTCAGCGCGCGGTCGTACATCCGCACCTCATCGATCGCGCCCGGGAAGATGCTGCTCGGGCCGCACCCAGCCTGCGCGCTGTATTGCCCGACTTGGAACTCGTTGGCGTCGTCGATCCCGTAGTTGATGGAGTCGGGCGTAGGCAGCGCGCCCCCGACTTCTTGCCCGTCGACGTACAGACGCGCGTAGGTCCCGTCGAACGTGCCAACCGCCATGTGCCAGTTGCCGTCGAAGACCGCGGTGCCCGCATTGGGGGCCATGTGCCCGCCACCCAGGCCACGCACGTAGAACGTCAGGCCCTTGCCGCCCTGGTAGTGCGTGTACATCGCGATCGGCGACCCGTTGCACTCCCCCGGGCCCTCCCCGCCAACGCTGGCCAGGTACTTGAGCGTCCCCGGGTCGCCGCTCTGCTTGAACCACAACAGCAACGTGGTCTGCTGCGGGCGCATCAGCGGCGTCAAGGTGCGGACCAGCGTCGGGACGGTCGAGGACTGCAGCGCATTGCCGAAGCGCCCGGCCACGACCGACGTCCCGGCCGCCGACGTGCCGTTGAGCCCGTTACCCGACGAGTCCGCCCCGCTCGTGTCGTCCATGTGGTACTGGGCGATCAACGGCGGGGCGGCTGACGCGGCGGAAGCGGTCATCCCCAAGGCCGCCGCCGGCAGGAGAGCAGCGAGGGACACGACAAGACGGAGGTGCATGGAGAGTTGCTCCCGGAGGGCGCTCATGGTTGGCTGGACCGATGACCCCGATCGGGCCGCCGCTGCGGCCGCAGCCTTTCACAGAAAAATGGTGCTGCGCGTCAGGGGAGACCCCTGATCTTTGCGGCGCGGGCGCGTGACCGTCCTCCTCGAACGCGAGGCCGAGCTGGAGGCGCTGCGCGGTCCGTTGACGGACATCCGCGACGGCCGCGGTCGCCTGCTCATCCTCGAGGCGCCGGCCGGGCGTGGCAAGAGCGCGCTGCTGGCGGCGCTGAGCACCACGGCACGCGACGGTGGCGTGCGCGTGCTGCACGCGCGCGGCGGCGAGCTGGAGCGGACGTTCGCCTTCGGCGCGATCCGCCAGCTGTTCG
>JBEVLC010000109.1:0-5884 GCA_040509415.1 Baekduia sp. | reverse complement strand
GTCGCCGGCCGCGTCGACGCGGCCGTGGGTCCCGGATCCGGGCACAACCTGGCAGTGGCAGCTCAGCGGGCGCATCGACCAATCGGTGAAGGCCGAGATGTACGACATCGACCTGTTCGACACCTCGGCCGCGACCGTGGCGAGCCTGCATCGGCGAGGGCGCCACGTCGTTTGCTACCTCGACGCCGGAAGCTACGAGCCCGGCCGCCCGGATGCCGGGTCGTTCCCGGCTGCGGTCCTGGGCGCGGGCGTCGAGGGCTGGCCCGGCGAGCGCTGGCTGGACATCCGGCGCCTGGACGTGCTCGGCCCGATCCTCAAGCGGCGCCTGGACCTCTGCCGCCGCAAGGGCTTTGACGGGGTTGAACCCGACAACGTCGACGCCTACGCCAACGACAGCGGCTTCTCGCTCAGCGCTGCTGATCAGCTGCGGTTCAACCGCTTCGTCGCCGCGGCGGCCCACGCCCGCGGCCTGTCGGTCGGCCTCAAGAACGACCTCGACCAGGCCGGGGCGCTGCAACCCCACTTCGACTGGGCGCTGAGCGAGCAGTGCTTCCAGTACCGCGAGTGCGGGGCCCTCAAGCCCTTCGCGCGAGCCCGCAAGGCCGTGTTCATCGCCGAGTACGAGCTCCCGCGGTCGGCGTTCTGCGCCCAGGCCCGCGCGGCGGGCTACACGGCGATCCGCAAGCGGCTCGAGCTCGGCGCCTGGCGCCAAGCATGTTGATGTCCTTGCTTTAGTAGGAGCAGTACAGGTTGCCTCCGCCGGCCGCGGCGGCGCCGGTCGTCCCCGCGTTGACGTACTGCCACTGGTAGTCGGGCTTGCCCCCGACCCAGTAGACGATCTCGTAGACGCCAACGGTCGTGACGCCCTGGCCGGCCGGCACGGCGACCGGCCCCTGGGTCCAGGGCACCGGCGTCGGCTGGCCATTGGGGTGGAACTGGACAATGCCGCTCACCGATGCGGTCCACGTGTCCCACCGGCCCGCGCCCTCGCCGTTGACGCCGAGCCAGTGCCAGCCGCCGGCGGCCGTGTACCAGGCGATCCAGCCACGGGTCGACACCGGCGTCGGCGTCGCGGTCGTGAAGTCGGGCTCGACGAGGTAGGCCTGCGGCGCGCCCGAGCCGTCGGCGCACTGCAGGTGCCCGTCGGTCCAGAAGCCCATCGCCGGCTTGCCCGCACTCCCCGCCCGTAGCTGGAAGTAGAGCTTCGAGGAGCGTCCCGCCTGCGTGACGCCCAGCGTGGCCGCCACGACCTTGCGCCGCACGAGCTGCTTGGCGACCTTGGCCGAGACGCTGAGGCGCGCCGTGGCGCGGTTGCCCGCGCAGCGGTAGCCGGCACGAGCCAGCGGCCCCTTGGACACCACCTTCGCGATGACGCGCACCGTCCCGTTCTGCTGGCAGGCCAGCGGGATCGAGAACGTGCGGCGGGCGCGGTTGAGGTTGACGGGGGCGTTGCCCAGCAGCCCCGGACCGGTCGTGGCGCCGGGGACCGCGCCGGGCGACCCGGGTGCGACGAACGGTGGCGCGGTGCCCGGCGGAACCGGCAGGTCGCTGCCGTTGCCGGGCGGCGGGCCGGGCGGCGCCGGGGGCGCCTGGGCCCAAGCGCTCGCCGGCGCCCACGCGGCCAGGGCCAGGAGCGCGATCAGCGTCGCGATGGTGGGCAGTTGCGCTGGCGGTCGCCAAGGGCGTCGGCACGATGACGACGGCAACATCATGAGGTTCCTTTCGCGGGAGGTGCTGGACCTGGGTCGCTCGGCGGCTCGGGAGACGCCCGCCGCCGATCGCCGATTGCCGATCGCAGCGCGCCGACGCGCTCCAGTTGCTGGGCGTAGGCGGTGTCGTAGACGTCTTGATGGCGCGCGTGGGCGAGGATCGCGAGCTGGCCCTGGCGCGGCGCGGCGCGTGCTGGCTCCTCAGCCACGGCATCCGTCGTTGCGGCCAGCGCGACGGGCGCAGGCGCCACAGGCGCAGGCTCGGGCGCGAACGCGAAAGGCACCGGCTCGGCGAGCACGCGGCTGACGTGCCGCGCCCGCCGGCGCGGTGGCGGCAGATAGCCGAGTGCCATCGCCGCGACCAGCGCGGGAAGCACGCCGATGACCACGCCCGCCGCGGCGCCGAGGCCGACCAGCAGAACGGTGATGGGCGCTGAGCGTTCTTCGCGCGCAGCGGGCTGCGTGACGACCGTGGTCGTGTGCGCCGCGTCGGCGCCACGCTGGCGCTGCTGCCCTGTGGCCGCGCCCACCGCGGCCGATGGCCCCACACCGGCGTTCACGACCAAGGCCACCAGCACGACGGCGACCACCGTCTGCAACCGCATCAACATGCCGCCAGCGCCTCCTCTTGATCGTCCAAGTACGCCGGCACGCTGCGCCACGGGTTGGGCATGGCGCCCGACGTCGCGTACACGTAACCCGCCGCCGAACCGACCACGGCCTCGAGCGCCTCGGCGCGCGTCGCGCCGTAGACCAGATGGGCGACGCGGGCGGGACGCACCTGGCGCAGCCACTCCGGGGTCGCTGCCATCGCGCTCGCATAGCCGGCGTAGGCGCCTTCGAAGGTGACCACGACGTCGGCGACGTCGAAGTACCCAGCAGCCGGCGGCACGCCCGGGTTGACGACCACCGTCCGGCCGGTGCCGCCCCGGGCCTGCCGACTCGCGGCGCGGTAGTAGGGCAGCAGCGCCGCGTCTGACGCGGTCTCGTCGAAGAAGATCCCGTCGACCCGGTACCACGCCAGGTAGCGGCGGACGTCGGCCAGCACGTCGGCCAGCGGGCGGCCTCCGTAGCTCGTCGGCACGTAGCCGAGCACGCGGATGCCCGCCGCCTGCAGCGTGTGCACGGCCTCGCGGTAGGCGCGGCCCTCCCCCGCTCCCGGACCGCTGTCGGGGTTGACGACGACCAACCGCGGACGTGCCGGGCCCGCCGCCAGCGCCGCGAGCTCGTGCGGCGGCACGTAGGCCGGGATGAGCGCCGCGCGGCAGGTTCCACCCCGGTCCGTGCCACGGCTGATGAGCGTCAGCACCACCACGATCGCGAACCCGATGCCGGCCGTTGCCAGCGCGAGCAGCGGATGAGCCACCAGCGCCTTCATGGGATCCACAGGGCCGTGGCCAAGGTGCTCGCCGGACGTCGCAGCAGCGCGACGACCACGGGCAGCGCCAGCAAGGCGATCACGCCACCGCCGACGACCAGGCCGACCCCGGCGAACGGGCGCGCGCCGCTGAACGCCACGAGCGCCTCGGCCGCCGCGCCACACGCCACGGCCACCAGCGCCCAGCGCCCGCGCCCCAGCGACTCGAGCAGACCGACCACCATGCTCGCCAGCGCGACGAGGGCGAAGCCGACCATCACGCCGGCCGCACGCGCGCTCGCGCCCAGCCACGGCGACAACCACAACAGCACGGCCGACAGCGCCGCGCTGAGCACCAGCAGTCGCAGGAGCGCCCCGAGCAGGACCCGCGTCGGCGCGCGCCCGAGCCGCCCGGCCTCAGCGCCGGTCGCCGCGACGCCCAACAGCGCTCGCGGAATCGACCACTCCAAACGGCGCAGGTAGTGGCCAGCCAGCAGCGCGGCAACGGTCGACGGCACCAGCGCCAGCGCCGGGACGGCGCCGGCGGTCCAGCTGACCGAGCGATCCAGGACGAGCACGATGCCCAGGCCCACGCCGATCGCAGCGGCCACCGCCACGGGCTCCCCGCGCCCGAGCGAGCGGCGGGTGGGCGGGCTTGCGGTCCTCGACGGGGCCAGCGCGAGGCCCACCGCGACCACCGTCGCCGCCGCGGCAAGCGCTACGACGTCCAGCGCCTGAGCACCAGCCGCCATCGCGGCGGTGGCCCCCAAGACGATCGCCATGTACACCGCCGGCCAGCGGCGCCGGATCAGGATCGTCCCGCCGGTCCAGCTGATCGTCAGCAGGCCGGCAAGCGTCCCGCCGACGCCCAACAGGAGCATCGGGATCAGCAGCGCCACGGACGCGGCAGCCAGCAGCAGGGCGCGGTAGCGCGCGAGCTGCGCGATGCCCTGCGGCCGGTCGAGAAAGCAACTGCCGAGCAGGCGCTGAAGCGCCAAGGTCAACGGCAGCGCGAGCGCCAGGCCGTGCTCGACCGCCGTGACGCCCATGTCTGTCGTCAGGGGCGCCGCCCAGCAGGCGATCGCCACCACGCAGACGAGGAACGCCGCGCCGTCGGCGAGGACACGATCTCCTTCGCGATGCCGCGGGAGCCGGCCCGCACTTGGCTGAGGAGAGGCCGGCTCCACGGGCATCGTGACGCTCGCCGCGGCGAGCGCCGTCTGGGCGGGAACACCTGCCCAGGCTTCGAGGACGACAGCGGCTTCCAGCATGTCCTGGGGCGCGCGACCCAGGCGTGCCTCGACGAGCAGGCGCGCCTCCTGCGGCTCCATCGTCGGCGCCGTCATACGTGCACCCCTGCAGCCCGGTGCCCGGCGGCCTTGCCGGTGAGCGTGCCGAGCAGCTCGCGGTAGCCGTCGATGCACGCCGACTCGTTGAACAGGCGGCCGAGACGGCTGTGCCCGCGCCGGCCCAGGCGCCAGGCCAGCTCGGGGTTGCGCAACAACATGACGACCGCGGTCGCCAGCCCGTGGTCGTCGCCGGGCGCGCACACCATCCCGCAACCGCGCACGACCTCGGGCACGCCGCCGACGCCGGTCGAGACCACGGGCCGGGCCTGGCCCATCGCCTCGAGGATCGCCATCGGCAGGCCCTCGGAGATGCTGGTCATCAACACCACGTCAGACGCCCGCACCACGCCAGTCGGATCGGCCGTCGGGCCCATGAAGCGGAAGCGCTCGCCGAGGCCGAGCCGTTCGTGCAGTGCCACGCACGAGCGCCCGTAGATCTCCTCGCCGCGCGGCACCGGCCCGTAGTGCAGGAACTTGGCACCCGGCAGGTGCGCCGTGGTCTGCGCCGCCACCCGCAGCATCGTGTGCGCGTCCTTGAGCGGATCGAGGCGGCCGACCGACACGACCGTCTGGGTCCCCGGCGGTGGGGTCGGGTCGGTGGGCGGCTGCAGCCCGTTGTAGAGCACCAAGATCTTTCCGGGATCGATGCCGAGGCCCAGCTCCCAGTGGGCGTTGGCGTCGGTGACCGGCGAGACCACGTCGGCCACCGCGTAGGCGGTCCGCGCCAGCCCGCGCGCCAGGCGCGTCGCCGCGAAGCGGCTGCCCGGCGAGCCGCCGTTGCGCGCCGCGGCCAAGTAGGCCTCGCGCACGTAGACGCCGTGCTCGGTCAGCACCATCGGCGTCTGGTGCAGCGTCTTGTGGACGACGGCGGGGATCGCCGCCCACCCGGCGGCGGTGACGTGCAGCACGTCGGTCGGCGGCGTGGGCACCGCCGCGGTACGGGCGACCCAGTACAGCGTCTGGTAGAGCGTCGCCGCCTCCAGGAGGTCCAGTGCCGGTGGCGTGCCGGCCTCGGGAACGCGCTCGGCGAGCACCTCGCCCAGCCCCGCCAAGAAGGACGTCCAGCCCTGCGTCGAGCGAAACGCCTGCCGCACGCTGCCGGGGTGCCGGCGGCACCAGACCCAGGCCGCGACGACAGCCTCGGTGTTGCCCTCCCATGCCAGCAGGTTGCGCACCAGGATCGACGGCAGCTCGACGCCCGAACGCCGGTCGCCCCGGCCGCGCGCCGTCTTGGGAAGATCTTCTGACCAAACCTCGATCGGGCCGATCTCGCTCGCGTGGTCGGGCAGGGCGAATGTCGGCGGGCGTCCGTGCGGGGCGACGATCGGCAGGACCTGCCAGTCGAACTCGGTGAGGCTCTTGACCAGCAGGTCACACCAGGAGCTGACACCACCCATCACATAGGGGTAGGTGCCTTCGGTGGTCAGCAGGATCCTGGGTCGCGCGGGGCGAGGCGCGACCTTGCCGCT
>JBEVLC010000108.1:0-11022 GCA_040509415.1 Baekduia sp. | reverse complement strand
GATGGCCGATGCCGGCGCCCGCGGCGATCTCGCCCGCCGTGCTGTCGGGGTGCTCGACCAACCAGGCGAAGATCCGCTCGCGCGCCGAGCGCGGCAGCCACGCACCCGGCGGCCCGGCCGCGACGTCGGCCAGCGGCAACCCGCAGAACCAGGCGTCGGCCAGCCCGTCGAGCGCCTCGCGGCGCAGCGCTTCGGCGACCGGCTCGCCCGCCGCTCGCCGCTCCTCGAAGCCCACGACGGCCTGGAGCAGCGCCGGCCCGTCGCCGTCGCGCAGCGCGCGGTCGAGGGTGGGGCGAAGGGACTCCTTGCGCTCGCTCGCGGCACCGCGACGAGCGAGCGTGCCGCAGCCGGATGACGCACTGCCACCAGCCCCCGGGCTGTCGGCAAGCAGCGCCCGGACGGTATCTGCCTCGGTCTCCCGCACCCGAACCGCGACCGCCGGTCGAGCCGCCTGGCGGCGCGCCGCCGCCGCACCGCGCACCGGTCCGATCACCAGGCCCAGCGCCTCCGAACGCAGCGCTGTCAAGGGCTTTCGTGGGTCCGCCAGCCCCACCCGCAGCGCGCTGTCGAGCGCAGCCAGTGCCCCCGCGGCCGCGGGCCGAGCCGCCGCCCGCGGTGCCAGCCGCTCCACCGCCGGCGCCCACAGCCGATCGCGGTGGGCCAGCGCTTCCTCCCCCGCGGCCGGGACGCCGACGAGGCAAAACGCGGCCCAGTCACGATCGCGATCGAGCAGCCGCAGGTAGGTCGACAGCCCCGCGTCGACACCCGCCGCCCAGCCGCGCTGCGCGGCGGTCGCCTCCAGGATCTGCGGCAGCGCGTAGCGCGCGGCCATGTCGAGCGCCGCGAGCACCGCGGCCTCCTTATTGGGGAACGCGTCGTAGAACGTGCGCCGCGAGACCCCGGCGCGTACCTGGATGGCGCTGACGGTCGCGGCGGCATAGCCGGCCCGTGCGACTGTTCGGACCGTCGCGTCGAGCATCCGGGCACGCTGCAGGAACGCGCTGGCCTGTGGCGGCAGGCCGCCGCGCCCGCGGGGCAGGGGCGCCATCACCGGTCGATCGAGCTCGCCCGACACGCGGCAGCACCCTAGCCCTCTGGCATTCGCAATGGGGTAAAGATCGATTCCCAAACGTGCCAATCGCACCAACACACATACCGTTTGCATTGGCGCATCCGTATGGTCTTGCCATAGATGGCGTCCGAGCCTCGTCCAACCGAGCAGCGTCTCCCTCGCGGCCCATCCGCGCTCGATCCCGAGGATCGTGCCCGGCTGCATCGCCAGCGCATCCAGGACGCCTTCGTCGCGCTCGTCGCCGAGCGCGGCCTGCCCGACACGAGCATCCGCGACATCTGCGCGGCCGCGCGGGTCGCGCCGCGCGACCTCTACGCGCAGTACCCCGGCAAGCTGGAGCTGCTGCTGGGCACCTGCGACGCGATCGTCCGCGACGCGTGCGACGCGGTCGCCGCCGCGCGCCGCAGCGCACCTCCCCCCTCCGACGTCACCACCGCGATCGCCGCGGTCCTCAAGCCGCTCGCCCAGCAGGCCGCGGCGCGCCCCGGTCACGCGCACCTGGTGTTGGTCGACGTCTTCGCCGCCGGCGCCGCCGGGCCGTCGTATCGGCGCGGCCTGGTCGCGCGGCTGCGCGCGCTGCTGACCGAGGCGCTGTCAGACCTGCCCGCCCCGGCCGGCCTCTCGGAGGCCTCGCTGTGGGTCGTCGCCGCCGGAAGCCTGCAGGCCTTCGAGCGGCGCGTGCGCGCGGGCAAGGCGCGCAGCCTGGTCAAGGCGAGCGACGAGCTCGCCTCATGGGCCGCGACCTACCTGACCGCGACGCCGCTGCCGCTGCCCAAGCCCGGTCGACCGACGCCACTGCTGGATGCGCCGCGGCGCGCCCGCGGGCTGCCGCGCAACGTCCAGCGGCTGCCGCGCCAGTTCGTCATCCCCCACCAGCGTGACCGGATCCTGCGCGCCGTCACCACCCTCGCCGCGCACGAGGGCTACGCCGACGTCGGCATCCCGGCGATCGCGACCGAGGCGCAGATCTCGATCCGGACGTTCTACCAGCACTTCTCCTCCAAGCACGAGGCGTTCACCGCCGTCTACGACCTGGCCTTTGGCAAGCTCTTCGCCCGCACGTGGGCGGCCGCGTCGGCGCAGGCCAGCTGGCCGGACGCCGTGCGCGAGGGCGTCCGTGCGTGGGTCGGCTACATCGCCAAGGAGCCCGACCTGGCACGGTTCGGGTTCAGCGACATGTTGACCATCGGGCGCGAGGCCGTCGAGAAGGTCGACAACGCCTACTACGCGTTCGGCGACCTCTTCGGCCGTGGCCGCCCGGGCGACCGTGAGGTCTCCGAGTTGGTGTCCTACGCGATCGCCGGTGGGATCGCGGGCCTCGTCGCGGCCTGGATCGCCGACGGCCACGCCGCCGACGTGCAGCAGCTTGCGCCGCACCTGACCTACGCGGTGCTGGCGCCCGCGATCGGCGACGCGGAGGCGCTGCACGTGTCCGGCCTGGCGCCCGTCCCGGTGGTCGTCCCGGTGCCCGAGCCGGTCAACGACGGCCAGCGGATCGCCGCGGCGTTCGCGGCACTCGTCGCCGAGCAGGGCTACGCGGCGACGACGCTCAAGCAGGCCGCGCGACGGGCCAAGGTCGACCAGGCGGTCGTCGGCGAGTACTTCGACGAGCCCGCCGACTGCGCGCTGCAGGCACTGGACGCCTGGACCGATCGGACGTTCGCCGCGATGGCCGCCGCCTTCGCCTCCGCCCCGCGCGACGGCGCCCTGGCCATCCACCGCGCGCTGGGCGCGATGCTCGCCCAGATGGCATCCGAGCCCGACATGTTGCACTTGGCCATCGAGGCGGTCGAGCAGCTGGGTCCGCGGGCGCTGGCTCGCCGTGCGCGCTACGCCTCGGTCTTCTTCGACGCGATCTCTCCGACGGTCGCTCCTGACGATCCGATCCCGGCCGAGCCACGCGTCGTCACCGAGATGCTGGCCGAGGGCGTCTTCGGCGTGTTGCGGACCTATGTCGCCGAGGACCGGATCGACGAGCTGCCGGCCGCGCTGCCGGAGATCAGCTACCTGTCGGTCGCACCGTTCTTCGGGCCCGAGCGGGCATCGGAGATCGCGCAGCTGCCGTTCGCCGCGGCGGCTGCCGTTGACGTGTGAACCGCACCTGATCGGCGCCATCTTCTGTCCGTGGGTGGACACGCGGATGTCTCCGGGCGTAGGATCGGCCGGAAACGCCGATGTCTCAGCCAATTTCTGTCAAAAGCCCGACGTTCACTCCAGGCAACGAGCGCGAGCGGCTGTTGATGGTCTTCGCCGATCTGGTCTACGAGCGCGGCTACGAGCTCGTCCGGCTGACCGACATCCCGCAGCGGGCGGGCGTCACGCTCGAGGCCGTGCGCGGGTACTGGCAGACGGAGGAGGAGTGCGTCCTGGACGCGCTGCAGACCGGTGCCGAGCAGACGTTCTCCGCGGTCGCCCAGGCCTTCATGAGCGATCCCGGCGACTGCGCCGCGGCCGCCCACCGCTCGCTCGGCGTGCTGCTGGACTTCCTGGCGGCGTCACCGGCGCTGGCGTCGCTGTCGATCCTCGTGCCCCCGGTGCTGAGCGCACGCGCCATGGCCCGCCACAAGTCGGTGCTCGACGTCTTCGGCGAGTTCCTCGGTCCTGGCTTCGCGGCGATGGGCCACGTGCCGCCGCGCCCCGAGCTGGTATCGCAGATCATCACCGGCGGGATCTTCGAAGTGCTCCGCCGCCACGCGCTGGACCGGCGGCTCCACGAGCTGCCGGCGGCGCTGCCGGCGGTGAGCCACGTCTGCATCGCGGCGTTCTTCGGGCTGGAGGAGGCGGCGCGCGTGGTGGCGACGGCGTAGGGGCTTGCGATCGGCCAACTCTCCGAGCACCGCTCGTCGCAGTTTCAAACACAGCGTTCTAGATTCCTCAGACTGTCGTCGCACTTCCGTTGCACGCCATCGCACTTCGGTTTTGGGGTCTGGCCCCGTATCGGCCCCGTATCGCGTATCGCATCCGCACCTACCTGGCGGCCTGAATCCGATCGGCGACGAGCTCGCGATAGCGCCCCAGTCCGTCCCCGCCCTGTGCGGAGAGGAGATCCATGAGCTCGGCTACAGCCAGCCAGGACGGGGCGTTATCCAGCCCGACCAGCGCACGGTGACTGCTCCATGACCATCCGGCCGGATCCGGCGTCAAACCTGCCGTCACTGGATTTGCCGCGATGTACCCGATCGTCGTCCACAGCTGCGCATCGTCGGTGACGGGCACAGCGCCATATCGCCCCTGGAACAGATGCCCGACCCGCTCGTATCGCGTGTTGAAGCCCTGCGCGTACGGGCCATGGATCAGCCTCATACCGATACCCAGGTTCGGCTCCGGCGTTCTCAGCAACAAGTGGACGTGGTTTGGCATCAGGCAATACGACAAGCACCCCCATCGCTGACGCTTGACCACTTTGCCGAGCAAGCGCAGGTACGCGCAGCGATCCTCGTCATTGCGGTAGATGTTGCACTTGTCGACACCTCGGGCGTAGACGTGAAACACACCGCCGGCCAGTTCCTCACGCAAGCTTCTCGGCACACCCTCTTAGCCCCGCCACCACCACTTCCCGCCTCCCCAAGGGGCCAGACCCCAAAACGGAACTGCACGCTTCTCCACACCTTCGTTGTGGGGTCAGACCCCAAAACGGGATTGCGACGGCACGCACCGACATCGCAACTTCTCTCGCTCGCCGTACCGGTCTACAAATAGTCTACAATTGGTAGATGGCTCCCGGAGACACCACGACCGTCCGAGTCCGCCGGCCGGATTCTGAACGGCTGCAAGCGCTAGCCAAGAGTCGGCACACAACCGTGATCGACGTGCTCCACGACGCCGTCGACGCCCTTGAGCGGCAGGAGTTCGTTCGCGGCCTGAGCAACGACTACCGGCGCCTGCAGAGCGACCCCGCTCGCTGGGAGGCGTTCCTGCGTGAACGCGACGAGTGGGACAGCCTGGCTTGATCTGGCGCGGCCAGGTCTATGACGTCGATCTCGGTCAACCGCTCGGACACGAGCCGGCGTTCGTCCTGCCGGCGGTCGTGGTCTCCGTCGATGCGGTCAACGACGGGCCGGGTGGCCTCGTGGCCGTCGTACCCATCTCATCTACCGCCTATGGGCTGCGAAGCCACATCGAGATCGAGCCGGGTCTCAGTGGGCTCGACCACAACTCCTACGCCCGCTGTGACCAGCTTCGCGTGATCTCCACCAAACGCTTCCTGACACACCGCGGTCTCGTCCCGTCCGACGCCCTGCAGGAGATCGAGCGGGCGTTGCGCTTCCTCCTCGGGCTCTGAGAGCCCGCGCCGGCGCTCCATCATCCGTTGAGCCCCCTCGACCCGCCGCCAGTTCGGCGGGCCCTCCGCGTTGCAGCCAGCAGATTCGGCAACCCGCGGACAAGGAAGACCGCTATGCCTCTTGGCAGCTGGCAGATCAAGACCAACCAGGGCGCCCACCGTCTCGGATGCCTGGACTGCGGCGCCCACACGCTCGTCGGCCGCTTCTCGGCACCAAGATGTCCGTGTTGCGGTAGCCGGGACCTGCGCTCGGTCGCGGCTGCCGACGCCGAGCTGCGCCGGCAGCGTGACGTGCGCGACCGCTCCGAGCAGCTCGGGGCGCCGATGACGTTCGCGCTCTGAACCGCGCCGCCGCGGGCGGCAATGCGCCAGGATGGCGCGCATGGAAAGCACCGAGTACGCCGCCCAAGACGGGCTGGGCCTGGCGCAGCTGATCGCCGAGCGCCAAGTCACGGCCGAAGAGGTCGTGCAGGCGGCGCAGTCTCGCGCGCGCGAAGTGAACCCGCGCATCAACGCGATCGTGCGCTGGATGGACGCCGATGCGCAGGCGCGGCTGAACGAGCCGCTCACCGGTCCGTTCGCCGGCGTCCCTTTCTTACTTAAGGACCTCGGCCAGGAGTACGCGGGCGTCCCGTCCTCCTACGGCTGCCGCGCACTCGCAAACGTCCCCGCCACCGAGCACGCGACCGTCGTGCAGCGCTGGCTCGACGCCGGCGTCGTGGTGTTCGGCAAGACCAACACGCCCGAGCTCGGCGCCAAGGGCATCACCGAGCCGGAGCTGTTCGGCGCCGCCCGCAACCCGTGGGACCTCAACCGCACGCCCGGCGGTTCATCCGGAGGGTCGGCCGCCGCGGTCGCCGCCGGCATCGTCCCGGTCGCGGGCGCCAGCGACGGCGGCGGCTCGATCCGCATCCCGTCGGCCTGCTGCGGCCTCTTCGGCCTGAAGGCCGGCCGCGGGCTGATCCCGTTCGGCCCGACCGCCGGCGAGCCGCTGCACGGCGCCGCGACCAACGGGGTCATCTCGCGCAGCGTGCGCGACAGCGCCGCGATGCTCGACGTCCTCGCCGGCCCCGACGCGACCGTCCCCTACGCGCCGGCAATGCCTACAGGTCGCTTCCTCGACGAGGTCGGACAAGCCCCCGGCCGGTTGAAGATCGGCTTCCATACCGCCTCGGCAATCAACGCCAACCCGCACCCCAGCGCCATCGCCGCCGTCAACGAGGCGGCGAAGTTGCTGGAGTCGCTCGGTCACGACGTCGAGCCGGTCGCCGCGCCCTTCGACGACGCGGCGCTCGCGCGCGACTTCCTCACCATCTGGTTCGTCTACGCCGCCTTCGAGGTCGCCGAGATCAAGCGGCTCACGGGCGCAGGCAACGAGGGCTTCGAGCTCGACACGCTGATGATGGCGGCGCTCGGCCGGGCGATCAGCAGCGTCGACCATTGCGCGGCGCTGGAGCGCCGCCACGAGCACGTGCGCGGCCTCGCGGAGTTCCACCAGAACTACGACCTGCTACTGACGCCGACCCTCGCCACGCCACCGCCGCGCATCGGCCAGTTCGACACCCCGCGCGCGCTGCAACCCCTCGCGAAGCTGCTACTGGCCACACGCACCACCCGCCTGCTGCCGCGCCTCGGCGCCGTCGACAAGATGATCGACGACAACTTGGGCTGGGTCCCCTACACGCAGCTCGCCAACCTCACCGGCCGCCCGGCCGCAAGCGTGCCGCTGCACTGGACGGCCGACGGCCTCCCGCTCGGCGTGCAGTTCGTCGCCGCGCCGGGTGGGGAAGCGCTGCTGCTGCGGCTCGCGTCGCAGCTGGAGGAGGCGCAGCCGTGGGCGCAGCGGCGACCGGTGTTGTGAGCGCCTGGGCTACGCGCCGAGCTCGCGCGCCCGCGTCGCCTGGTCGTGCTCGAAGGCGGGGGCCATCTGCGTCAGCGCGGCAGCACTGAGACCAGCGCGGGTCGCGGCCTTGCGCCACGCGCTCGTCGCCCCGACGACCTCGACGAGAACGGCGCGCGCGTCCTGGTTGGTCAGGCGAAACTCGCCGGCCACGCCCATGAGCGTGTCGATGCGCGCCTCGCGATCCTCGTAGTCGATCGCGGTCGCCAGCAGCCGGGCGCCCTCGGGGTCTGGGTTCAAGTCGAAGGCCGGCGAGAGCGACCAGCCCGCGCTGCTGGTCCGCAGGAACCCATGATTGCGGAGGTGGTCATCGAAGTTTGAGATCAGGATCGAGAAGGCGATACGGCGCCAGAGCTCTCGCAGCTCCACGCTCGCCTGCAGCGATTCGTCCTCGATGACCGCGGCGATCTCCAAGTAGCTCCGGCCATCATCTCCGTCGGCGGCTTCGAGCATCGTCATCGCGCTCACGTAGCCGATTCGGCGATCGCCATCGCGGTCGAAGCGATCGACCACGAGCACCGACTTGCCATCGATCACGTGCAGCTTGGTCTTGGGCACCGTGATCCCAGCCGCGTGGGCGAGATACAAGGCCACGTACTCCCACCGCATCACGTCCCACTCGTCAACCGACACACTGGGGAACTTCGCGATCGCGATACGACCGGCCTCGTCGATCACATGTGCCTTGGGGCGCGCACCACCGAGAGAGCTGCCTCCGCGCAGCAACAGCCGCAACTCAGCGGCGGTCGCCTCGTCGCGCTCGAGGTGATCAGCGGCGCTCAGCAGCTTCGGAAGATCGACGAGGTGCGGGACGCCGTGCTGCTCATCGGCGAGAAAGACCTTCGCGCCCGGGATCCGGAAGCGCAGCGCGCCTTGGCGCAGATCGTCGCGCACCCAGAGCAGGAAGTCGGCCTCGCCGAAGCTTCGCGGCGCTCCACCTTCTTCCCGGACACGCGCCTGCTCGGAACGGATGATGAGACGCCGGCCCCAGCGATCCGGCGCGCAGTCCGAGAACACGCCGAAGATGGCGCGGCCGATCGGCGTCTGCTGCTGCCCGGTGCCCAACGGAAGTGCGGGATCCAAGGCATACGCCGCGGGAAGCGCGAGGTAGTCCTCGTTGTAGGCGAACGTCTGTGACTCGGTGCTCCGTCGCCGCTGCGACCACAGCCGGCCGGCGACGACATCGACGCCCGCGATCTGGACGATCACCTCGACCTCGCGCTCAGCCATCGTCCTCGCCCCTCGTCAACTTCCGGGGACGGACACGCTGGGGGAGTTGCTCGTCGGAGCGCAACCGTCCGAGATCGGTCTCGTAGGGATCGAGGGCCCGCGGCAGCTCGTCGAGAATCCCGAGGGCCCGAAGAATCCTCAGCGTGTTCTCGAGGCTGATCGCGCCGTCGCCGGTCTCGAGCCGGCGCACTGTCGGGCGTGAGATACCGGCGCGATCGGCGAGTTGGGCCTGCGTCAGACCGCGGAGCTTGCGCCAGGCAAGCACGGAGCCGCCAACGTCACGTAGGGCGCGGGCGATGGGGACCGGAGGGCGAGGGGACTCTGATACGGGCATTTACAGATGCCATTATAGGTGATAATGGCATGTGCGGATACCTTTCAATCCATCCTGAGATAATCATCGCGCGGGGACGGGTGCGCAGCGGGGTGGACGCCCGAGTCGGTCGCACCATCGAGGATGTATTACATGCGTTGACATGCTTGCGTTCGACGACGTGGGAGCCGGCGCGCCACTGGTCCTCTTGCACGGCACCACGAGCTCCCGCGCGGTCTGGGACCCGATCCTCCCAGCGCTCATCGCGCACCGTCGGGTCATCCGCGCCGACCTGCCCTGCCACGGCGCCTCCGCACCCACCAGCTTCACGCCGCCCGACTGGGCGCCGGAGGTCGTGCAGCTCCTCGACACCCTCGGGCTCGACCAAGTGCCGATCGCCGGCCACTCGGCCGGCGGCTGGACGGCGCTGGAAGTCGCCAAGCTGGGACGCGCCTCGGCCGTCCTCTCCCTCACCCCCGCCGGCTTGTGGCGACAGCGCTCACCCCGGACCACAAACGCCGGGTTGATGCTCAACTGGCTGCTGAGCCGACACGCCTTCGGGCTCTCACGGAGGGCGCTACGGTTCGGTGCCGTGCGCGCCGTCGCACTGCGACAGGTGAGCGCTCGCGGCCACGAGGTGCCAGCGGAAGTCGCTATCGCGGCCGCCCGCATCGCCGGCACGACCGACAGCTTCCGGCGCCACTTCGCGCAGACCCGCCGCACCCGCTTCACCGGCGGAGACGCCATCGCGTCGACCGTGCCGGTCCGCGTCGTGTGGGGTGACGTCGACCACATCGCCAAGGCCTCGACCTCGCGCCACCGAGACGAGCTTCCGCCGCACGCGACCGTCGAGACGTGGGACCGATGCGGTCACATGGTCATGTGGGACCAGCCTGAGCGCGTCGTTGCTGCGACGCTGGCGATCTCAAGCCAACGTTGACGACTCCGGTTGCATACTCAAGGTTAACGGCTAACCTTGAGTATGTGCCGGAGCTCGTCAAGTTTACGTGGACGCCGAACCCGGCCTCGGGCCTCCCACGCAGTGCCCGACGTGGTTGCGACTACGAGGCCTACGTGCCCGACCTGCTGGGCGGCCGGACGTTCTCGCTGAGCGGCGGGACGGCGGCTGACGTCGCCGACGCCGAGCGCGCCGTGCAGCGCCTCAACCGGGAGGCAAGTGGACTGGCGGACTCCGAAGCGATCGCTCGGCTCCTGCTGCGCGCTGAGGCGGTCGCGTCGTCGAAGATCGAAGGGCTTGAGGTCGGGAGCCGACGGCTGCTAAAGGCGCAGTTGGCCGCCGGCCTCGGTGACGATCCGTCGGACGTCACCGCGCACGAGATCCTCAACAACATCGAGGCCATGCGGTGGGCCGTCGAGCCTCTGGCCGCCGTGGGCACCATCACCGTCGACCACCTCCTGTCCATCCACGAGCGGCTGCTCGCTGGCACCCGCATCGAGGAACACGGCGGCAAGGTGCGCGAGGAGCAGAACTGGATCGGGGGCAACTCCTACAACCCGTGCTCGGCCGCGTTCGTCCCGCCGCCCTTCGAGCGCGTGCCTGCGTTGCTCGAGGACCTCTGCTCGTTCTGCAACGACGACGCGCTGCCGGCCATCGCCCAGGCCGCGATCGCCCACGCGCAGTTCGAAACCATCCACCCGTTCATCGACGGCAACGGCCGGACCGGTCGCGCGCTGATCCATGTGATCCTGCGCCGCCGCGGCCTCGCCCCTGTCATCGTCCCGCCGGTCTCGCTGATGCTGGCGACGTGGTCACAGGACTACATCAACGGACTGACGGCCACGCGCTATCGCGGCGACGCGACCTCACAGGAAGCCGTTGACGGGCTCGACTCGTGGATTGCGCTCTTCGCCGCGGCCACGACACGGGCCGTCGCCGACGCAGAGAGCTACGAGCAGCGAGTGGCCGAGGTGCAGGAGATGTGGCAGGAGGCGCTCGGCCGACCCCGCGCCGACTCAGCCACCGACCGGCTCCTGCGAGCGTTGCCCGGCGCACCGGTCATCACCGTCCAGAGCGCCGCCGCTCTCGTCGGACGCAGTGAGCAGGCCATCAACGACGCCATCCCCCGGCTCCTCGCCGCCGGCGTGCTGAAGCAGACCACCACCGGCCGTCGCAACCGCGCGTTCGAGGCCGTCGATCTCATCGATGCGTTCACCGACCTCGAGCGTCAGCTCGCGAGCCCTGATGGCGACACCCGGCGCTCGCC
>JBEVLC010000107.1:0-14820 GCA_040509415.1 Baekduia sp. | reverse complement strand
CGAGGCCGAGGCCGGCGCGGTCTGCGAGAAGCTGCTGCGCGCCGTGGCCCGCGACGGCGTCGTCGCCGACCACACGCGCCAGGCGCGGGTGACCGCGTCGATCGGCCTGGCGCCGTTCTCGGGCGCCGACGGGCTCGGCGCCGAGGAGCTGCTGGTCGAGGCCGACATCGCGATGTACGACGCCAAGGAGGCCGGCCGCAACCGCGCGGCGACCGCCGAGCGGGCGGATGCCGGCCCCGGCCGCCACGTCTCGCGCCTCTCCTGGCTGGAGCGCATCCGCTCCGCGCTGGCCGAGGATCGCTTCGAGCTCCACGCCCAGCCGATCGTGGCGATCGGCGCGGATGCCGACCCGCCCGCCCCTCCCACCTTCGAGCTGCTGATCCGCATGCGCGCCGACAGCGGCGAGCTGGTCCCGCCGGCCACGTTCCTGCCGATCGCCGAGCGCTTCGACCTCGTCCAGGACATCGACCGCTGGGTGATCGCGCGTGCCGTCGAGCTCGTGCGCGGCGAGCACGAGGCCGGGCGCCCGGTCACGTTGTCGGTCAACCTGAGTGGCCGGACGATGGGCGACGCCGACTTCGCCGGCTGGCTCCAGGAGCTCCTGACCGCCACGCCGGTACCGGCGCGGCGGCTGATCGTCGAGATCACCGAGACGGCCGCGATCGTCAACCTCGAACGCGCCCGCACGCTGGCTGACACGCTGCGCCGCCTCGGCTGCCTGCTGGCACTCGACGACTTCGGCACGGGCTTCGCGTCGTTCACGTACTTGAAGAACTTGCGGTTCGACATCCTCAAGATCGACGGCGAGTTCGTCCGCGGTCTGCGTGAGAACCAGACCGACCGGCTCGTGGTCGAGGCCGTCGTGGCGATCGCCCGCGGGCTCGGCACGCCATCGCTGGCCGAGTTCGTCGCCGACGCCGACACGCTGGATGCCGTGCGGGCACTGGGCGTCGACTACGCCCAGGGCTTCCACGTCGGCCGGCCGCTGCCGGTCGACGAGGCGCTGGCGATCACCCGATCGGGCGCTAGACAGCCCTCATAGTCTCTGGCCCATGGCCAGGATCGGAGTGCTGACGGGCGGCGGCGACTGCCCCGGGTTGAACGCGGTGATTCGCGCGGTGGTCCGCAAGGGTCTGCGCGACGGGCACACGCTGTTCGGCTACACCTACGGCTGGGCCGGCGTGCTCAGCGGCGAGGGCGAGGAGCTGACGGCCGAGCGGACCAAGGGGATCCTGCCGCGTGGCGGGACGATCCTCGGCTCGTCGCGGACCAACCCCTTCAAGGAGGACGGCCCGGGTGTGGAGGGCGTGCGCGCGGGGATGGCCATGCGCGACGTCGACGTGCTCGTCCCGATCGGCGGCGAGGACACGCTCGGCGTCGCGGCGCGGTTGGCGGCCGAGGGCGTCCCGGTGATCGGCGTGCCCAAGACCATCGACAACGACCTCAAGGGCACCGACTACACCTTCGGCTTCCAGACGGCGGTGCAGATCGCCACCGACGCGATCGACCGGCTGCACACGACGGCCGAGTCGCACAACCGCGTCATGGTCTTGGAGGTGATGGGCCGCCACGCCGGGTTCATCGCCGCGCACGCCGGGATGGCCGGGGGCGGCGACGTGATCCTGGTGCCCGAACGGCCGTTCGACATCGAGGAGGTCTGCGGCCACATCCGCCGCCGCCACGCCAACGGGCGGACGTTCTCGATCGTCGTGGTCTCAGAAGGCGCGACGCCGCGTGCGGGCACGCTGTCGACGACGGGCTCCGGCCAGCTCGACGCGTTCGGCCACGAGCGGCTCGGCGGGATCGCGGTGGTCCTGGAGCGTGAGATCGAGGAGCGCACCGGCTATGAGACACGAATGACAATCCTCGGCCACGTCCAGCGCGGTGGGACGCCGACGGCCTTTGACCGCGTGCTGGCCACGCGCTTCGGCGTGGCCGCCGCGGAGGCCGTGACCGCTGGGGAGTCGGGCAAGATGGTGGCCTTGCGCGGCACCGACATCACGACGGTGCCGATCTTCGAGGCGCTCGGCGATCCGAAGACGTTGGACGACAAGTTCTTCGCCGATGCGGAGGTCTTCTTCGGCTAGCCGCTAGGCGGGTTGGAGATCAGCTGGCGCGATGTCCCAGCGCGCCGCGATCTCCTCCAGCTCGCCGTCGAGCGGCCAGCGGTCGGGGCGCGCCTCGCCCTCGTGGTCGGGCACGCCGCCCTTGAGCGCCATGCAGCGTGTGTTGTCACCGATCGCGCGGATCTCGGCGACCTCGTCGTCGCTCAGCAGCACCTCGGCCGGGACGCCGGCCAGCTCCTCGCGCTGGGCCTCGACGGGCTTGGCGCCGTCCCAGGACTCCTGGATCAGCGTCGGGACGACCGACGCAACCGCGGGATGCGCGAGGTTGAACTGCGCCGCGAGCTGCAGCAGCGTCAGGCCATGGCGCTGCGCGATCGGCCGAAGCGCGTCGAGGCGCTCGGTGCCGCGCTCGATCCAGCCGGCCGGACGGAACTTGCGGTGGTCGCGCTCGGCCATCGGCAGGCCGGGACGCAGGTCGTCGTGGAAGAGGCCGCCGTAGTCGACGACGCGCGTGAGGACCTTCACGTCGTGGGCTTGCGCCGCGGGGAGCGCCAACTCGCCGGGCCACGGCTCGAACGGGTTGAGGATCAGCATCGCCCAGTCGATGACGTCGCCGTAGCGCTCGAAGCAGTCGATGACGTCGAGGGTGAAGCCGTTGGCCGGACCGGGCGCAACGCCGATGCGGCGCGTCAGGCCGGCGTCGCGCAGCGCGACCATGCCCTCCCAGACCGCCTCGTGGGTGTAGCCCGTGCGGTCGGGGTTGTGGAGCAGCAGGAGGTCGAACGCGTCGGCGCCGATGCGCTGAAGGCTGCGCTCGGTGGCGTCGCGCAGGTAGGCGCCGTACTCGCCGGGGCCGCGCAGGCGCGGGTCGGTGAAGCGCGGAAAGCCCTTGGCACCTTCGCGCTCGCCGTTGTAGAAGTCGTGGCCGACGGCGCCGATCAGCGAGTAGGCGTCACGATCGAGGCCGGTGAGCGCGCGCCCGAGCAGCGTGTCGGCGACACCCTCGCCGTAGACGTCGGCGGTCAGCACGGTCCGGACGCGCTCGTCGGGGCGCATCAGCGCGAGCAGGCGGTCGTCGTCGAGCGGGGCGCCGAAGTGCATGAAGCGCCCGCCCGACCAGGTGCCGAGGGCGGTGTGCGTGGGATCGAGGGCCATCGTCCTGAAGGGTACGCGGGCGCAGCAAACCTGGGAGGATCGCCGCCATGCATCGCGCGCTCGTCGGGTTGCTGGCCGTGCTGGCTGTCGTCGTCTTCGCGGGGTGCGGTGGCGATGACGGCGGCGGCAAGGCATCGGCCAAGCAGGTCTACGCCAAGCAGCTGGCCGACGCGGGCAAGCCGCTGCAGGAGGCGTTCGCCGACGCCGACCAGTCCGGCGCCAACGTCTCCTCGGCCCAGATCATCGGCCATCTCGGCGAGCAGGCGGTCACGGTGCAGGACACGGTCAAGAAGATGCAGGAGATCAAGCCCCCTGCCGGCCTCGAGGCGACGCACCGCAAGCTCATCGACGGGCTCCAGCAGCTGGCCGGCTCGTTCCGCAAGGGCGCCGAGGCGGCTCGCCGCAAGGACACGAAGTCGCTGGCCGCGGCGCTGCGGACGCTGCCGACCAGCACCGGCGTCAAGAAGCTCACCGAGGCCTCGGCTGAGCTGAAGCAGCAGGGCGTCACGGTGACGACCGCGTCGAAGTAGGGCTACCCGCCCTAGACAGCTTGTACGTCATAACGTACAGTCGTATGTCATGACGACCGAAAGTGCTCCCGCCACCTTCGACGCTCACGCCGTCGGCTACGAGGCCCCGCGTCGCCGGCTGATCCCACCGTTCGACGCCTTCTACGGCACCGCCGTCGACGCGCTGACGATGCTCGGCCGTCCGCCCCGTCGCGTGCTGGACCTCGGCACCGGGACCGGCATGCTCGCCGCGCGCGTCGCCGCCGCCTACCCCGAGGCCGAGCTGGTGCTGACCGACGGCGCGCCCGCGATGCTCGAACAGGCCCGCGCGACGTTGGGTCCCGCTGCCGAGCTGCACGTCGCCGACCTGGCAGATCCGCTGCCTGCCGGCGAGTTCGACGCAGTCGTCTCCGCGCTGGCGATCCACCACCTCGACGATGCGGGCAAGCGCGACCTGTTCGCGCGCGTGCGCGCCGCGCTACCGCCGGGCGGCGTCTTCGTCAACGCCGAGCAGGTCGCCGGCCCGACGCCGTGCTTCGACCGCCGCTACCGCGAGTGGCACGAGGCTCGTGCGCGGGCGGCCGGGACCGACGATGCCGAGTGGGCCGGCGCGATGGATCGCATGCGCCACGACCAGTGCGCCGACGTCGAATCCCAACTGCGCTGGCTGCGCGAGGCCGGCTTCGACGCGGTCGACTGCCTCTTCAAGGACCATCGCTTTGCCGTGCTGGTCGCGCGGCGGGCAAATGGCTGACGGGCACAATCCATGGGCGGTCCCAGACTCGAACTGGGGACCCCTCGCTTGTAAGGGCGGCGCGAGGCTATGAGCGCTGTCCGGTTCTGCCGCTCGGGTCAGCGCCGACGCGGTATCCGGACGGTGAGCGTTCGCGTCCTACTACGCCGTGCTGCGCTCCGTCGCTTCCACCGGTGCTTCCACGACCGCGAAGCCCTGCGGGGCCAAGACGGAGCGCTCGTAGCTTCCGCTCTCGGCCCTAGCGTTATCCGGTGACGACGACGTCGTTTGGCCAGTCAACAACTTGCCAGCCGCTCCAGCCGCTGGTGCTGTAGGTGCCCACGTAGATCTTGTGGTCGTTGCCGATGGCAGCAACGTCATGCGGAAGAGCGCTTCCTCCGCTTGGATCGGCGGTTGACGCGGCTTGGAGTGGCGCTGTCTCGAAACTCCCGCCGAGGTCTTGCCAGGTCGAGGCCGGGCTGTATACATCGCGCCTGACCTTGATGCTGCCCGTGTCGCTGCGTGCATAGAGATCAAGTTTCAGGAGGCCCCAGGCGATTGGTGCCGTGTTGGCCGTGATCGGTGCTCCGCCAAGAGGATCCCACCCCAACCACTCACCGCTGTGCCCATAGTATTTCGCCCAGGCAGCGTTATCGGTACCGCGAGCGAAGATATGGCCGTGGACGAATCCAACGTGGCCAAGACGTCGGCTCACCGTCGACACAGGCGCGCTGGTCAGCACACCACCGAGAGACTGCCAGTCGGTCCATGTGTTGTTGGCCCACTTCCTCGCCCACAGTGCGCCGTCGGTCCCAACCGCAGAAACGACAAGCTCGTTGGGGACGCGGGCGACGAGGCTTGGGGTTGAGGTAAACACGCCACCGAAGGAACTCCACGGCGCCCACGACCCAGAGCCCTGCTTCCACGTGTGGTAGATCGCGTTGCCGCCCCCGCGCACCGCGACATCGATACGGCCAGGACCCCACGACACGGCATCGACCTTCGAACTAATTATGCCGCCAAGACTGCTCCACCCCGACCAGCCCGTTCCCGCGACGTAGGAAATCGTTACCACCGAGGCATCATCAGACCGCGCAAAGACGTCCAGACGCCCCGGATCCGATGAGACCACCACCGGCGGCGAGGTCAGGATCCCTCCGAGATTCGCCCAGGGTGACCATACGCCATTGGAGCGCGACCGATAGCGAAGCGTGTTGTCAGGTGCCGGGGCCACCATGTCAAGTCGGCCCGGTGCCGAGGACGCAAGATCAACATCAGCGCTCTGAGGGCCGATGATCGACTCTCCCAGATACGGGTTCTCCGCCCCACCGGTGTTCCAGTGCTGGGTCAGCCACTCCCCAGGCTCGGTGCGGGTGTCGAAATAGGTATCTGCGCCGCAGTCGATCGGCACCGTCTCGGGGGATCCGTAGTTCCGACCATTGCAACGGGTTTCGCTATAGCCGGAGCCAGGCTCCTCGTAGCAAAGGATGTCGATCCCATCTGTGCAGTGAGCGCTATTGGGAGAGGCGAATGGCGCTCCGTAGCCGGTAGCTCCCATCAGATGGAAGAACTCGTGCGTAACGACGTTCGTCGACCACCAGTTCCAATTGGTGATCGGGTCGTAGCTGTATATCACTGCGGTTGACGTAAATCGCCGGTTGGGATTACCCGGGCTACCGTCTGACGCACTCTTGATCGTGGACCCTGATTGTGTGCCGCAGGAGCAGATCGTCTCCCCACCCACGTCCGAATTAGGAGCCGAGTGGAAGACCAGGTACCTCACGGCGTTCGCGTTGTAGGGGTTGCCGAGCTGGGCCTTGGCCGTATTGTCGATAGCAGCAACCCCGGTCTGACTGACTATCTGGTGAATCTTGATCTGACCGTCCGCCTCGCACTGGACTTTCATCTCCAACGTGCGGAAATTGTCGCTGGTTACCATCGACTGCTGACGGATCTTCCAGTTCATTCGTCGTACAAGCGATCGAATGAGATCCACACGCTCCTGCGTCGGCGGCTGCATCCACGCTTCGGGGGTCGCGTAGATCACTTTGATCCGGTGACCGGTCGACGTGCAGATCGGCGCGTCCTCCTGAGCAGGCAGCTGCGTCGCCGGACCAACAGCTTGAAACACGCCACCTTGAGGCTCGGCGAAGTCAATGTGCACATCCGCCACGGGATCGCCCGGACGGGGCCGCACCTTGTAGCCCTTGGCCACAGGGTCATACCAACTCTTCGACTTACCAACCGTCAGCCGATCAGGCATACCCGGCACGCGCCCGTCCCCTAGCGGACCAAGCCCGTGCCGAGCAGTCGCAGCCATCGACATGGAGACGCTGCCCATCACACAGAGGACGACAACAACGCTAACAAACAGCACGCCGCTCGTAAATCGGGGACGTAGACGAGGCAAGACACGTCGCATAGCGATCTCCCAGATCAGAACCGTCAGCCGAGGACCACGACCCTAGACGGGCTAATTCCTGCAAGTCAAGTGAACAATCATCGGTACTCACTCTCAGCAACGCAGATCCTCTTTGCCTCAGCCAACAACAGCCTTCTAGCTACCTTACGGCCACTTGCGCAGGCCTCAGATAGTCCGCCGGCGCCGACACAGAACGCCAGCCCGATACAAGACCGAGATCTGACCGCGGATCGCGGGAAGGGGCGCGCCGAGGTGCTCGGCGAGCTGCTCAGCCGTAGCCTGTCGCCCATCGAGAGCTCGCAGGATGCGGACACGCATCGGGTGCCCGAGGGTCCGAAGCCGCGTCGCCACGATCTCGGTACCGAGCTGGCTAAGTTCCGACTGGCAAACGACAGGATGCCGCTCCGAGCGGGACGTCGAACGAGTGCCGACCTCCCGCCCATGCTGCCTATTCGAGACGGCGCTCTGCCGCTCGCGCTGCGAGGACGAACGATCGTCGCCTCGCCGTGGATGCTGCCTCAAGGAATCGCTCATAGAGCCTTCCTGGCGCCACGCCCAAAAACCGGGAACCGTTACGACACGGCGTCTGCCACGCCTGCCGGATGGCTCTGGCGGCAGCGAGACGATCTCTGGTACACACTGTTCAGACCAATCAAGCCGTTGTGCACCGCATGCCCGTAGGTAGCGCCAACGCACGAAAGGATGAATGCAATGCGTCTCAGAGCGCTTCTCCTGGGGTTGGCCGTTGTCGCAACGATGCTGGCGTTCAGCGGCACGGTTGCTTCAGCCGACACTTTGTTCACGACGACAAGTCACACTACGCCGGTGTCGGTTGGCACGACCGCGAGCGTGGCGTCCGGGACTGTGAGTGCGATCCGTGACGGCACTGTCGTCAACACGTGCGCAAGCTCGACTCTGCAACTAGAGATCGAGCAAAACAACGCGACTGAACTAGCGGGAACTTTCACGAGCGGGTCATTCTCCGGTTGCTTCCTGTCAGCAGCAGGCGACTTCCCCTGGCGCTTCACTGTCCGCGGCTCAGGGTTTGACCTCCAAACTCAAACGATCTTCAACAACACAACTTGGACCAACGTCGCAGCAACTCTGTGGGGCGTTAGTCCCGGTACTGGCACACTCACCGACGCCAGCGTTATCGGACCTAACGGAGCATTTGGAACTGACGGAGCGTCGATACGAGAAGGTCGACACAATGGATCCTCAATCTGCTTCACTCTCAGCAACGCCGGCACCCTATCGGGACCACTACTTACGAGTGGCAAAATCGACGCAAACTACTGCCTTGAGGGCGCTACAGCTACTGACTGGTCACTAGGGCCGACTCCGATTCCAGCCGCAAGTGCAACTCTGTTCACGACCCCGTTCCACACGACCCGGGTGGCGGTAGGCGCCACTGCGCGCTTCACCGCACAATCTACTGTTACTGGCACTGTCGGAGACTTGGTCATATCCCAGTGTCACAACTCGACTCTGACTTTCCAGCTGACGAGCAACACAGACGCAGGAGGAGTCCAAGGCACTGTGACGAGCGGAACATTTGGCAGCTGTTCATTGTCCTTCCCTCTGCAGGCCACTTCGTTCCCGTGGAAGCTCTCGGTGACTGGAGGCAGGCTGGTCAGCGGCACGACTACGACCTATCCCAACACCCGTCTCACGAACATGGTGCTCGATCTCCTGAATATCCCCTCGGAGCTCTTCACTGGAGATCTGACTTCGGCGGGCTCAACACTGGTCGGGCTCTACGCGGCTCAGCCGACGACGGGTACTGCACCGATCTGCCTGACCATGGCCGCCGCCGGCGACGTTCAAGGGCCAACTCACGGCCAATTATTTCAACTGGACGGCCGCTACTGCATTCAGGGAGAACCAGCGAGCACTTGGTCGCTCACTTAGCAAGGCACGGCTTCGCCCCATCTCGGATGTGCGATTGACACCTAGACCTAGCCCTCCGTGAACGACACGGCGTCCGTCAGCCCTGCCGGATTGGCTCTGGCGTCAGCGAGGCGATCCCTGATACACACTGCTCAGATCAATCGAGCCATCGTGTGCCGGACGCCCGTCGGTATGCACCAACGCCCCAAAGGATGGATGCAATGCGTTTCCGCGCGCTTCTCCTGGAATCGGTCGTCGTCGCGACGATACTGGGATTCGGCAGCGCGGCTGCTTCAGCCGACACTCTGTTCACGACAACAAGTCACACTACGCCAGTGTCGGTCGGCACGACTGCAAGCGTGGCGTCTGGGACTGTGACTGCCATCCGCGACGGCACTGTCGTCAACACATGCGCGAGCTCGACTCTGCAACTGGAGATCGAGCAGAACGATGCGGCAGCGCTGGCGGGGACTTTCACGAGCGGGTCTTTCTCGGGTTGTTTCTTGTCGGCGGCGGGCGACTTCCCCTGGCGGTTCACTGTCCGCGGCGCAGCACAATTCTCCGTCACTCAGTCGGTCTTCAGCACCACGACTTGGACCGCCGTCGCTGCGACTCTATGGGGGGTCAGCCCCGGCACTGGCACACTGACCGACGGCAGCTCTACCGCTTTCGGTGCCAACGGGGCGTCGGTGCAGGAGGGCTCACACAACGGGTCATCAATCTGTTTTACCCTCGATAACGCCGGCACCCTTACCGGGCCATTGCTTACCAACGGCATGATCGATGTCAACTATTGTCTTGAGGGCGCCACAGCTACTGCCTGGTCACTAGGCCCGACTGCGATTCCTTCGGGGTCCGCAACTCTGTTCACGACGCCGAACCATCTAACGCGAGTATCGGTAGGTGCGACTGCGCGACTTACTGCTCAGTCCACTTTTACTTTTACTGTTCAGGGCCTTCCGGCATCTACTTGTCACGATTCGACTCTGACTTTTCAGGTGACGGGGAATACCGACGCCGGTGGCGTCCAAGGTACTGTGACCAGCGGAACGTTCGGTACTTGCCAGTCTGGTCTCGTGGGCCAAATAACGGCAACTTCCTTTCCATGGAAACTGTCAATAACTGGACAGAGGCTGATAAGCGGTACAACTACCACCTATCCCAACACCCGCTTGACGAATATGGTGTTCGACTTGGCGAGCTACACACACCGTGTCACTGGCGATCTGACTTCAGCGGGCGCAACCCTGGTTGGGCTGTATGCAGCGCAGCCGACCACGGGCACTGCGCCGATCTGTTTGATCATGGCGTCGGCCGGCGACGCGCGTGGCGAAACTCATGATTTAGCGCAACTGGACGCGCGCTACTGCATCCAAGGAGAACCAGCGAGCACTTGGTCGCTCACTTAGGCGCACGCCGAAGGATGCGGTCGTGCACACGTCGAGCCTCGCGCGATTACAGGTCCGAGTACTTCTTGTACATCGCAACGAAGCCCAGCACGATTCCAGCCACCCCGCCCAGTATCGCGCCGGAGACGGCAGCGTTCACCAGCTTGCCTGCTCCAAACGCCCCCGCGACGGCGAACAGCGCGGCGAGCACCAGTGGGAGGAGCCCGGCGTCCGTCGGATCGACGCGCCTCCGCGCGGGGCGCTCCGGCTGGCTCGACGGTCGGGGCACCCCGACGCGGATTGGGTCGTCGTCGGGAGGTCTTAGGCCGGGCATGTTCCGGCGTTAGCAGACGACTACGAGGTTGAATGAGCGGTCAGCCGGGCTTCCGGCCGTGTCATAGATCTGGACGCCCACCGAGCCACCGTCGTCGCGGGTGGTGGCAAAGCCGGGTGGTTGGTTGGTTGTGTCGATGCCGCCGAGTGTCACGGTCGGCACGCACGCGCTTACGTTGCGGGGGAAGGTGAGGGTATAGCTCCCGGATCCGTTGGTGGCGTGCTTGCCGCCGGCATTTCCGCGGAGGATCTCTCCGGCGCCGCTGACGGCCACGAAGTAGCTCACGGCGTTCGCGCCCGGAGCGCCGGCCGGTCCTGCCGGGCCTTGCGGGCCGGTTGCGCCGCGCAGGCTGTTTCGGGTGGTCGATGCGATGTCGGCGAGGTGGACGGCGCCGTTCTTGATCTCGCTGGAGCCGACCGAGCTGGAACGGAGCTGGGCAGGACCAACGCTGTTGCGGGGCAGCAGGCTTGACGCGTAGGACGGTCCACCCAAGGCGATGAACAAAGCCAGCGATGCCACCACGTGCGGATAGAGGGCGGCGAGACGACGAGGATGAGGCAATCGCATACGGCGCATTGAGCTGCTCCTGTTCGACATGATGTTGTTGTTCTACTTGTGGTGAATGCGGATCGATTTGGACGCGCTCTTGCCGGTCGCGAACGGATATCCGGTCTGTGACGGGATCCTTGCCCGGAAGGCGTAGCGCGCACTCGCGTAGGCGCCGGTGAACTTATAGACGTGCGTCCACCGGCCGTTGGCGCCGGCGTTCGCACTGGCGAAGGTCTGCCACTGCCGCTTGGCGCCGATCCGGAGGCGGACCTGCAAGAGCACCGACTTGCCCGGGGGTACATGGCCGCCGCGAAGGGTTCCCGAGAATCGGACGGCGTGTCCAACTACGACGCTGCGGCGGCTGGTGCGGAACGTCGACGAAGCCGCCACCGACAGGTGCACGTCGGTCTGCGACGGGCGGACGGTCGGGGTGCCCTCGTAACGAATCCGTACTGTCCGCGAGGCGCCGCGCCGGGCGGTTCGGAATCGGAGCGCGCCGTTGTTGTCGGTCTGGAGCGTCCGGACGGGCTGCCACGTCGCGCCCGGCATGTCAAGGAGCTCGGAGACCGCAACCGGTGTCGCCGTCATCGACTGATTGTCCTTGTCAGACAAGCGCCCCTGTAGGCGGGTGCGGTGGCCGTAGCCGAGCTGAACCTTGGTTGCGAGGTAGCGGATGCGCCGTCCCTTCCGGTGCCGCGTTACGGGGTGTCCGCCAATCAGGTGCGTCGGGGAGCGCAGCGGCAGGGTCACCGTCATCGCCGAACCGTCGGCAAGCGTCGTGGTGCTCCGCTCGTTGCCTGCTCGATCGACCGCATGCCCGCGCAGATCGTACGGGCCGTCGGCCATGGTCTCGTCGGGAAGGTTCGCCACGAGCCTTCCGCCGTCTACACGCGCCGGCACACTGATCCAGTCCAACGCATCGTGGGGTTTGAAGTCGATCGAGCCCGACCCGATGCCACTGGTGGCGTCAGATGCTTGGACGACAACGCGCGTCGGGTCGGCGGGATCGATCGGGGAGAACACGGCGGTCGGAGCCTCCCGGTCTACCCGGAGGTGCATCGGGCCAGCGGCATTGTTGATCGTGTTGTTGCCAGCCGCGTCTTGAAGCCACACCTTCAAGACCCAATCACCATCTTTCGGAACCGAGTTACCGCCCAGCGTGGCGACCGTGGCGCCGTCCTGCTCGCGGTCGTGCAGAGCTGCGTGCCTCCCGCAGGGCATATCTGCCATTGGACGCCAGCCAGCGGAGCCGCCGATGTCGGTGGGTTGGTCCAATGCACCTCGAAGGCGTTCTGCGAGCGCCAGCCTTCACGACCGGCAACCGATGCTCCGACCGGTGGACCGGGCGGCGAGTTGTCAACCAACACGGTTTGCCCGACGGAGTTTCCGTTTCCGGCTGAGTCGAATGCCTGCGCGCTGAGCGCGTGCGCGCCGTCTGACAGGGTCGCCGTGTTGATGGAGTAGGGGACCGGTCCGTTGGGGCATGGCACGACTTGGCTTGGGTCGCAGAGAGGAGGGTTTGACGCAAGCAAACCGCCGTCGGCGACGATCCTTGTTTGCCGGATGCCTGAGTTGTCGGTGGCGTCGATCGTGAGCTGCTGGATGCCTCTCAGCCAGCCGGCAGACCACAGGCCACCACTCACGCTCAAGGACGGAGCAGAGTCGTCCTGAAGCCGGACAGAGGCCGACGCGAGACGCGACCGCGCCGACAGGTAGCTGTGAGCCGGATCAGCGCCAGCTAGTGGGCAACCGCTCGTTGCGCAGTAGGCATCGATATACAGCACTTGGCTGCCGCCGGGTACGTCGATCCACTCGCCGGAGCTGGAGATCGTGCAGCCGGGAGGCCCACCGATCGGACACCCGCGCAGCACCGCTGCGCCGGTCGACAGCGCTGCCTCCCACTGCGGGCTATCGCGGTAGAAGCTATAGGCCGCGTTGAGCCCCACGATCGTCGTGCCCGGGGCGGCGGTGAACTTCATCTGCGCAACCACATTCCCGCTCGCGCTGCTGTTGGCCGCCACGACGTTGCGCGCGATCATCCCGCGGTCTGGGCTCCCGCCCGTGGGGCACTCGGTGTAGGCCGTCGTCGCGAGCGAGTTGCCGACGACCGGGACCCACGAATTGTTCACCCCGCCCGCCGCCGCGTCGCAAGCGACGACGTCATACACACCCGCATCGGCCGAAGACGCACCAGTGGCCACCGCGACAACCGTGGCCAGAGCGCCGAGGAGGCTACGGACCTTCACCGAACCACCCCCCTGCAGAGGTGGAGCTCTTGGAGCCAGACGACTTGGTGGTGGAGCGGGAGGGCTGTTGCGTCTGGCTTGGCGTCTGCGTAGCCGGGGGCGGCGCGGCCGCGCTGGTCGACGTGGTGGTGGTGGTCGTGCTTGCCGCCTTGCTTGTCCGATGGCGCTTCGTGCTGGGTGAGTGCTTGGCGGCCGGCCGACCCGATGACGTAGCTGGCGTCGATGCCTCGTTTCGTCGCATGCCCGGCGGGGGCGGCGCGTAGTAGTAGCTCGCAGCCGGCGCGGATCCCGGCCCAGGACGCGGCGCTTCGGCGTCTCGTGCCAGCCACGCGGCATACCCGACCCCTGCGGAGAGGAAGGTCGCGACGATTGCGGTGGCCTTCGCCGCCCCCGGCTGGGCAAGAAACCCGACGGCCCCGCCTCCCGTTCCGCCCGTGCTCTTGACCACCGACCGCTTGGTCAAGACCTTCGCGCCGAAGAGGAACGGCAGCGGAGCGAGCACGCCAAGCGCGTCGCCCCCGAAGACGTTCTGCTCGCGCTGCAATGCCTGGCACGTCTTGCAGTGCTGAAGGTGACGGCGGGCAACGCGCTTTTCAGGACCCTTCAGCTCACCCGCGAGGTACGCCGCGAGCCGGCCCCGCTCCTCGTCGTCGGCGTCGATCCCCGCCGCGTGTCGGACCAGCGCATAGAAGACCTTCCGGGCCTCAAACAACGTCTTGCGCATCGCCTCAAACCCGAGCCCGAGCCGCTCCGCAAGCGCGTGCTGATCCCATCGCAAATAGTCGACCGCTAGCAGAACCACGACCTCGCGCTCGCTCAGCGCACGCAGCCCGGCCACGAGGATGCCGCGATCGATCACGGTGTGGGTCTCGCGCTCGCCGTCGGCGTAATCGCGGACCATCGCACCGAGCACCGACGCGGCCAACTCGCGCTCGCGAATCGGAAGCTCATCAAAGTCGCCGACGCCAAGATCGAAGCTAAACGGGACAATCCGAACACGATCCCTAACGGCATCAGTCCGTCCGTACTCAGCTCGCAACGCCTGCCCGGCCGCGTCGCGAAGGCAGCGGTAGAGCCGTCGGTCGCGCTCATCGTCGTGAGCGCCTTGCAGTTCAGGCCACTCCTCGTAGATGCGGAGCAGCGCCTCTTGCAGGGTGTCATCAATCGGCACTCGCCCGCCACGGCCCTCGGCCTGGCGACCGAGGACTCCCCGGAGGTAGCCGCCGAAGCGGTCCGCATGCAGCCGGACGAAGTCCTCGTAGGACTCATTGACGGGATCAGATGCTGTCAGCGCCACTGCTACGTCCCTGGCAGGACGAACCGAAAGCGGTAACCGGGTTGTTGGTGACGGTCTGCTTACGGACCTCGTTTGCTCAGCGCAGCTATACCCGTGTGCGTGTTCAGTCGATCAGCAGCTCCCAAAACGTGCAGGTTTGCCCTCACTGTCGGCGTGAGTTGCATACGGCGCCGCAGGCGACTCCGTCATCGGCCGAGCTCGGCTGTCAATGGTTGCGCCTCTTTCGTCGTG
>JBEVLC010000106.1:0-5325 GCA_040509415.1 Baekduia sp. | reverse complement strand
TGAAGGCGACCGCCACCTTGACCTTGACGTCGCGGTGACGGGCCAGCGCCCGCCGCGTTGCCTTGGTGAGCTTCAGCGTCAGCGTCGCCGTCGTCGCGCTCGCCAGCGACCGTGAGACCTTGGCCACACCGTTGCCCGAGGCCGAGACCTTGCCGGCACCGAGGCCGCCGACGGTGAGCTTCAGCGCCGTCGAGGTGTGACTGCTCTTGACCACGCCCAGCGCGCACGGCGTGCCCATCGTCACCTTCGACGTATGGGACTTGCCGTTCTGGCCGGCGAGCCGGGCGTCGGCGATCTGCGTCGCCGCGCAGACGTTGCGCCCCGACACCGCGAGGATGCCGTGCTCGCCGCCGTTGATGGTCAGATCAAACCTGCTGAACGGCGCGTCGGGCAGGTTGTCGAACGTCGTCACCAATCGGTCGTCCTCCACATCGGAGTCCGCATGGATGTTGACCGTTACGCCGTTGGCGGTGAGCGGGATGAACAACTTTGGCAGCGTCTTGCGGACCTTGCCGTTCTCCAGGCGCGTGCCACGGACGAAGTACACCGGCCCCTTCAACGTGTCAGGCAGGATCGACCGCGCCTGCGCCGAGCCGACGATCGAGGCCGCCGGGCACTTGTTGACCGCGGCGTCCTTCGGCTCGCAAAGGCCGTTGGCGTTGCCCGCATCCAGCGCGAGCGACAACGGCAGCGTGACCGTCACCTTCTTGCTGTTGGCGTTGCCGAACGGCGGGGTGAGACGTGCGGTCAGCGCGGGATGCGCGCCGTCCTTGGTCTGCCCCTTGCCCGACATCGTCATCTCCAGTTTGGGCGCGAAGCCCAGGCTCTGGCACTCGCCGACCTGGAAGCGGTTGGTCAGCGCCGCAGTCTGCCCGGCGACCGAGGTCAGCGTGCCTGTGACCTCCTTCGCCGCGCACGACGTCGGGTTGATCATGAACCCGGGCTTGTCGACCTCGACGTCCAGGCGCTGCAGCCTCACGGGCACGCCCTTGACGATCGTCGGGATCGGATCGCTGACAACCGTCACCTGCGTCGTCTCCGGGTCGACGTAGATCTTCTGGCGCACCACCACCTCGCCGAGGTTGAACGGCCCGGCGACCGCCGGGACGACCACCCGCAACGAGAACGGCGCGTCGCCGTAGGCACCCTCCAGGAACACCTTGCCCGGCAACACGTACGGGTTGGTGCCCGGGCCCGCGAACGCGCGGACTGTGCCGACCTGCGTTCCGAGGTTGCCCTTGAGGTTGGCCAGGAGCCCCTTCGGGAGCGCGAGGCGCAGGCTGGACAGGGAGCTGTTGCCGTCGGGCTTGGCGATCGAGACCGAGAAGGGCGAGAACGCGCCACCCACAGGCTGCGCCACCCCTGCGGTCAGCGACGGGCTGAACCCGCCGAGCCCTGCAGTGCAGTCGACCGTGAGCTTCGGCTCCAGGGTCGCCGTCTGGCCGGCCCACGAGCTCAGCTGCGTGCCAACCGTCTTCTCACCACAGCTCGGCGGCGACGCCAGCGGCGCACGCGGACCGGACTTCAGCTGCAACGACAGATGGCTCACCGGCGTCTGCGGGTTGTCCTGGAACTCCGTGACGATCCGGCCGGTGGTCTCATCGACCTTGACCGCGCCCGGGATCTTGATCAGCACCCCGCGGTCCTTATCTTCAAGGACCAGCGCCAGCCGGAACATCTCGCCCGAGGCCGGATCGTCTGAGTTCTGCGTGCGCAGGTACACCGACCCCGTGAGCTGATCGGGGAGCAGTGGGGTGTCGGCCGTGGCGGTGCCGATCTTCGACCCGTCTGGGCAGGCGTCGACGCTGTCGGATCGCAACCCCAGCTGCTGGTCGGTGCAGGCGCTCAGGCCGTCGGCCGACCCCGGGTTGATGGTCATGCCCTCCGGCAGGGTCACCTGCGCCGTGCGCAGATGCGGCGTTGCCAGCCCATCCGGATCATCGTTCTGCGGGAAGGTCAGGTCGACCGACAGTCCGGTCGGCGCATCAGGCGCGCTGGTCGACGCGTCCACATCTGCCGTCGGCTCGAAGTGCAGACGATCGCAGCCCGTCACACCGGACGCGGAGGTGTAGCTGTCGGTCTTGACGACGCCCGGGCGCTGCCAGGAGTCCGCCGAGATGGTCGTGGTCTGCGGACCCGCGCATGCCGTCGGGTTTGTCAAGAACGCCGCTCGCTTGGAGGACACAGAACACGTGTAGCCGCTGATGTACGGGCTGCCGTCGCAGCTGCGAAGGCTGTCATGGCTCGTGTCGGCTGGTGTGCCCCACAGCGTCACCTTGCTGCCGGCGATCGGGAGACCTTGAGAGATCCCGTCGATCTTCACGCTGATGCGATAGTTCCCGGTGGCGTCAAGCACCGGGACGAGATGCACCAGGACCGTCTGGATCATGAAGGCGAAGTCCGCGACCTGCCCCGGCCGCGGCGCGACGTTGAAGACTGGCGCCGAGATGTCGAAGCTAAAGCCAGACTGGGCGATCGTGATCACCGCGACTCCGACCTGGCTGGTCACCGGGCAGGCAACACCTGGCGTCCCGAGGAACGCGTCGAGCGTTCCCCGCGAGCAGGTCGGCACCGCCTCCGGGTTGCCGACGAAGCCGGCGGGCAGATCCACCCGCACGTTCCGCAGCGACTCGTCGGGCAAGCCTCCCGGCTTGAGGTTGAGCCTGAAGTCCGTGGTGGCCTCGGCCGGATGGGCGCCGGCCTGTGTGTCCGGTCCGCCGAGCTGCGGATCGAAGGAGTCGGCGAAGAACGACCCCGGCACGAACCCGAAGTCAGCATGCGCCGGCGTGCTGCTCAGGACCAGCGCGCAGAGCGCGAGCACCGCGACTCCCAGGAGCGAGCGGGTACGCGATGACGGAACGGCCGCCGGTGTCGTGCCGGCGTGCGACCTTGTGACAACCATCTTCATGACCTACCGACCGCCTTCCGTGCTCGCGCGCCGGCTCGCCGCATGCGGGGCACTGCGCTTCTTGGCTTTCTGCTTGAACGTGAGCGAGAGCCGCTTCACCACTGCCTGACCTTCCTTCGGCGCGAACCGCACGGTGATCGCGACCTTCAGCGAGCCTCTTGCCACGAGCTGCCTCCGGGCCTTCGCGGTTAGCGAAGCTGTCAGCGTGTAGGTCGCCGATCTCGTCACGGCTCTCTGCGCGGACTCGATCGACGAGCCCGACAGCACGATCGAGCCTGCTCCCGGGACCCTGACCTTGACCTTGGCGGCTCTCCCGGACACCGAGCCCTTCGCGCTGACGGCTCTTGCCACACCCGTGCCGAAGGGCTCGGCGAGATCGCCGGAGCCGACGAAGCCGACCGAGCCGGCCGACGGGACGCCGGGCTGCCTGCTCGGCCCGTCCTGGCACGCATCGCCAACGCAGCGGGCGGGGGCGCGCTCCGGACCAGCGGAGGGAAAACCCCCGTCGGACCGAGCGACATACATATCAACGTCGCCGTTGTCCTGGTCCTCCGCGATCAACGCATCAGACGTCGTGAAAGCGACCACTCGCCCGTCACTGCTGATCCCCACGAGATAGGAGCCCTGATCGCCACGGCCGGAGGACACCAGCGATAGGCGGCCGTCCTCGTACGCGTAGACGTCGACCGTGTGGTTGGTGTCCTCGGGCACCAGTTGGTCACCGCTCTGGAACACCAGTCGCTTGCCGTCGGCGCTGAAGCTCGGCTCCAGCTTGGCGAGGACGACACCTGGGCGGATCGTCGCATTGCTGCGGGCTTTGCTCGTCAAGAGCCGCTGGCCCGCAGGATCACACGAGACGCAGATGAGTTCCTTGCTCTGCGCCTTGTACATATAGACCTCTGCGAACCCCGCGTTGTCGAAGGCGGTCAGCCGAGCTGTGCTGCCGAAGGCAAAGTCGCCAACCGGATTGGCGGCAGACTGCCAGACGTCGAAGTCGCCGACGATGGAGTTGGTGGGGTCGGCGACGACGTGATCCACCTCCTTGGTCGTCGTGTCAATGACGTAGACGTTCGACATGCCGGCCAGCCCGCCCGCGGCCAGGTCCTCCGAAGACAGGAAGTAGATCTTGGTGGCGTCGTTCGACATCGCCCTTGGCTGGACTCCGCCCGCCGACAGCAGGATCCCCAGTGTCCCGGTGCCTGCGTCGTACTCATAGAGCCCGCCGCCAGGCTGAGCATCGTTGGTGAGCATCTCCGAGGACTGGAAGAAGATCCGCGAGCCATCGGGCGTCGCGCCGGCGTATCGGGCAGGCATCGGCCCAGCAGGATCCGGCGTGCTGCGCTGCGACGCGGAGACGTCGAGCGTCTGCCCTCCGCTGCGCGCCGCGTAGATGTGGGCCGGGGCAGAGCAGTCCGGATCGGCACCGAACGCGTTGGGATCAGGGGTCGTGAAGACGACGCTGGAGCCACCGTTCGAGATGGCGCCAGCAGCCGTCGTACCCTGCAGCGAGGTGAGGTTGCCGAGAATTGCCCCACAGGTTCCGACCGCCGTGCCATCGCCCTTGCGGCTCAGCAGCGAGGTCTGCCCGCCAGCCCGCACGTACACGTCCATGCCGGCGGTCCGGTTCGCGTCCCCCGGCACCAGGTGCGCAGTCGTCCGGAAGTACACGGCACCGTCGGCCGCGAGGTGGCTGAACTCGCTATAGCCGGGGACCGGGCCGCTGTTGCCCTGCGTGATCAGACTTGGCGTCTCGCCGATGCCGACCCGGTAAAGGTCGTAAGAGAGCGGGCTGGCGTCTCCCGGATCGAAGGTGTCCATCGTCGCGGTGATCCCAAAGGAGAGATCCGCGGCGGCGTACTGCCATACCGCCGCGTCACCGCCGGTAATGAGATCTGGCGTGGGCTTGGCGGGCGGCGGCGACGCCACATTGGACTCCCAGCCGCTCGCAGTGCGATGGGCGACATACGACGCCGGCATTCCGGAGCGAGAATCCGCGAAAGACGTGTACGACGCGAAGACCGCGCGATCTCCATCTGCGGAGAGCGCCGTCAGCCCGGTTTGGTTCGTAGGGGTGAACAACACGGCCCCACCGTTCTTCTCCGGCGGGCTGACCATCTCGTACGCGCCGCAATGCGCCAGATGCTCAGCGTGCTGTTGGGCGCGGATCGCGGCGTTCGGGCATGCGTCCGCCGCTTGGGCGACCCCGCCGGCACCGCCGATCATCACCAGCGCTGCCATCGCCGAGCCCGCGAAGCCGCGACCGGCCCTCAGCCACCCTACGTCGTTCATCTCTCTCCTCTTGCTCCCACACGGCACGCCGCCGCCGTCAGCTCGGAGCGATACGGAATCGACGAGCCGCGAGACCAACCGAACCCGGTCGCTCGCTGCTTCCCTCATCCACATGACCCGACTTCTGC
>JBEVLC010000105.1:0-34369 GCA_040509415.1 Baekduia sp. | reverse complement strand
CACCGTGATCGGTCGCCCGTGCCGATCCTTCAACGCCGGCACGTCAGGACAACGACCGAGGGGCGGCCCGAAGGCCGCCCCTCAGCGTCGGAGACCCGACGAATGTGCTTCGCGTCAGTCCTAGCCCAGGAGGCGCAACACGCTCTGCGGGGCCTGGTTGGCCTGGCTGAGCATGGCCGTGCCGGCCTGCGAGAGGATCTGGTTCTTGGTCAGGTTGACCATCTCCTCAGCCATATCGACGTCGCGGATACGCGACTCGGCGGAGGTCAGGTTCTCCTGGTAGGCCGCGGCGACCGACAACGAGTGGTCGAGGCGGTTCTGCACGGCGCCGAAGGACGCACGGGCGGTCGAGACGGCGGTGATGGCCGCGTCGATCTCCGAGATGTCCGTGGTGCCGGCCTGTGACAGCGAGGCGTAGCTCACGCCGACCGTGGTCGCGAGATCGACGAGGTCGATCCCGATCTGCTGGCCGTCGTTGGCGCCGACCTGGAACGACACCGTGGTGGTGCTGTCCAGCAGGTTGATGCCGTTGAACTGCGCCGAGCTGCCGATGCGCGTGATCTCAGACGCCAGCTGGTTGGCCTCGTTCTGGATCGACGTGCGAGCGGTGTCGTCGAGCGAGCCGTTCTTGTACTGCACGGCCAGCTCACGGATGCGCTGCAGCATCGAGTGAACCTCGTCCAGGTTGCCTTCCGCGGTCTGCACCATGGAAGCGCCGTCCTGGATGTTCTTCTGGGCCTGACCAAGGCCACGGATCTGCGAACGCATGGACTCGGAGATCCCGAGGCCCGCCGCATCGTCCGCCGCGTTGTTGATGCGGTAGCCCGAGGAGAGGCGCTGCATCGACTTCGAGATGGCCGACGAGGTCTTCGACAAGGCGTTGTAAGAGTTCAGCGCCTCGACGTTGTGGGTGATGCGAAGGGACATTCGTCTATCTCCTTGATGACGTTTGTGTTGGGGTCCCACAGCGACTCCTTGTCGCTGCTTGCTGCTAGGCCGGATGATCGGCGGCCGGTGTGGCGTGCTTGAGGTCTGTCCAGTTCGGCCTGGACGAGAGGTTCAGACGCGAACGTCGATGTGCGGGCGCCCGTCGTCGGGCGGCGGCGGCAGCGCCGGCACGGTCGCGCGTCGCCGGCGCCGCAGCTGAGCGGTGTCGCGGTCGCGCTTCTCGGTGGAGTCGTCGGAGCGACGCACCGCCGGGATGGCAGGGGGCTGCGGTGGCCGCGGCCCGATCGGTTGGATGCGGTCCACGGCTCAGCTCCTGTCTCTAGCTCTGGGGCATGGCCGGCTGACCGGCCTTCTGGGCTTCGGCGATGGCCGTCTCACGGGCGGCCGCCTGGGTCTCGGCTCTGGCGATCAGGCGCCGGCGCAGCTCCTCGAGCTCGGCCAGCGCGATGTGGCGCCAGATCGTCTGCACGATCATCCACGCGGCGAGGTAGCCGACGATGCCACCGAGCACCCCGCGCTCGATCGCGTCCGGCCACGGGAGGCCGGCGCCGCGGGCGAGCTTGAGGACGACCGCGAAGGCGATGAGCCCGCCCCAGCCCTTGGCGATGGCGATGTGGCGCCGGGCGCGCGGGTGGGCGGAGAGGCGAATGCCCTCGCCACCGCTCTCGGCGACTTCGGCGTTCTTGTCCTTCTTGGCCATCAGGCGAACCTCCGCCGCTGCTCGCGCGACATCTCGAAGGCCAGGTGCATCAGGCGGATGCGGTCGGGCTGGGCGACGTCAGAGAACTGCAGGCCGACGCGGTCGCAGGTCTCCAGGCGCACCACGCGGCCACAGCCGGTGACCGACGCCTCGCCATCACCGAGCTCCAGCTCGAAGCGCAGCTCGTCGCCGAGCCGGGGCGCGTGCAGGCCCTGGACGAGCATGCCGCCGCCGGAGAGATCGATCGCGTGCGCGTGCGTCGTCACGTCATCACCATCGGCGCCGGCCGCCGAGAGCGTGAGCGGGAGGTCGACGGTCGCACGCACGTACTCGCGGCGCTTGAGCAGCTGCGGGCTGCCGCGGTGGGCGAAGCGCACGGTGTCCTTCTCGCCGTAGCCGCGGCCGATGCCGCGGCGGTGGCGCGGGACGTCGAGGCGGCCGTGCATGCGCGCGATGCCGTCGTCGTTGATGAACTCGATCATCAGCGCGCTGCGCTCCAGCCGGGGCGTGGGCGTCGTCGGCTGCTCCAACAGCGCGAGGTCGAAGAAGCCGGGACCGGCCTCGGTGACGCGCGCGAGCACGTGCTCGGTCTGCGGGACCGCGAGCAGCAGCTCGTCGCCGACGCTGGGCAGCAGCCGGGTCATGGCACCAGCTCGCGCGCGAGATCGGTCGCCGACGCGGGACGCAGCCCGGCTTCGACGGCCTGGCCGCGCGCCAGGTAGGAGAGCGGAAGGCCCGAGTCGATCGCGAGGCCGATGACGGTCCCGATCATCTCGGTCTCGTCGGTGTGGGTGAGCACGAGCGCGCCCACGCCGAGCTCGCGCACGCCGCCGACGAGCTCCTGGGCCGCGGCGGGGCCGATCGTCGCCGGAACCGCGAGGTGCAGCTCGTCGGGCGCGAGCGCGTCGAGCTCGGCGCCGAGCGAGCGCAGCTCACCGGTCGACCGCGGGCTGACGCCGGGCGTATCGACGAGCACCAGGCCCTCGCCGCGCAGGCCCGCGACGCGAGCGGCGCCCTCCGCGCCACTCTCGACCGCGTGCAGGGCGACGCCATAGGGCGCAAGCAGGCGGCGCAGCTCGGCGCCGCCGTCGGGGGAACGAAGGGCGATGACGCTGACGGGCATCGTGCCGTGGCGCGCATGGGCGGCCGCGAGGCGGGCCACGCAGCGCGTCTTGCCCGCGCCGCCGGGGCCGACGAAGCCGATGACGCCGGGCCCGCTGCGCAGCGGGTGCATCGGGATCCGGCGCGCGAGCGCGTCGGTGACGAGCTCCTTGGGATCGGCGCCAGGCAGCAGCGGGGCGAGACCGGCGATGGCCTCGTGGGCGATCGCCTCGGCCAGGCTCGCGCGCAGGCCACGGGCCACGAGGCGCTCGGCGGCGACCAACGCCGCGGGCGGCAGGCCGGACACGGGCGCCGGGGCGGGCACGATCGCAGCGGGCGCGGGCGCGGGCTCGGATGCGATCGCGGCGGGTGCGGGCTCGATCGGGGCGACCGGCTCGGGCTCAGGCGCCACCGGCTCAGGCGCTAGCGCGACCGGCTCCGGTTCCGGCTCAACCGCCACCGGCTCAGGCGCGATCGGCGCGGGCTCGGATGGGATCGGCTCAGGCGCGGACGCGACCACCGGCTCGGGCCCCTGCTCGCCACCGAGGTAGTCGAACATCCCGGTGGGCTGCTCGACGGGGCCGATCTCGGCCGCCGGCGCGGGCTCGTCCTCGCCGTCGTCGATCCACTCGCCGTCGTCGTAGTCCTCGTCGTCCTCGATGATCTCGGCGTGCGCCGGACGCGCGGGCTCGGGCTCGGGTGCAGGCGCGGCCTCGGGCGCAACCGGCGGCAGCCCCGCGTTAAACAGCGACGCCAAGCCCCCCGACTGCGGCGCCGCGGGCGGGAAGAGATCGTCAACGGTGACGTTGGTGGCGCCGGGCAACGCGTCGACCTCGGGCGAGGTCACGGGCCGCGCTTGCTGCTGGCGCTCGTGGGCCTGGGCCAGCTGCGCCGCGAAGGCGGCGGCGACGTCCGGCGTGGCTGGGGCGATCGGGGCGGGCGGCCCGGACTCACCGGGGCGCACCTCGACCTCGATCTCGCGCTTGGCGAAGAACCCGCCGACGCCGCCGCTGCTGGTCTCGCGCCGCGAGACGATGACCGCGTCGTCGCCCAGCTCCTGGCGGATGCGCGGGACGAGCTCCTCGAGCGAGCGTCCGCGATAGGTGAAGGTGTCTTGGTCTTGTTGCGGTGCCATTAGGCGGTCACGACTCCGATTGTCTCCACGCCGATCCCGGGTGCGATCTCGTTATAGGCGCAGACCGAGAGCTGGGGCAGCGCCTGCTCGCAGAGCCGGCGCAAGTGCCGACGCACGCGAGAGGAGCAGATCAGCACCGGCCGCCGGCCGCGCGTGACGGCCTGCTCGACATGGTTCGACAACTGGTGCACCAAAGCCTGCGCGCGGGTGGGATCCATCGCCAGGTACTCGCCATCTGGCGTCTGGGCGATGGCGTCTGAGACCTCCTGCTCGAGGTGCGGATCGAGCGTGATGGCGCGCAGCGTGCGCTCCGCGTCCAAATAGGGCGAGACGATCGTGCGGCCCAGCGCCTGGCGGGCGTACTCGGCCAGCAGCTCCGGATCGCGCGTGACGCGCGCGCGGTCGCCCGAGGCCTCGACGATCGCGCCGAGGTCGCGGATCGACACCCCCTCGCGCAAGAGCGCTTGCAAGACGCGCTGCAGCTCGCCGACCGAGAGCAGGTCGGGGACGACCTCGTCGACAACGGCGGCGTTGTGCTCCTTGAGGCTGTCGAGCAGGGTGCGCACGTCCTGGCGGGTGAGCAGGTCGGCGGTGTGGCGCCGGATCGTCTCGGTCAAGTGGGTGACGACCACGCTCTCGGCGTCGACCACCGTGTACCCGAGCGCCTCGGCCTCGGCACGCTGGGCGTCCGTGATCCAGACCGCGGCCATGCCGTAGGCCGGGTCCTGGGTCGGGATGCCGTCGAGGTTGCCGAACGCGTCGCCCGGGTCCAGCGCCAGCTGGTGGCCGGCCATGATCTGCCCGCGCGCGACCTCGGTGCCGCGCACCTTGACCGAGTACTCGTGGCTCTGCAGCCCGATCTCGTCGTGGATGCGGACCGACGGGATGATCGTGCCGACCTCGGCCGCGATCTGGCGGCGCACCGCGCTGACGCGCTGCAGCAGCGACCCTCCGGCGCTGCCGTCGACCAGCGGAACGAGGCCGAAGCCGATGCACAGCTCCAGCGGATCGAGGCTGAGCGCGTCCTGGACCTGATCCCGCGGGGACGTCGGCACCGGGGGCAGCGCCGCGGCGGCCGCGATGCGATCGGCCTCGGCGGTCTCGGTCGCCGCGGCGGTCTTGGCCAACGTGCGGCCGGCGAGGATGAAGAGGCCACCGATCACCAAGAACGGGATCTTTGGCAGGCCCGGGATCAGCGCGAAGAAGCAGATGACGACGCCCGCCACCATCGGCGCGCGCTGCTGGGCGCCGACCTGGCGGACGACTTGGGAGCCGAGGTCCTCAGAGCCGGCCGCGCGGGTGACGATGATGCCGGTCGCGACCGAGATCAGCAGGGCGGGGATCTGCGCCGCGAGGCCGTCGCCGACGCTCAGCAGCGAGAAGTGCTGGATCGCCTCGCCGAACGGACGGTCCTGCATGAACACGCCGATGACGACGCCGCCGATGAGGTTGATCGCGGTGATCAGGACCGCGGCCATCGCGTCGCCCTTGACGAACTTCGAGGCGCCGTCCATCGCGCCGTAGAAGTCGGCCTCTTCGGAGATCTCCGCGCGGCGCTTGCGCGCCTCGTCCTCGGTGATCTGGCCGGCGTTGAGGTCGGCGTCGATCGCCATCTGCTTGCCCGGCATCGCGTCGAGCGTGAAGCGCGCGCCGACCTCGGCCACGCGCCCGGCGCCGTTGGTGACGACGACGAACTGGATGACGATCAGGATCAGGAAGACGACGAGGCCGACGACGATGTTGCCGCCGATGACGAACTTGCCGAACGCCTCGACGACGTGGCCGGCGTCGCCGTGCAGCAGGATCAGGCGGGTGACCGAGATGTTGATGGCCAACCGGAAGAGCGTGGTGATCAACAGCAGCGTCGGGAAGACCGAGAACTCCAGCGCCTTCTTGACGTAGAGCGTCGTGACCACGATCGCCAGCGCGCAGCTGATGTTCAGCGTGATCAGCAGGTCCAACAGCATGGGCGGCAGCGGGATGATCAACATCACCACGACCAGGACCACGACGCCTGCGGCGATCAGGTCGGTGTACTTGCCCATCTTCTGCATCGAGCCGGCCATGTGCTTGGTCCTCTAGGCGGTGGCGAGCCGGCGGCGGCCGGCGACGCGGTAGACGTAGGCGAGGATCTGCGCCACGGCGGCGAACAGCTCCTCGGGGATCTGCTGGCCGACCTCGACGTTGGCGTGCATGGCGCGCGCCAGCGGCGGGTCGGGGACGATCGGGACGCCGTTCTCCTTGGCGATCTCGCGGATGCGCAGGGCGATGAGGTCCTTGCCCTTGGCGACGACCGTCGGCGCGGCGGAGTGGCCGTCGTACTTCAGCGCCACGGAGTAGTGCGTGGGGTTGGTGACGATGACGTCGGCGGTCGGGACGTCGCCCATCATGCGGGCGCGGGCGGCCTCACGCTGGCGGCGGCGGATCGCGCTCTTGACCTCGGCCGGGAGGTCCTGGCCCTTGCCCTCCTCCTTGACCTCCTCCTTCTTCATCCGCATCGACTTCTCGTTCTCGTAGCGCTGGTAGAAGAAGTCGAGGACGCCGATCGCCAGGTAGGCGAACGTGGCGCGGTAGGCGATGCTCTTGACCATCGAGGCGGCCTCGGTGCCGAACTGCAGCGGCGTGATGCCCACCATCGACGCGAAGTCCTGGATGTGGGGCAGCAGCGCGCTGAGCACCACCCACAGCAGGATGCTGATCTTCAAGAGGTTCTTGGCCAGCTCGACGAGGCCGTGCTTGCCGGCGATCCGCTGGAACCCGGACTTCGGGTTCAGCCGGCGGAAGTTGGGCTTGAGCGCCTGGGACTTCGGGCGGATGCCGACCTGGGCGAGATTGACCAGGACGCCGGCCAGCAGGCACGCGGCGACGACCGGCGCCAAACAGTAGGCGGCGTTCTTGCCCGACTCCAACATCAGGTCGCTGATGGTGTTGACGGTGACGGGATCGCGTCCGGCGCCGGTGGTCAGCGCGTCGCTGATGCCGTCAGACATCCGCCCGACCATCGCCGGGCCCGCGGCGCCGAGCGCGATCAGGCCGGCGAGCAGCATGACGGCGCCGCTGAGGTCCTGCGACTTGGCGACCTGGCCCTTCTTGCGCGCGTCTTCGCGGCGCTTGGGTGTGGCCTTCTCGGTCTTGTCGGAGTTCGACACCGGCGATCACCCAACCCGCAACGTGTTGAGGGCGGCGCCGACGTCGGCTTGCAGCTGGTCGCCGATCCAGCCGGCGACGAAGGGCATCGAGGCGCCGACGAGCAGCAGGCCGACGACGACCTTGGCCGGGATGCCGACCTGGAAGACGTTGAGCGTGGGGACGACGCGGGTGACCATGCCGAAGGCCGCGTCGGTGAGGATCAGGGCCAGCATGACGGGCCCGGCGACCTGGATCGCGCTGGTGAAGACCTGGATGAAGGCGCCGCTGGCGCCATGGACGAGGTGGCCGAGCGAGGGGTACTGGACGAGATCGACGATGTCGTAGGTGCGCGCAAGGCCCTTGATGACCCATGCGTCACCGCCGATGGCGATGAACACCATCAACCCGACCATGCTGTAGGTCAAGCTCAGGACCGCGGACTGGTTGCCGTTGACCGGGTCGACCAAGCCGCCGTAGGAGAAGCCGATCGTCGTGTCCAGGAACGAGCCGGCGACCGCGAGCGCGGCGAAGGTCGCGGCCAAGGCGTAGGCAAACGCGCTGCCGACCAGCAGCTCCTTGACCAGCAGCGACCCGATGGCCAATACGTCGGTCGGCAGGTGCGTACCCGCCGAGACGACCGGCGACAGGCCGATCGCCAGCGACACGGCGATGATCGCGCGCACGCGCGCGGGGACCATCTTGCTCGAGAACAGCGGCGCCAGGATGAACAGCGGCGACAGGCGCGCGAGCACGAGGAAGAACGCGAGCACGCGCTGCTCGCCGAAGTCGGTCAGCAGCTGCGCCGCGGAGTTCTGGAGCTGCGGTCCCACTTACCCCACCATGTTGGGGATGGACGTCCACAGCTCCGCGGTGTAGCTGAGCAGCTGGTTGAGCATCCACGGTCCACCGACGACGAGCACGACCGCCATCGCCACCACCTTCGGGATGAAGGCGAGCGTCTGCTCCTGGATCGAGGTGACGGCCTGGATGATCGAGATCAGCACGCCGACGATCAGCCCGACGCCGAGCAGCGGCATGGAGATCTTCAGCGCCAAGCTCATGGCCTGGGTCGCAAGGGAGATGACGACGTCCTGGTCCATCAGTGAAAGGACTCCACGAGCGAGCGGGTGACCAAGTCCCAGCCGTCCACGAGGACGAACAGCAGGATCTTGAAGGGCAAGCTGATGAAGACCGGCGGCAGCATCATCATGCCCATGGACATGAGGGTGGAGCTCACCACCAGGTCGATCACCAGGAACGGCAAGAAGATGAGGAAGCCGATCTGGAACGCCGTCTTGAGCTCGGAGATGATGAAGGCCGGGATCAGGACGTAGGTCGGCACGTCGGCGCGCGTCTGCGGGCGCTTGAGCTTGGAGAGGCCCACGAACAAGGCCAGGTCCTTGGTGCGGGTCTGGCGGAACATGAACTCGCGCAGCGGCTTCTGACCGCGGTCCAGCGCCTCGGCCTGTGTGATCTGGTTCTTGCTCAGCGGGTCGATCGCGTCGGTCTTGACCTTGGTGAAGGTCGGGGCCATGACGAAGATCGTGAGAAAGAGGGCGATGCCGACCAGGACCTGGTTGGGCGGCGCGGTCGGCGTGCCCAGGCCGGTCCGAATGAAGCCGAGCACCACCAAGATGCGCGTGAAGCCGGTGACGCAGAACAGCAACGCCGGGACGAGCGTGACGGCGCCGACGAGGATCAGCAGCTGGACGGCGTTGCCGCCGTCGGCCGACAGGCCGTTCGTCGCGGCGGTGATCATCGGGCGGTCCGGTCGCGGAGGCGGTCGATCGTGTCGGTGACCAGCAGCTTGACCTTGTCGGCGGGCTTGGCGGCGACTACCGTCGCGTCGCCGTCGATGTCGCCGCCGTCGCGCGCCAGCAGCCCGAGGTCACGTGCCTCGTCCTCGGTGTAGGTGCGGATCGGGACGATGCCGTGCTCGGCGCTGCCGACGAGCACGAGCTCGCGGCCGGCGCGGATTAGATGCACCGAGCGGTTGGGGCCTAGCGGCATCGACGCCTCGGTGCTGAGCCCGAAGCCGTGCGAGCGCCCCGACTCGCTGCTGGACTTCTTCATCTGACGCAGCACCCAGGTCAGGCCATAGATGACGGCCACGACGACCGCCAGGCCGACGAACGTGCGGGCCAAGCCGCCGCTGGTGCCACCGCCGACGTCGGCGACCTTGGCCGGCGAGTCGGCCGGCAGGTTCAACGGCGTGGTCTCGCCGTAGGGGTCCTTGCCGGCGGCCAGCACGGGTGCGGGCGCGAGCAAGGCGCAGAGGAGTGCGACCGCGAGCGCGGCCGTGAGGATGCGATATGGCTTCACTTGGAGGGACTCGGTAGGTCGGGAGGGACGACCAGCCAGTCACATAGATCGGCCTGCGCGTATATGACTTGAGCGGCGTGTCTGGACGACCGTTCGAGGCGTCATCGGCCGAACAGTTGTCCAGGCGCTTTCGCCGCCTTCTCTGGGTGCGAGGTGTGGCTGGATGGGCGACGGTCGGCTCCAGCGCTGGGGGCGATCGTGCCCAGACCGGGATATTCCCGGTCAACGTACCCAGGGCTGTCACCGACCTGCGACACGCTCGCCCCCGTTACGACTTCGCCACCTTCGTAGCGGGGTCTGACCCCGTTGCGGCCCGGGGTCGAGATCGACAACGCATCCCGCTGAGACGGATGGCACCTAGACGTTGACATCCAACGCCAAAGTGCCATCCGTCGTTCAGGCACAACGCGAATCGCCGGCCCGCAAGCCAGCGGACGACAGGCCAACGCCAAGCACAACCGATCTCGCTCACTCCCCTCGGTCCGCCCCGCGACCAGCGCCCCACGACGTCAGTCTTGGGCGGTCCGCTACCCGCGCCGCGCGGATGGTAGACGCATGGACCACCGCAGAATGCGGTTGTTCGTACGTTGCTCCTGGGCGCTCGGGCGTCAGGCTGCTTCGGGCAACGCCGGCGGATCGCCGGGCGGCAGCTCGGCGGGCTCGAACGCCACGGGCGCACCAGTGCCATTGACATGCTCGGCGCCGTTGACCTCGGTGATGCGCAGGCCGAACTGCTCGTCGATGACGACGACCTCGCCGCGGGCGATCGGGCGGCCGTTGACCAGCAGGTCGACGGGCTTGTCGGCCAGGCGGTCGAGCGTGACGACCGAGCCCTGGCCGAGGCTCATCGTCTCGCCGAGCGACATGCGCGTGCGGCCGACCTCGACGGTCAGCTCGACGGTCACGTCGGTCAGGCGCGTGAGGTCGGCCTCGCCGGCGGCAGGCGCAGCAGCGCCAGCGGGCGGCTCGTTGTCCAATGGGGTGAACTCGACGTCGGTCATGGTGGTCCTACTCCCTTGATCGGCGGCTGCCGGCCTTACTGGATCGCCAGGTCGGTGAACATGACGTCTTCTGCCTCGACGTCGGTCTCGTGGTGGATGCGCTCCAACACGAGCTTCTGGACTTTCATCCGCGACTTGACCTTCTCCAGGCGCGACGACGGGATGTCGGTCAAGGCGTCGGTGATGATCGCCCGGACCACCGCCTCCTGGGGCAGGGTGCCGTAGCCCGCGGGCGGCGTCGTGGCCTCATGGCCGCCACCGCTGGCGGCCGCGACGGCCTCCTCGAGGTAGCCGTGCTTGAGCACCAGCGCGGCGTTGAGCTTGGCGAAGCGCCCGCTCTTGAGGTTGATCAAGAAGTCCTTGGGCATGATGTACACCTCGCCCTCGATCTTGTGCTTGGGCACCGGCGCCGGCTTGGCGAGCACGAACTTGTAGACGCCACCGAGGACGAGCAGCACGACGGGGATGATGATCTTGATGTTCTTCATGGCTTCGGGGCGAAGTTCGGCTTGATGGAAGGGATCTTGGTGGAGGTCTGGTCGTCGGCCTCGGCCGTGACCGGCGACGCGCCGGTCTGGGCGATCTCGGTGACGCGCGGCACGAGGATCTCGACGCGGCGGTTGAGCGAACGGCCGCCGGCGGTCTTGTTGGACGCGATCGGCGCGTAGGCCCCGCGACCGGCGGCGGTCATGCGCAACGGCGAGATGCCGTCGTGGGCGAAGGTGCGGAAGATGGCGTTGGCGCGTGCCGTCGACAGGTCGAGGTTGTCGGCGAACTGGGCGCTGTGGATCGGCTGGCTGTCGGTGTTGCCCGAGACAATCAGCTTGTGATCGGCCTGCGTCGTGGCCAGCAGGTTGGCGACGTCGCCGAGGATCGGCAGCGCGTCGGTCCGCGGCACGGCCGAGCCGCTGTCGAAGAGCAGGTCGTCGGTCAGCAGGCGGATCAGCAGCCCGTCCTTGGTGACCGTCGCCTTGATCTTGCCCGACAAGTGCTTCTTGGCCGCGACGTTGTCGATCTTCTTCTTGAGCGCCTCGAACTTCTTCTGCTCGTCGTTGGTGACGCCGCCCGACTTGACGGTGTCCTTCGGCGCCCCGACGTAGGGCTGCAGGCTGGACTCCTTGGGCGCCGAGGACGGTGTCTTGATGTTCGTCGTGCCGCCCGCGTTCTTGATCGACTGGCCGCCCGGCAAGATCTTGCCCGAGAACGCGTCCTGCAACGAATGCTGCAACGTCTCGAACTTGGTCTTGTTGACCGCCGAGATCGAGAACAGCACCATGAACAGCGCCACCAGCAGCGTCATGAGATCGGCGTAGGTGACCAGCCAGCGCTCGTCCGGATGCTCGCCGTGGTCGCCACCCCGCTTCTTCTTCTTTCCCCCATGCCCGGACATACGAAGACCTAGGCAGCCTCGGCGACGTCGTCGACGGCCTTGAGCGCCGGCTTGGCATCGTCGGACTCGACGGCCTCGCGCTCGGCGGGAGCGAGGTAGCTGAGCAGCTTCTGCTGCACCATGCGCGGGTTGTCGCCGGCCTGGATCGCGAGGATGCCCTCGAGCACCAGCGTGCGCTCGTCGACCTCCTTCTGGCTCAGCATCTGCAGCGAGTAGCAGACGGGCATGTACACGACGTTCGCCGAGCCCACGCCGTAGAGCGTCGCGATGAAGGCGGCGGAGATGGACGGGCCGAGCGTCTCGGGGGCGCTGAGGTTGGAGAGCACGTGCACCAGCGAGACGACGGTGCCGAGCACGCCGATCGTCGGCGCCACGCCGCCGGCCTTCTCGAAGACCGCGGAGCCCATCTTGTGGCGCGCCGCCATCGCATCGATCTCGGCGTCGAGGATCTCGCGCAGGAGGTCGGGGTCCGTGCCGTCGACGATCAACTGCATGCCCTTGCGCATGAAGGGCTCCTCGATCGCCTCGATCTCCTCCTCCAGTGCGAGCAGGCCGTCCTTGCGGGCCCGCTCGGCGAAGGAGACGAGCGTCTTGACGCGGGCTGCCATGTCGGGGGCCTCGGTCATGAAGGCCTTCATGTACAGCTTTGGGATCGCCATGAAGCGCTTCATCCCGACGCCGGCGAAGATCGCGCCGCCGGTCCCGCCGAGCACGATGAGCAGCGCGTTGATGTTGAGGAGCATCGGCGGCGCGACGCCCTCCATGATGCCGGCCACGATGATGGCGGCAGCGGCGATTCCGATTCCGATTGCGGTGGCGGCCTTCATAAGTGTCACCCCCTGTCGTCGGCCATCGCGTGCCGGACTTCAGGGCGCTGGTACTAGCCCAGCGCCTTCTCCACGGCCGACAGAACGCGATCGACCTGGAAGGGCTTGACGACGAAGTCCTTGGCGCCGAGCTTGATCGACTCGAGCACCTTGGACTCCTGGCCCAGCGCCGAGCACATGACGACCTTCGCGCCGGGATCGACGGCGATGATCTCCTTCAATGCGGCCAGCCCATCCTTCTCGGGCATGGTGATGTCCAGCGTCATGATGTCGGGGCGCAGCTCCTGAAAGCGCTGCACCGCCTCGGCACCGTTGGCGGCCTCGCCAACGATCTCGTGACCGCCGCCCGTCAGGGCGTCGGACACCATCTTGCGCATGAACGCGGCGTCATCTACGACGAGCACGCGTGCCATCAGACTGCAACCTCCGTAGGCGTGGGGGGATCGAGCGGAGCAGGGTTTGGGGAAGCTGAATCGGTCGCGCCGAGGACCGTCTCGATGCGCACGGCCAGGCCGCCGTCGTCGGTGACAAGCAGACGGCCGGTGGCGAACCGCATGCCATCGGCGTAGAGGTCGATCGGCGCCTCGACGGCACGATCGAGCTCGACGACCGCGCCGCTGGGCAGCGCGACGATCCGACCCGAGGGCATCCGCGTGCGGCCCAGCTCGGCCCAGACGCGCACGCTGATGTCGCGTAGCGCGTCGCCGAGCGGAGCGTCGTCGTGGCTCTCGGTCAGCCCGTCCAGCGCGCGCGTCATGCGCACGATGAACGCGTTGGGGACGAGCTGCACGAGCAGGCACGGAACGCCGCAGAAGGTGAACGTCACGGCGGTGGCGTGGCCGGGGTGCTCCCAGCCGGTGCCGCCGGCGTCGGCGTCGGCAAGCTGGCGGATGTCAGGCGGGGCGATCTCGACCTCTTCGCCGAGCACCTTGCTGGTGGCCACCGCGGCGGCCGACATCATCTGGTTCATCGCCTCGCCGACGGCGGAGAACTCGAGCTCTGACAGCTCGCCGCCAGCCTCGACGTCGGTGGGATCGACGCCCATCATGGCCGCGGCCAGGCGCCGGGCGCCTTCGATGCCGATGACCATCACGTTGCCGCCGGTCACGCCGTCGACGTAGGAGACGTCGGCGCCGATGGCGGGGAAGATCGCGTCGGCGAACGGCGACTGGTCGGGTGGGATGACCTCGACGGTCCCGAGCGAGACGCCGTCGGGCGCGAACATCTGAAGCACGCCCTGGACGGCCTCGGCGGTCGAGGCGCCGAGGCGCAGGAGGGCTTGCTCGGCGTTCATGGCTTCTCCTGAACGGGACCGGTGATCTGGACGGCGCGGTGCTTGCCGCTGCGACCGCCGCGCGCGTGGTGCACGGGCGTGCGGTCGGCAAAGAGCGTCAGCTCGGTGTCGGCGTCCGCATCAAGGCGGATGACATCTCCCGGCGCCAGGGCGAGGATCTCGGCGAGCGTCAGCTGCGTGTCGGCGACCTCGGCGCGCAGCGAGACCTCGACGTGGCTCAGGCCCTCGTTGACGGCCGCGGCGACGACCGGGTCGCGCGTCGTGGACTCTTCGTCGTGGCGCGAGAACGCCGAGGCGACCGGCGCGATCGCCGCGTAGGGGATGAGCAACGCCATCGTCGACGACAGGCCGTCGAGGCGCGCTTCGAGGGTGAGGACGAGGGTCGGCTCCGAGCCGGAGGCGACCTGGACCGTCTCTGCCTGGGTGTCGACCTCGGAGACCTCGAGGGTCATCTCGGACACCTCGAACCAGACCGAGGAAAGCGCCTCCACGATCGTGCCGAACATCCGCTGGACGACCATCAGGTCGATGTCGGTCAGCTCGCGATCGCGCGAGGCGGTGTCGGGGCGGCCGCCGAGCATCCGCTCCAGCGCGACCAGCACGACCGGCAGCTCGGCGCTCAACAGCATCCGGCCCTTGTGCGGCGCCGTGTCGATCTGGATGTGGACGGAGTGGTCGGGCAGCTGGGCGAACGCGTTGGTCCACGTGAACTGGCCGACGTCGATGACCTCGAGCTCGATCGCGGTGCGGTGCTCGGCGACCAGGCGCGTGGCCGATCGCTCGATGAAGGTGTCCATGGCGCGGCGGATCCGCCGCTCCTGATCGGTGGTGAACTTCGTCGGCCGCGTGAAGTCGACGGTGCGCAGCCAGCGGGCGCGGCGGCCCGGGCGGCTGTCGGCGTCGACCGGCAGGCTGCCCTCGCTGGCCCGCTCGAAGAGCTTCTCGATCTCGTTGGCGTCCAAGAACCCGCTCATGCGTAAACGACCTTTGAATCGGTTCCCGCCCGCCCCGCCGGCCCGCCGAGCAGTTGCTGCTCGCGGCCGCCGGCCTCGCGGACGGTGATGGAGATGTCGGCGCCGACGTGGACGCGCAGCGTGCGGCCGTTGTGGCCGCCGGTCTCGGCGGCGCGGATCGGGATCCGAGCGGCCTCCACCATGCGGGTGACGGCCGCGATGTTGCGCTGCCCGATCTCCTGGCCGCTGCCACCGCTGAACTGGAACATGGCGGCGCCCCCGGCCAGCACGGCCTCCAGCCGGCTGCGGCGGGCGCCGGTGGCCAGCATGAGCCCAAGCAACGACGGCACCGCGAGGTCGGCGTACTTGTGCGGCAGCGGCGGATCGGGCTGCGTGCACGCGGGCAGCATCACGTGCGCCAGCCCGGCGATGCCGCGGCGGCGGTCGACCAACGTCAGCCCGATGCAGGAGCCCAGCCCGATGCACGCCAAGGTGTCGCCTGGCGTGCTGGAGACTTGCGCCTCGCCCATGTGGACGACCGTCTCCATCTACAGGCCCAACCGCTCCAGAAGCTGCTTGATGCCGCCACGGTCGGACAACAGCAGGAAGGACAGCGAGCACTGCTCGCCTTCGACCATGAGGTTGGAGTCGAGGATCAGCGCCTCGTCGACGTCGTCGCCGCGACCGAGCAGGACCGAGGAGAGGATGGCGCCGAGCATGTCCTCGACGACCTGCGGCGGCGTCGGCTCGATCACCATGCCGACCATCTGGGCGAGCACGTTGATGTAGTTGGTCCCAAGGATGTTGCCGACCTCGCCGAGCATCGACCGGCCGTCCGGGGTCGAGGGCTCGATGCCATAGATGCGGCAGAGCGCGCGGGCGTCGGGATCGGGGAAGAGCAGCAGCACGATCGCCTCGAAGTCGCCGACGACCGGCACGACGACGCCGTGGCGCAGCTCCTCGGGCGCGCCGGCGATGGCGACAGCCTCGGCCAGCGGCAGCGCGGCCGCCGTCGGCACCGAGATGTCGACGGCCTTGCCGAGCATCGAGCTCAACGCGGTGCCGGCGTTGCCGGAGCCGATGTTGGCGAGCTCGCGCAGGGCGTCGAGCTGCATGTCGGTGAGTGCGTTCATGGCTTCCCTACAGATCGTCAGACAGCCGTGCCGAGCGCAGCGACGCGCTCAGCCACGGACAACGCCGGGTTGGTGTTCAGGGTCAACGCGTCGCAATCGGCGAGCAGGACGATGTCGCCGTTGGAGAGCACGGCCGCGCCGGAGACCGCGGCCTCCTGGCCGACGTTCGCCGGCAGCGGCCGGGTGACCAGCTCGCGCGGGCCGATGAGCTTGGAGACCGAGAGGGCGACGGCGCCGTCGGTGCCGCGCACGATCACCACGTGGGTGTCGAGCGCCTTGGCGTCGGCGGCATTCCCCGCTGAACCACCGAAGACGTCGACCCCGCGCCGCAGCGGCAAGGCCTCGTCCTTGAGGACGAGCATCTTGGCGCCCGCGACCGAGCGGATCGGGTGATCGTCGATGCGCATCGTGCGCTCGACGCGCGCCAGCGGGATGCCGAACGGCTGGCCGCCGGCCTCGACGACCAAGGCGGACATGATCGCGAGCGTGAGCGGCAGGCGGATCTCGTTGACGGTGCCCTCGCCCTGGACCGAGGTGACCGTCACCTCGCCGCCGAGCTCGCGGACCTTGTCGCGCACCGCGTCCATCCCGACGCCGCGCCCCGACAGGTCGCCGACCTCGGCCGCGGTGGAGAAGCCGGGCGCGAAGAGCAGCTCGATCGCGGCCCGCATGTCGACCAGCTGGGCCTGCTCGCGCGTGATCAGCCCACGCGCGGCGGCGACCGCGGCGACCTTCTGCGGGTCGATGCCATGGCCGTCGTCAGAGACCGTGATCGCGATCGAGCCGCCGGCGTGGCGGGCGGCGATCGTGAGCTTGCCGATCGGCGGCTTGCCGGCCGCGACGCGATCGGCGGGCGATTCGAGGCCGTGGTCAAGCGCGTTGCGGATCAGGTGCACGAGCGGGTCGCCGATCGCGTCGACGACCGTGCGATCCAACTCGGTGTTCTTGCCGACGAGGTCGAGCTCGACCTGCTTGCCCAGGCGGGTCGCGACGTCACGGACCAGCCGCGGGAAGCGCGTGAAGACGGCGTCGACCGGGATCATGCGGATCTGCATGACCATCGCCTGCAGGGCGTGTGAGGAGCGCGTGAGCTCCTGCATCGCCTGGCCGAGTCCGGGCACGTCGGCCTCGGCCGACAGCGCCTCGACATGCGTGCGCTGCACGACCAGCTCGCCCATCAGGTGCATGAGCTGATCCAGGCGCGCGGCGTCGACGCGGACGGTCCGGTGCTGGGCGGTCTTCTTGGCGGCCGCGGCGGAAATCGGACCCACCCGCCCGGCGGGAGACGGAGCCGGAGCCGTGGGCAGCGCGACGTGCTCCTCCTCCACGACGGCCAGCGGCGCGGGCTCCTCGACCGGCTCGGCGGTGGCCTCGACGACGCGGGCATCACCGACGTCGGGCACCGCGCGCACCGCGGCGGCCACCTCATCGGCCGCCTGGTCGGTGGCCAGCAGGATCTCGATGATGCGGCCGGTGAAGCCGTCGACCTCATCTTCGGCGGGCGTGGAGCGCAGCACTTCGCCGTGCTCGGCGACGGCGGCCAGGACCTGGAAGGCGCGCACGGCCGGCATCTGCGCATCGGGCGCCAGCGCGACGTGGATCTCCAGCACGGTGTGCCCGTCGCCGACCGGCGCGAGCTTGGCCGGCGGGACGACGACCTCAGGCTCGGGCGCGTCGCGGTCGTCGCGACCGCGGACGAGGCCGCCGAGGCGCTCGACGAGGACCGCCGGATCGAGGCTCTCGGCACCGTCGGCCTCGATGGCGTCGACCGCGCCCGAGAGCGCGTCCAGGCAGGCGAGCAGGACGTCGACGACCTCGCCGGTCAGCCCCGTGCCGCGCTGGCGCAGCAGCTCGAAGACGTCCTCCATCTTGTGCGTGAGGGTCGCCATGCCCTCATAGCCCATGGTCGCCGCCATGCCCTTCAGGGAGTGCGCGATGCGGAAGATCGCGTCGACGGTCTCGCGATCCTCGGGCGCCTCCTCGAGGCGCACGACGGCGAGGTTGAGCTCCTGGAGGTTCTCCCGGCACTCGGCCAGGAACATCGGAAGGTAGTCGGAGGTATCCATCAGAGCTTCCGATAGACGAAGGGGGACTCGGGGGCGAGGCCGTGGCGCGCGGGCTCCGAGACGCGCTCGGTGGCGCCAACGACCAGGCGGCCGCCGGCGCGCAGGCTCGTGGCCAGCCGGCCGTGCAGCGCGTCGCGCACGTCCTCGTTGAAGTAGATGACGGTGTTGCGGCAGAGCACCAGGTCGTAGGCGCCCGCCGGCGGGGTGATCGTCAGCAGGTCGCCGTGCTCGAAGCGCACGAGGCGCTTGAGCTCCTCGGAGGCGTGCCAGCGGCCGTCGGTCAGCTCGAAGTGGCCGGCGAGCGTCGCGGTCGGCGCGTCGCGGGCGTCCTCGATCGAGAAGACGCCGGTGCGGGCGCGCCGCACCATCCGGGTGTCGATGTCGGTGCCGAGGATCGTGACGACGGCCTGCGGGATCGCGCGGCGCGCGATCGCGGCCAAGGTGTAGGCCTCGGCGCCGTAGGAGCAGCCGGCCGACCAGGCGCGGATGCGGTTGGCTTGGCGCGCCGTCGCGGCGAGGTCGGGGAGGATCCGCTCCTCCAGCGTCTCCCACTGCTCCGGGTTGCGCCACAGGCGCGAGACGTTGATCGTCACGCGGTCGAGGAACTTCTCGAGCTCCTCCTTGTCGGTCCGCAAGATGGCGGCGTAGGCGACGAGGTCGGCGGCGCCGCGCGTCGCGGCGAACGAGCGGATGCGCCGCTCCATCTGGCCGCGCTTGTACTGCAAGAGGTCGATGCCGCAGACGTGGCGCAGCGCGCTGCAGAACGTCACGTAGTCGTCGCCGGCGCCGCGACGCGCAACGGCGCTGGAGGTGGCGGTGCTCACGAGCCCGTCTCCGTGGCGTTGGCCTCGGCGAGCTCGCCGAGCCCGACGACGACGTCGGCCAGCTGCGCTTCGACGATCGCGCGCGGCATGCCGTAGACGGTGCAGCTGGACTCCGCCTCGGCCAGGACCCGGCCGCCGCGGGCCCGCACCTCGCGCGCGCCGTCGAGGCCGTCCTTGCCCATGCCGGTCATGACGACCAGCAGCAGGCGATCGCCGTAGAGCTTGGCGGCATCGGCGATCGTGAGGTCGGCGCGCGGGCGCAGGCCGCCGACGGCCGCCGCGTCCGAAAGCCGCGTCACGCCATCCTCGCCGAGGCGCAGGTGACGGCCGCCCGCGGCGAGCAGCAGGGTGTCGGGCGCCAGCGTCTCGCCACCGGCGGCCTCGACCACCTTGAGCTTGGAGCTGCGGTCCAGCCGCTCGGCCAGCGAGGCGGTGAACCCCTCCGGCATGTGCTGGATGATCATCCCGCCCGCGCCCAGGGGCGAGGGCAGCGCCGGGATCAATCGCGCCAGCGCGCGCGGGCCACCGGTCGAGGTGGCGATCAGCACGACCTTCCTGGAGGCGGCCGGCGCGCGGCGGGCACGCAGGCGCGAGACGGCCGGCGCGGCCGACAGCGGCACGCGCCGCGGCTTGGTGGTGACCACCGGGGAGGCCGACGCGGCAGCCGCGGTGACCTTCTCGCGCAGCGCGGCGACGAACTGCTCGAGCGGCTCTCCGTAGACGGGCTTGGCGACCAGGTCGAAGGCGCCCTCGGCCAGCGCGTCCACCGCGCGAGCACCGTGGGCCGGCGAGAACGCCGAGACGACCACGACGGGCAGCGACGAGCGTTCGCCGCGCAAGGCGCGCAGCACGCCGATCCCGTCCATGCCGGGCATGGCGAGGTCGAGCGTCATGGCGTCAGGGCGCAGCTGGCGGTAGAGCGCGAGCGCCTCGTCGCCGTCGGCAGCCTCCCCCACGACGTCGAACCCGGCGTCGCCTAGCGCCTGCGTCAGCACGCGGCGCATGAAGGTGGAGTCGTCGGCGACGAGGATCCGGGACGGCTTGGTGGTGCGGGCGGCGGCGAGCACGGGAGGGATTCGCGATCTCCGGCCTAGGCGGCGTCGCGCAGCTCGTCGGAGGAGTCGGACCCACCCACCCCATCGACGGCTGGAGCGGCTGAGGCGGCGCCCACGATCCCCTCGGGGTCGAGCAGCACCACGAGGCGGTCGTCGATCTTGGCGATGCCGTCGATGCCGCGGCCACCGGCGCTCGGCGCCTCACCGATCTGCTCGGCGTCGATGGTGATGACCTCCTCGACGTCGTCGACGATGACGCCGGCCATGTCCTGCGCGGTCTCGACGATGACGATCTTGGCCTCGCTGACGTCGGCGTGGTCGACGCCCAGGCGGGTGGCCAGGTCGTAGACCGGGAGGATCTTGCCCCGCAGGGAGATCACGCCACGCACGCTGGGGTCCGTCGAGGCCACCGAGCGCGGCTCGGTGTAGCGGATGATCTCGTGGACCTGCGTGATCGGCAGCGCGTACTCCTCCTCCCCGAGGGAGAAGACCACGAGCTGCCGCTGGAGGGGCTCTTCAGGCATGGGTGCTCCAATAGGAAGGACGGTCTTCCCGGTGATCGACCGGGCGCAGAGGCCCTTGAGAGCGGACCGGGCGCGCGATTCAGCGCGAGAGACGCAGCGATTGCGTCAGCACGTCGACGCGCCACGCGCGGATCTTCGCGATGACCTCGTCGACCGACTCGCAGACGGCGATCCGCTGTCCTGTCGTCAACGTGACGTGGCAGTCCGGAGAGGCGTCGACGCGCTCGATCAGATCGCAGTTGAGGTGAAACGGCTCCCGCCCGTGCGAGAGCTTGTGCAGCTCGATCATGGGTGCTCCTAAGGGCTTGGATCAGCTGAGCCACGTCACGCCCGCCCGAGCGAACGCCCTCCGCGCTCGCGCGGGCGGCCGTGCCGTGACTCAGCTGGGTGCAAGCGGGCTAGCGCTTGAGGTTGACCAGCTCTTGGAGCATCTCGTCAGACGTCGAGATGACCTTCGAGTTGGCCTGGAAGCCGCGCTGGGCGACGATCATGCTGGTGAACTCCGACGCCAGGTCGACGTTGGACATCTCCAACGTGCCGCCGATCGTCTGGCCGAAGGTCGTGCCGTCCGGCGTGCCGATCTGCGGGGTGCCCGCCGACGGGTGGGCCGCCCAGCGGTTGCCCGAGAGCCGCAGCAGGCCCTCGTCGTTGGGGAACTTGGCGAGGCCGATCGTGCCCGCGACCGTGCGCGCGCCGCCGCCGGCCGGAACGTAGCTGACGTCGCCGTTGGTGCCGACCGCGATGCCGGACGCGCCGTCCGGGATCTGGATGAAGGTGTCGGAGGCCGGCGTCGTGGTCGCGTCGCGACCCATGACGTAGTAGCCCTCGGGCGTGGTCACGTAGCCCTGGTCGTTGCGGATGAAGTTGCCCGCGCGGGTGTAGTTCATCTCGGTGGGCATCGTGGCCGGCGTCGTCGACGGGTCGCCGATGCCGACGCGGAAGAAGCCGTCGCCCTGGATCGCGACGTCCAGCGGGGTGCCCGTGGCCTGCATCGAGCCGTCGCTCATGACGGCGTCGATCGAGCCGAGCTGCACGCCGAGGCCGACCTGGGCCGAGTTCGTGCCGCCGGTGTTGGGACCCTCGGCGGAGCCGCCGTAGAGCGTCTGCTGCAGCTGGTCCTTGAACGTCACGCGCGAGGACTTATAGCCGACGGTGTTGACGTTGGCGAGGTTGTTGCTCACCACGTCGAGCATCGTCTGGTGGGTGCGCAGGCCGGAGATGGCCGAGTACATGCCGCGGATCATTGTGGAGGCTCCTGTGAGGTCCTCCGGCTTCCCCGATGGGGTCCAGCCGGTGTTGGTGTTTTGGCGTCCTGCCGCACCGTCGTCGCTCAGGCGATGACGGCGCTGTCGATGTTCGTGAACACGTGGTCCTTCATCTGGTCGCGTCCGACGGCCGTGACGACCGTGCGGTTGGAGACCGAGACCACAAATGCCGTGTCGTCCACGAGGACCACCGCGTCGCGGGCACCCTTGCCCGCGGCACGATCGACCCCGTCCTGAAGACGCTGCATCACCGTCTGGTCGACGGGGAGATTGCGGCGCTCCAGGCGCTGGACGGCGTGCTTGCTGAACGTGACGGGCTTCGTGCCCGCCGTGTCCCTAAGAACGTCCGCGAACGCCGGTCCTTGAGGCGTCTGGACGGATGGCCGGACCGGCTGCGTCCGCGCAGCGACCTGCGAAGGCGCGGAGACGCCAGGCGGGACGAGCGCTGGGTTGAACGAACTGCTCATCGGACTACTTGACGTTGTTGACGAGGTCGGGGTTGATGCCCGCGACGCCGGCGACCGTCAGCGACGGGCCGGTCTTCGCCGACAGCTGCACGCTCTCCACCAGGCCGGTGACGGGCAGGCCGTCGGTGCCGGGATAGGTGACCGTCTTGCCGATCAGCTGCGTGGCGCTGGTGTCCTTCTGGCGCGAGAGCGCCGCCGTCGAGGCCGTGGCCAGGTTGGTCAGCTGCTCGACGCTCGTCATCTGCGAGATCGTCTGGAAGTACTGGTTGGGGTCCTGTCCCGACGTCGGGTCCTGGTTGCGCATCTGCTCGGTGAGCATCTTCAGGAACCCGTTCTTGTCCAGCGACGAGCTGGCGGACTTGTCGTCCATGTTGTACGCCGGGTTGGTGTAGGTGTTGGTGATGCCGGTGGTGCTAGACATGAGGATCCGTCCTCTCGGTACCGCGGTGTCAGGCCTGGACGTCGACGAGCGCGCCTGCGGGCGTCGACGGGGCGTGGGTGATGGTCAGCTCGTCCTCGGCGACGGGATCGTCGCTGTCGAGGGAATCGGTCCCGCCCGCCCCAGCGCCGCGGCGGCCTGAACTGGCCTCGCGCGCGTCGCCCTGGTTGGAGAAGTCGTGGCCGCCGGCCCCGAGCTGGAGGTCGAGGCTGTGCAGCTGCACGCCCTTGTCCTCCAGCGTCCGGCGCAGCTCGGCGCCCGCTTGGTGCATGGCGTCGAGGCCAACCTGCTCGTGGGCGGAGATCGTCGCCACCAAGCCGTTGCGCGTGGTGCGCAGATGGACGTCGACCTGGCCGAGCTCGGCGGGGCGCAGTTGGAGGATCGCCCGCGCGTTGCCGGCGCGGGTGGTGGCGATGCGCACCAGCTCCTGGACGCGCTCGGCGGTCTGCAGGACGGAGCCGCGGGTCAGTTGCGGCGCCCCGTTGGCGACCGGAACGGCAGTCTGGAGCGTCGCGGCGGGCTGAGCCTGGACGGCGGCGGCGGTCGGTGCAGGGGCGACCGCCACGGCGGCATCGACCGGCGGGGTCGGTGCGGCAGCAGGCACCACGGCCGGTGCGGCAGCGGGCACCACCGCCGGCGCAGCCGCGGCATCAGCGGTCGGTGGCAGCGTCGGGGCCGGCGGCAGGTCGCGCCGGGGCTGGTCGCCGTTCTTGAAGTCCTTGGTGTGGCCGCCCTTGGCGTCGAGCAGCTCGGCGGGGATCTGGAGCTTGCCGGCGGGCGCGCCGTCGGTCGGCGCGGGGAGTGCATCGGTCGGCGTCACGCCGGCTGCTGGGGCAGGCTGCGCCGTGGTGGTGCCGGCGGCAGCAGTGGCCTGGAGGGCCACGGCCGCAGCGGTTGTGGCGGGCTCGGACGTGGCAGGCGTCACGGCGGGAGCGACGGCGGGAACGGGAGCGGCGGCGGGCACCGCGGCCACGGCAGGGGGATCCACAGCCGGTGCGACCGGCGCCGGCTGCGCGCCCGTTGCAGCCAGACGTTGCGGCGCGTCTGTGACAACAGGGGTTTGGCCCTGCGTCGGCTCCGTGCCCGAAGGAGTCGTGCCCGCGGACGCCTGGCCTTGTGTCGGTTCTGCCGCGGCCTGTGCCGGGGACACGGCGGCCGGGGCCTGCGCATCCGGCGCGGCGGTGCCCTTGTTGTCGTCCTTGGGCGCCGCGGCGTCGCGGCATCGCGGCTCGGTCTGAGCGGGACGGTTCTTGGGGCCTTCCGCGGATGCGGTCCGGGCCGAGGTCTGGTCCAGGAGAGCGGCGAAGTGGGTGGGTGGGGCCGCATTCCCTGGTGGCGGACTCGCGCTCTTGGGAGCGGAGCCCGCACGCGCCGATGTCGGCGGGCTGATGGGGAGCGCGGGCATCAGAGCGTGCTGTAGTCCAGGGAGCCGGAGGAGGAGGTGTCGGCGCCGGTGCTCGCGAGCACGCTCGTCGCCGAGACGGGGGTGGTGGTCACCGGAACGGCGGAGGTGGGAACTGCGGAGGTCGCCGCGGCGGCGGGGGCAGCGGCGCCGTACTCGGCCGCGTAGCCCAGCACCTTCTGCACGTAGTTCTGTGTCTCGGCATACGGCGGGACGCCGCCGTACTTAGCGACCGCGCCCGGGCCCGCGTTGTAGGCGGCCAGCGCCTTGGACACGTCGCCGCCGAAGCGATCGAGCTGCTGCTTGAGGTACTTGGCGCCACCCTCGATCGCCTGCGCGGGGTCACTGGGATCGACGCCGAGCCCAGACGCCGTGCCCGGCATCAGCTGGGTCAGGCCCTGCGCGCCGGCGCCGGAGCGTGCGGCAGCGTTGAAGTTGGACTCCTGGCGGATCAGGCCCTTGAGCAGCGCGGGGTCGATGCCGTACTTGGTGGCCGCGGCCGTGATCTGCGCGTCGTACTGCGTGGGAGCGCCGCCGCCGAGCGTGGTCGGGATCGCCGCAGCGCCACCGGTCGCCGCACCAGCGCTCGACTGGGCGCTCGCGAGCTGGGACGCAAAGCTGGTGGACGGGGTCGCCGTGCCCTGCCCGTTGAAGGCCGCGATCTGCTGCTGGAGCTCAGCAACGCGCGCGCCGATCAGCTCGACGCTCATGCGGCGCTCCGGCGCGCGTGGGCGCGCAGGCCCATCTCGTCGAGCTCGGCGTTCTCGAGCCGCTCGCCGACCTGGCGGTGCGCCTCGCGCTGACGGGTCTCGAGCTTGTCGAGCACCTCACGCGCCTGGCTGGCCTGCGTCAGCTCCACGCGGCGGCGCTGCAGCTCGTTGTCATAGCTGTTCATCCGCAGCGCGGCGTCGGCGCGGTCGTTGCGGAGGCGATCGACCCACGCCTGGCGCGAGACCAGCGCAGCGCCAGTCAGCGGACCGAAGCCCTGAGCGATCGGGCCGCTCTGCGCGTCGCGCAGGCGCTCCTCAGCCGCACGGAGCACCGCCTCGCCGCGCACGCGCTCGTTGAGGCTGGCCGCGAAGCGCTCCTTCGCCTGGTCCTCATCATGGGCGCGGATCTCGCGCACACGCTGAAGGCCGAATCGAAAAGGGCGAGACATCTCGTTCTGGTTCGTCGGACGGGTAGCGGGTCTGTTGAGCGTGCTGGACGACTGTCGGAGCAGTGCGCTAGACCGCGAGGTTCAACGGCGGGATGGCGGACGGGCCGGTCGGCGCGACCGGCTCCAGGCCAGGCATCTCGCCCAGCTGCGGATCGCCCATGCCAGCGGCCAATTCGCCCACCGTGGAGCCAATGACCCCAACGGTGCGCAGCAGTTGGTCGTCGGAGTCCGGGCCGGGCACGGCCTCGTCGGGCTTCTGCTTGAGGAAGCCGTCGATCGCGTCCTTCAAGTCAATGGCCTTGTCGGTCAGCGGGTCGCTGCCGCGCTCGTAGGCGCCGATCGCGATCAGGTCGCGCTTGTCGCGGTAGGCCGCCAGCAGCGAGCGCAGCTGCGTCGCGCCCTCCAGCACGTCGGGCGAGCCGATCTCGCGCTCCAGGCGCGACACCGACTGCAGGACGTCGATCGCCGGGTAGTGGCCGGCGTGCGCGAGCTCGCGCGTCAACACGATGTGGCCGTCGAGGATCGACCGCACCGAGTCGGCGACCGGCTCGTTCATGTCATCACCGTCGACCAAGACGGTGTACAACGCGGTGATCGACCCATCCGGGCTGGTGCCCGACCGCTCCAGGAGCTTGGGCAGCAACGCGAAGACCGACGGCGTGTAGCCGCGCGTGGCGGGCGGCTCGCCGATCGCCAAACCAACTTCTCGTTGGGCCATGGCGAAGCGCGTGACCGAGTCCATCATCAACATGACGTCGGCGCCCTGGTCGCGGAAGTGCTCGGCGATCGTCGTGGCGGCCAGGGCAGCCTTGATGCGCACGAGCGCGGGCTGGTCGGAGGTCGCGACGACGACGACCGACCGCGCGATCGCGGGCCCGAGGTCGCGGTCGATGAACTCCTTGACCTCGCGGCCACGCTCGCCGACGAGGCAGATGACGTTGATATCGGCCGAGGTCGACCGGGCGATCATGCCCAACAGCGATGACTTGCCCACACCCGAGCCGGCGAAGATGCCCAGGCGCTGACCACGGCCGCAGGGGACGAGCGAGTCGAGCGCGCGCACGCCGAGCGTCACGCGATCGGTGATCCGCGGGCGCCCCAAGGGCGACGGCGGCGACCCGACGATCGGGCGCTGGGTCAGCGTCTGGAGCGACGGACCGCCGTCGATCGGGTTCCCAAGGCCATCAAGCACGCGGCCGAGCAGCTCGGAGCCGATCGCGACCGAGACCTGGCGGCCGGTCGCGGTGACGATGTCGCCCGGCCCGATGCCCTGCATCTCGCCGAGCGGCATCAGCAGCGTGCGACCCGAGCGGAAGCCGACGACCTCGGCGCCGATCGTCGTCCAGCCGCCGGTGGCGGGGTCGCGGCCGGTGCGAACCTCGCAGACCTCCCCCACTTCGGCTTCCAGGCCGGTCGCCTCGACGATCAGCCCGATCAGGTCCATGACGCGGCCGTGGCGGCGATGCAGGTCGGCGCGCGACACGGCGCGGCCGAGATCGGTGAGCCGCTGCACGACCGCGGCCTCGGGCGCCAGCACGGCGCCGCCCTGCTCCATCACGAGCTCGGCCATTACCCGCGCAGCTCTTCCTGCAGTGTCTCGCGCGCACGCGCGAGCTTGGTGGGCAGCGTGGCGTCGACCTCACCCTCGACCGTGCGGACGATCGCCCCGCCGCGCGCCACGCGGCGCTCGGCCTGCACGTCGCAGTGCTCGATGCCACCGAGCTCGGCCATCAGCGCGTCGGAGGCGCCGCGGACCAGGTCGAGGTCCTCGGGGTTGACGAGGATCGTGACGCGGTCGCGCTCGACCAGCCGGCGCAGCGCGCCGCGGACGACGTCGACAACAGCTTCGGCCCGGACCTCGACGGCGGCGCCCAGCGCCTGCTCGGCGATGCGCAGTCCCAGCTCGACGGCAGCCGCCTCGACAGCGCTCGACACGCGCTCGCGCTCGGCGGCGACCTCAGCAACCGCGGCCGCCAACGCCGCGACACCCGCGGCCATCTGCTCCTGGACCTCCAAGAGGCCCGCCTGGAAACCCGCCTCGTGGCCTGCGGCACGCGCGGCCTCGGCCTCAGCGGCCAGGTCGATCGCGGGCTCGGCCGCGGCCGGCGCCGCGTAGGCGTGCAGGCCGGGCGGCGGCTCCAGGGTGGGAAGCTCGAAGGCCTCCATCAGATGATGTCGTCCTCGGAGGCTTCGCCGTCCTCGCCACCGCGCCCGATCGTGATCGCGCCGGCGTCTTCAAGGCGGCGGATCGCGCCGACGATGCGGCTCTGGGCCTCCTCGACCACCGACCGGCGCTGCGGCTGGGCGGTGTCCAGGTCCTCCTGGAGCATCTCGGCGCCGCGCGTGGACATGTTGCGGAAGATGGTGTCCTTGACCTCGTCGGTGACGCCGCGCAGCGCCAGCCCGAGGTCCTTCTGATCGACCTCGCGCAGCAGCAGCTGGATGTCGCGGTCGCTCAGCACGACGATGTCGTCGAAGGTGAAGAGCTTCTGGCGGATCTCGTCGGCCAGCTCGCCGTCGGTCTCGGCGATCGCCTCCAGCACGGTGCGCTCGGTCGAGCGCCCGGCGCGGTTGAGCAGCTCGGCGAGCGAATCGACGCCGCCGGCCTGGGAGAACTCCTGGGTCAGGACGTTGGAGAGCTTCATCCGCAGCCCGCGCTCGACGTCCTCGACGACACCCGGGTTGGTGTCCTCCATCGTCGCGATGCGCATCGCGACGTTGGCCTGGATCTCGGGTGGCAGCGCGCCGAGCACCGAGGCGCCCAGCGTCGTGTGCAGCGAGGCGACGACGAGCGCGATCGTCTGCGGCGCCTCGTCGGCGAGGAAGGTCGCGATCTGCTCCGGCGGGGTGCGGCGCAGGAAGTCAAACGGGCGCAGCTCGGCCGAGGAGGTGATCTGGCCGAGGATCTCCTCGGCGCGCTCCGGGCCGAGCAGGTGCTCGAGGACCTCGCGGGCGAACTCGGGGCCGCCCAGCGCAAACTCGTTGGTGCCGTCGAAGCGCTCGGCGAGCTCCTGGACGACGGCATCGGCCGTCTCGGCCTTGACGCGCCACAGCGACGCCATCTCCGACGACAGCGCCTCGATCTCGCGCTCGCTGAGGAACTTCAGGATCTCGGCGGCGCGGGCGCTGCCGATCGTGATGAGGAAGACCGCGGCCTTCTGGCGGCCGGTCAGGCCCGCTGAGCCGGTGCGGGCGACGACGCTCACTTGCTGTCCTCGGTGATCCAGGAGCGCAGGTGCGCGGCGACGCGCTCGGGCTCACCCTGGATGATCGTGTCGAGCTGCTGGCGACGCGGGTCGGCGTTGGCGATCGACACGTCGGTCGCGACCCCGCCACCGCCGGAGAGGTCCGGCATCGGCATGAGCTCCTTGGGCTGCGCGGCCTCCAGGGTGCGCAGCCACGACGGCTCGTCGATCAGCTCGCCACGCTCGCGCTTGCGCAGGTGGCGCGTGACGAAGAACAGGAAGAACAGCGCGCCGATGCCGATCCCCAAGCCCTTGAGGATGCCTTCGGCCGCCGCCGGGATCGGGCCCGACTTGGCCGCGGTGGTCGGCACCTTGGCGAACGCGAGGCCCTCGGTGATGTTCAGCGTGTCCTTGCGCTGGGCGATCTGCAGGCCGGCGGCTGAGGCGAGGCTGGCCTTCAGCGCCGTCATCTGGGAGCCCTGCAGCTTGACCGACTTGTCCAAGAGGACCGCGACGTCGAGACGGTTGACGCCACCCGTGGCCTTCTGGGTCTTGGTGATGGTCTTGTCGGCGCCGTTGGTCTTGTCGACCGTCGTGTTCTTGTAGTTGTTGTTGCCGCTGCCGCTCGTGGCGTTGGCCGCGTAGCTGGGCAGGTTGCTGGCCGTGCCGGAGGTGCCGCCAGACGTGGTGCCGGAGCCCTTCAGCGACTCGGTGCTCGTCTTCTCGGCGAGCGGGACGGTCTTGCCCGAGTAGGTCAGGGCCTGCTCGTCGATCTTGTCGACGTTGAGGTCGGAGTGGACGACGACCTGCGCCTTGTCCTGGCCGAGCGTGCGGTCCAGCAGCGACTGCAGGCTGGCCTCCGCCGAGGCGTTGTACTTGGCCTCGGCCGCGGTCTTGCTCGGCAGGCCGTCGGCGCCACCGCCACCGCCCGCGCCGCCGCCCGAGGGCCACAGCATCGCGCCGGAGCCGTCGGTGATCGTCACCGAGGAGGCCTTGAGGTTCGGGACCGAGGCGGCCACGAGGTTGGCGATGCCCTTGACCGAGGCGGGGTCCATCCCGCTCGCGTCCTGGGGCAGCAGCACGGCTGCGGTCGCGGGCTGCGACTCGTCGGCAAAGAGGTTGTCCTGGCCCAGCGTGAGGTGGACCTGGGCGCCGCCGGCGCCATCGATCTGACCGATCGTGTTGGCGATCGTGCCTTCGAGGCCACGCTGGTAGGCGATCTGCTGCTGCTGGCTGGAGGCGCCCAGCTTCTGCTTGTCGAGGATCTCGAAGCCCGGCTGCGTGGTGCCGCTGTTGAGGCCCTTGGACGCCAGCGCGACGTTGGCCGCGGTCTCCTTGCCCTTCTGCACGCCCACCGCCGTGCCGCCGTTCTGCAGCTCGAAGGGGACGCCCGCCGCGGTCAGCGCGGTGGTGATCTGCGAGGTCTTGGCGGGGTCGACGCCGGTCATCACCGTCGTGTAGGACGGCGCGCCGGCCATCTTGACGATGAACACCGCCGCGGCGAGGAAGCCGAGGGCGCAGGCGGCGAGCGTGAGCTTGCCGCGCATGGACATGGAGTTGATGAGAGCCATTGGAGGGAGGGGCTCCGGGTCGGAGGGTGTGGCTTAAACCTGGGTGTGGAGGAGGTCCTGGAGCGCTTCGACGCCCTTGGTGCGCAACTGCGACGCCAGCTGCATCGACAGCTGTGCGCGTTCGACGGCGACGATCGCCGCGCTGGGGTCCGTGGCCGTGCCGTCGGCCAGTGAGCGGCCGGCGTCGGCGGCGACGTTCTGGGTCTTCTGCAAGGCGTTGAGCTGATCGCCCAGCGCGGCGGCGAAGGAGCCGCCCGAGGCGGCACCGTCGGTCGTCGGCGTGCCGTCGAGCGCGCCGATGCTCCACTCGCCACCGGGTTGGGTGGGTCCGATTCCCTTGAGGGCCATGCTCGGATCGATCGTCATCAGCGCAGGAGGTCGAGCGTCCTGGTGAACATGGTCTTGGCCGTCTGCATCGCCGTGACGTTGGCCTCATAGGCCCGCGACGACGAGATCAGGTCGGTCATCTCCGTGACGGTGTTGACGTTGGGCATCGTCACGTAGCCCTGCTTGTCGGCGTCCGGGTGACCGGGGTCGTAGATGCGCTTGAGCGCCGAGTCGTCTTCGACGATCCCGGCGACGCGCACGCCGTTGACGCTCTTGGCGCCACCGGCGCCCTGCATCGAGGCGAGCACGGAGGAGAAGGAGCTGCCGGAGGCGCCGGCCTGCTGCAGGACGACCTCCTTGCGGCGGTACGGCTGGCCGTCGGCGCCCTTGGTCGTCTGGGCGTTGGCGAGGTTCTCGGAGGTGACGTCCATCCGCAGGCGCTCGGCCGAGAGGGCCGAACCGGAGGCGTCGATCGCGTCGAAGAGGCCCATCAGCCGAGTCCGATCGCGGAGCGCAGGATGGCGGTGCGGGTCTTGATGACCGCCGAGACCGCCTCGTACTGCAGGCCGTTCTTGGACTGGGCCGCGGCCTCGGTGTCGATATCGACGGAGCTGCCGTCGGCGCGCATGACCGCGCTCTGGTCGACCTGGACGCTCGCGGTGACGGACTCCACCTTGTGGGCGCCCTGATCCCACGCCGCGTGCAGGGCCGACGTGAAGTCGACGTCCTGGCGGCGGTAGCCGGGGGTGTTGACGTTCGCGAGGTTCTGCGCGATCGCCTGCTGGCGCAGCGAGGCGCCGGAGAGGGCGCGCTCGAGGCCGATCTGGGTGGTATCGAAGAGTTCCATAGGGACGTGCGGAAGTTCAACGCGCCCGTCCTTGGGCTCTACAGCGGTCGCCGGCCTTGGCTACCCACTCACGGTTCTCGGCCGAACGGACTGGCCCTTGAGGTGCTCATCCACTTTGCGTCCAGGGCAGGACGCGCGCTGTCAGCCGACGTGGTCGTAGGCGCCGCGCGGCGCAGACGCACCGGTGCCGGCGGCGTAGCCGGCGACGGCCGTGCGGGTGGTGCCCACGCGGCGCAGCTCGGTGCCGGTCTCGGCGATGCCCTGGCGCAGGGCGGCGGCGCTCAGCGCCTGCAGACGTGCGGCCTCGCGTAGGTCGTCCAGCGCGTCGGCGGGAGCCGAGGCGGGCAGCGCGGCGAGCACGCGATCGCGCCGCGCGTTGAGGTCGGCGAGGTCCTCCCAGCGACCGTCGGTCACCAGGGCATGCTCCTCGCGGCCCAGCGCCACGAGGGCGCTGAACAGCTGCGTGCTCATGCCGAGGCGGGTGCCGTGGCAGCAGCCTGCTCGGCCAACCGCGCCCACGCCTCGCGCAGGTTGGTCAGTAGCGCGATGACCTGGCCGATCTTCGCGGCGTCGCGTTGCACGCGCGACTCGATGAGCGTCTTCTTGCAGAAGATGTAGATCGCCTGCAGGCGCTCGGCGATCTCGCCGGTGTCCATGTTCAGCGTCGCCAGCAGCTCGTCCAGGATGGCCTCGCCGCGGCTGAGCTTCTCGAAGCTGTGCAGCCAGGCGCCCTCGCTCATGGCGACCTCGGCCTGGCGCAGGAAGCGCACGGCGCCGTCGTACAGCATCACGACGAGCTGCTCCGGTGACGCGGTGAGGACCGCGGAGTCGCGGTAGGCCTGCGGGCTGGCGTAGGGGTTCATGCGATTCGCTTCCGAGGGAGGGGGGACATCTCAGTATTCGCTGATTTCGAGCAGGACTTGAGGACTATTCGGACGAGGTCGACGCGATCAGGCTCGACAAGTTGCTGCCAGCCGACTGGCTGGACGACAACGCGGCCTCCATGGCCGTGAACTGCTTCTGCAGGCGGGCCTCTTTGGCGTCCATGCGATCGTCGAACCGGGTGAGCTTGGTCGACAGGGTGGTGAGGTCGCTGGTCGCCGAGAGGATGCGCGACTGCAGCAGGCCGGCGGGGCCCTGGTAGTTGGCCAGCACCGTCTGGAACGTCTGGCCGAAGCCGGTCGTGCCGCTGACGCCACCAAGCAGCGCACGGACACCGTTGGGGTTGCTGTCCAGCGACGCCCGCAGCTTGGTCTCGTCGACCGTCAACAGGCCGTCGAGGGCGTCCTGGTTGATCGTCGAGCCCTTGTTGGCCGCGCCGGTCGAGACGCCGATGTCGCCCATCGACGTCAGGCCCGTCAGCCCGAGGATCGGCGCCGACATGGTCGAGCGGAACTGCGACAGCATCCCGTTGAGGCCGGAGTCCCCGAAGAGCGTGCCCTTCTGCACGTCGGCCGTCGTCTTGCCGTTGACGACCGGCTTCTCGGTGAGGTCGGCGCGCGCGGTCTTGACGACGTCGTTGTAGGCGGTGACGAACGCCTTGACCTTGGTGACGATCAGGTCCTTGTCGGGCCCGGGGGTCCCGACGGTGACGCCAACCGTCGTGCCGACCGCGGTCTTGCCCTTGAGCGTGAACTGCACGCCGGGGATCGCATCGGTGATCGTGTTGGTCTGGCGCTCGTAGGCGACGTCGTTGATCGTGAGCTTGGCGTTCTTGCCGGCGACGAGCTCGGTCTGGGTGCCGACGCCGGCCCCGGTGATCCCGAAGCCGCTCGTGTCGCCCGTCGTCTTGGCGCTCAGGACGAGGCTGCCGTTGACGTTGACCGCGTAGAGCTTGGAGGTCGAGGAGCCGTTGATCGCCGAGACGGCGTCGTCGACCGTCGCGCCCGCCTTCAGCGCGATCGAAGCGCGCGCCGAGCCGTCGGCGTTGGCGATGTCCAGCGTCCCGTCGGCCGCGGGGCTGACGAACGAGAAGGTCTGGCGCTCGGCCGAGGCCAGCTGGGTGATCGCGACGTCGTAGCCGCCGGGCGGCGCACCGCCGACGCGCGACACGGTGACCTTGCTCGCGTCCCCGGTCTCGACGGTCTGCGTGTCGAGCCAGCTGAGGACCGACTTGAGGTCGTCGTTGGCCGACTTCAGCGCCGTGACCTTGGTCGAGAGGTCCTGCAGGAGGCTCTGGCGCTTGGTCGTCGCGTCCTGATCGAGCGTGATCTTGGTCCGCGGCTGCTTCTCGATCGCCATCAGCTGGGTGATGATCGAGCCGGTGTCGATGCCGGAGACGAGGCCGCTGAGCTGCAGTCCTGCCATGGGAGTCCTAGGCCGCCGAAGCCGGGTCGGGGTCGCTGCCGAAGATCTCGCCGAGGTCGACGGGGCGCAGCGTGCGCCCGTCGTTGTCGACCAGCGAGGCGACGACGCGGTTGGTCAGCCGGTGGGTGTCGAAGCGCACGCTGTGGCCGTGGGCCGAGAGGTCGTCGGCGAGCTGCGCGGCCCGGGTGATGTCGTCCCAGACCTCGTCCGGGATGCGATCGGGGCCGGTCATGCGGCGCTTGCGCGCCTCGGCCATGTCGAACACCTCCGCGAACTCGCCGGTCGCCGGAGCCGTGTCGGCCCGGACCGGCTCCGGTCCGACCCGCGTCAGGCCCCCGGTTCCCTGTGTCGCGTCGATGTCCATCTCGATCCTTTCGAAGTCCGCCCGGCTCGTCCGTGAGCCGTGTACTGCCGCTGTCTCTCCGGTCATCGGTGGGCTGGGGAGGCCCTTGAGCAGGGGCCTGGACGATCGAACGAGTGTTGGATCGGCGATGGAGCTGTAGGCGAGGGCCGCGGACATCGGAGCTCAAGCAGCGGTCGTGGTGGCCAGCGCTGCTGCCTCGTCGCGCAGGGTTCGGGCGTCTTCGTGCAGGCCCTGGGCCTCGGCCAGCAGCGCCATGCCGAGCAGCGCGCGCTCGTCAGGACCGCCGAGGCGCTCGACGACGCCGAACCACTCGTTGGCGGCCGACTCCAGGAAGCCGCGGCGGTAGTAGACCTCGGCCAGTAGCTCGCGCTGCTCGCGCCAGGGCAGGTCGAGCAGCTCCACGACGCCGGCGAGGCGCTCGAAGCCGTCGAAGTCCTCCAGGCGCGCGAGCGCCTCGAGCATCACGGCCAGCAGCGGGGCCGCGGAGGCCGGAACCTTGGCCGGTGCACGCTCTCCCCCACGCCAGGCGGCGAAGACGGCGAGCTGGGCGGAGTCCATGCCAGCTGCGGCGGCGTAGGCGAAGGCCTCGTCGAGCAGCGCGGGCTCCGCGCCAGCAGCCAGGCGGGCAAAGAGC
>JBEVLC010000104.1:0-6520 GCA_040509415.1 Baekduia sp. | reverse complement strand
TGAACATCTGGTAGGGAGTGGAGAACGCCACCGCCCAGCCGGTGGGATAGTGATTGTAGGTCTCGGGACCGCCCAGCACATCCATGTACTTCAGGTTCTCCGACAGCTCGTCCGGATAGCCGTTGAAGAACTTGTTCTCGTTCACCGAGCCGTTCGGGCTGCCCTCGCCGGAAGCGCCGTTGTCGGCGCACTAGAACACCACGGTGTTGTCGAGCTGGCCCGATTCCTCCAGGTACTCGATCAGGCGGCCGGCCTGCACGTCGGTGTATTCCGAGAAGGCGGCGTAGACCTCGGCCATGCGGGAGAACAGCTTCTTCTCGTCGGCTGTGAGGCTGTCCCAGGGCCGCACCAGGTGGCGCAGGAGTGGGCCGACAAGTACAAGGGCAAGTTCGACGACGGCTACGAGGCCTACCGCGAGTGGGTCCTGCCACGGATGGTGCAGAAGGGCATCATGCCCGCCGACACCGAGCTGACGCCGATCAACCCGCTGCCCGAGGGCAAGGTGGTCGAGGGCGACGCGGTCCGGCCGTGGAACTCGCTCTCCGCCGAGGAGCAGCGGCTGTTTGCCCGGATGGCCGAGGTCTACGCCGGCTACTCGGAGTACACCGACGCCCAGGTCGGCCGGATCGTCGACTACCTCGAGGAGTCCGGCCAACTCGACAACACCATCGTCTTCTACTGCGCCGACAACGGGGCCTCGGGCGAGGGCAGCCCAGACGGCTCGGTCAACGAGCAGCGCTTCTTCAACTCCTGGCCCGACAGCATCGACGACAACATGGCGATGCTCGACAAGCTCGGCAGCCCCGACACCTACAACCACTACCCCACCGGCTGGGCCACGGCGTTCTCGACCCCGTTCAAGATGTTCAAGCGCTACACCTTCCAGGGCGGCGTCTGCGACCCGCTGGTGATCTCATGGCCGAAGGGGATCAAGGCCCGGGGCGAGGTGCGCCACCAGTACCACCACGCCACCGACATCGTGCCGACGATCCTGGAGTGCTGCGGGGTCGAGTTCCCCGACTTCGTTCAGGGCTACGAGCAGACGCCCTTGCCCGGCGTGTCCATGCGCTACAGCTTCGACGACGCCGACGCGCCGACGACCAAGAAGGTCCAGTACTACGAGATGCTGGGGACGCGCGGTCTCTGGTCCGACGGCTGGAAGGTCGTCGCCGAGCGCGGCCCGATGGTCGGCACGGGCGGCTTCGAGCACGACACCTGGCAGCTCTACCACACCGACGTGGACCGTTCCGAGGCCCATGACCTCGCCGCCGAACATCCCGACAAGGTCGAGCAGCTCGTCGCGCTCTGGTACGTCGAGGCGGGCAAGTACGACGTCCTGCCGCTCGACGACCGCAGCGTCACCGAGCTCGTCGCCGCCCAGCCCGAAGCGATGATCCCGCCCGGCGGCGTCTATCGCTACTACCCGGGCACGCTGCCGGTGCCCGAGTTCGCGGCCGCCAACACGCGCGGGCGCTCCTACAAGATCCTCGCCGAGGTCGAGATCGAGGACGGCGACGGCGACACGCACGGCGTCATCTACGCCCAGGGCGCGCGCTTCGGCGGGCACTCGCTGTTCGTCAAGGACGGCAAGCTCTGGTATGCCTACAACTTCATCGGCATCCCGCCCGAGCAGCAGCTGGTCTCCGACGTCGACCTGTCCCCCGGCCGCCACGTCCTCGGCGTCGAGTTCAGCAAGGAGAAGCTCGGCGAGCGCCACGAGACCCACGGCACCGCCAAGCTCTACGTCGACGACCAAGTTGTTGCGGAAGGGGCGCTGAAGACCCAGCCCGGCCACTTCGCCCTCTGCGGCGAGGGCCTGTCGATCGGCCACGACTCCGGCGACCCGGTCAGCAAGGAGTACCCGGCCGGCTTCGCGTTCCAGGGCGGGAAGATCCTGGAGGTCGAGGTCAACATCGGCGACGACGTCTACCTCGACGTCGAGCGCGAGTTCGCCGCGGCCCTGGCGCGCGACTAGCTTCCGAATCGAGCAGTCCGGCGGGACGATCGGAAGCCCATGATCGATCGCCCCGCCATCTTCCTGGCCCGAGCTAGCGGATCAGCTGCGGGCCCTTGTAGTCGGACTGCTTGACGCGCTTGGCCTGCAGCGTCTCGGTGTTGTCGCTGAGGTCGTTCTCGCGCATCACGAGCTTGGCCGTCACATACGCCGACGCGTCGGCGAACTCGTCCATCGCCTGCATGTTGAGGTTGGCGAGGTTGTCGCACGCCTGGTGGTAGCAGGGGTCAAACGCCAGGCCAGCGGTCCCGCCGTACTTGGCGGCCTGCTCGGGCGTCTTGATGCCCTCGGCACCGGCGAAGATGCCGCCCGCCGGGATGCCGACGTCGGTGAACGCGACGTAGTCCGAGCGCCCGTCGAAGGGCGTGGTCTCGCTGGCCAGCCCGCGGCCACCCCAGTAGTTGGTGAACAACGACTCGATGATGTCCGAGCCCGTCGGGCCCTCGTCGCCGGGATTGTCGGAGCCGTCGCCGTCATAGACGAAGCGAGCGAAGTTCGGCGAGGCCATCATGTCCAGGTCGACCATCGCCATGATGTCGTCACGCGCGGCCTGGTCAAGCGACTCGACGTAGTGCGCCGAGCCCAGCAGGCCCTCTTCCTCGGCCCCGAAGAACAGGAACCGCAGATGGTTCTTGGGGTTCTTGATCGCCTTCTGGTACTGCAGGGCGATCTCCAGATCTTGCGCGGAGCCGGAGCCGTCGTCGTTGATCCCCGGGCCGGCGGCCACGGAGTCCAGGTGCGAGCCGACGACCACCGTGTGATCGGTGCGCCCGCCCGGAGCGTCGGCGATCACGTTGTAGGTCGTCCGCGTCTCAGACAGCGTCGAGGTCGTGACGTGGATCGTCACGGCGCCGCTCTCCAGCAGCATGGCGAGATCCTGGCCGGCGGCGAAGCTGAGGCCGACGGTCGGGACGGTCGCCGGACCGCCGAGCGTGCCGGTGAGCACTTCGTCGCGGCCGGGCTGGCCCTCGTTGAAGATCAGCACCGCGCTGGCGCCCGCCGTCGTCGCGTTGGCGACCTTCTCGCCGAACGTGCACGTGCCGCGCTGGATCAGCGCGATGTTGCCGGCCGTGAAGCCGTCGAAGTCACTGGCCTCGCAGCCGCTCGTCGAGCTCGGCTCCGAGGTCGGAGGCAACGTCAGGTCGACCGCTTGGATGTCAGCCGTGACGTCACCGCTGCCGGAGTAGTCCATCGTGGCGAACTCGTCTTCGCCATAGGTGTGCTGGTCGGGCGCGGTGCGCTCCAGCGTCGTCGGGGCGAGCTCCTGGAAGTAGGGGAACTCGAACGGCTGCACCGTGACGGTCCACCCCGCCTTTTGGAGCTGCCCGACGACGTAGTCGCGGGACTTGTCGAACCCCGGCGAGCCTGACACGCGGGTTCCGCCATTGCGCTCGGCGATGTTCGCGAAGGCGCGCTCGTGGCGCATGATGCCGCTGACGGTGACCGCTCGCGTGAGCCGGTCGGCCGCCTTCTCCGATGCCTTGTCGGGCTTTTGGGCCAGCGACGCGGTCGGGACAACAGCTAGTGCCGACATCGCAGCGGCGATGGCAGCGAGAGCAAATCGCTTCAAGATCTTCCTCCCTCAAGGATGGGTGGGACAGCGCGCCGCGTGTCTCCCACTGGCGGCGCGGGCTTCCCTTTGCCATCGCGACCGTCCTTGAAACCACCGCCGTGGCGAAACCCCGTCCGCTCGCGAACGGCGCCGGGCCTATTGGCGCGCGCACGCCCCTTCAGACGCCAGGGCCACCAGCTCGTCGATCGCCTCTTCGACGGGCGCGGCGCCCGCCATCGCGGCGCCGAGCTCGCGGGCCCGCCGGCGCGTCGCGCCATCGTGCAGCAGCGCCTGCACGGCGGGCGCCAGCCCTTCGAGCGTGCGCGCGTCGGGGAGGTCCATGACGAGACGGATGTCGCGGTCGGCGCCGAGCGCGATGCCGGCGCCCGCGCGGGCGACCGCTGCCGCGTTGGCCCACTGATCCATGCTGAACAGCGGCACGACCACCAGCGGCACGCCGTGAGCCAGCGCGCCGAGCGTCGAGCCGTAGCCGCCGTGGGAGACCGACAGCGCCGCGTGGGGCAGCACCGCGTCCTGCGGGATCCAGCGCTCGACGTGCACGTTGGCCGGAAGCTCCCCGAGCGCCGCCGGGTCGCGACCGTCGCCGATCGTCACCAGCACGCGCACCGGCAGCGGCGCGAGCGCGTCGATCGCCATCCGGTAGAGCGCCGGGAAGTACGGCATGTGCGCGGCGCCCGCGACCGAGCCGAAGCTCAGGTAGACCAGCGGATCGGCGTTGCCCGGCCACCAGTCCGGCAGCGGCGCGCTGGATGCTGCATCGAGCACCGGCTCGGCCTGGCGGAAGCGACGGATCCGCGCCGGCGTGCCCGTGGCGTCGGCGTCGTCGAGCAGAGCGGGGAGCATCGTGAAGAACGGCGTCTCCCGCAGGCGATCTCCCGCGGGGTCGGCGGGCAGGCCGAGCGCCGCCCGCTGCGCATCGAGCGCCGGCGCGGCGAGCGCGATCGACTCCTCCTCCATCCCGGTCAGCCCGAGGCCGACGCGCACGATCGGGATCGCGTGCAGCTCGGCCACCAGCGCGGAGGCGTACTCCCAGCTCTCGCGCAGGATGAGGTCAGGGCGCCACGTCTCCACCAGCTCACGCACACCCGGGAGCGTCGCCTCGGTGTCGATGCGCGCGAAGTACTCACCGATCACCTTCGCGTTGGCCTCGTCGATAGGCAGGCGCGAGAACGAGCCCAGCAGCGGCTGCCAGGTCTCCGGCGGCGCCTCGTCCACCAGCGCGAACGAGAGCCCTGTGCGGTCGACGTTCGCGGCGTGCTGGCGCTGGGCGACGACGAGCACGTCGTGGCCGGCGCGGCGCGCCGCCTGGCCGAAGGGCGCCAGCGGGAGGACATGCCCGGCGCTGCCACGGGTGCTGAGGAGGATGCGCATCCCTGGATGGCACCATCACGTCCGCGACCGCGCACTACGGCTGACTGGCGACGGCCTGGTGCGGGTGGCTCGCACCGGAAGTCGGGGCGGCGTGCCCTGCCAACGCGCTGGCAGGCGGTTCACCCGGCGCGGGTGATGCCGCCACGGCGCAGCCGTCAGAAGATTGAGACCGGCGCCGATTGCGGCGCGCAACCCGAGAGGAGCAGCCGTGAGCGACGAGCCGCAGCTCGACGAGATGGGCCCGATCGACTACATCGTCCTGGAGTGGCCGACGACACCGTCGGGCGACGAGGTCGTTCCGCTGCTGGTCGACCTGGTCGACCGGGGCATCATCCGGATCCTAGATGTCGCGTTCGTCACCAAGGACCAGGACGGCACCGTCGCCGCGATCGAGATCAGCGACCTCGGGCCCGCCGCGGCGGCTTTCGGCGTCCTGGAGGGCGCGTCGTCGGGGGTCGTCGACGACGACGACCTCCGCGACGCCGCGTCGGTGCTCGAGCCCGGCACGTCGGCGGCGATCCTGGTCTGGGAGAACCGCTGGGCCGCCCCCGTCGCGATCGCGCTGCGGCGCTCCGGTGGCCAGCTGGTCGCCAGCGGCCGCATCCCCGTCCAAGCGCTCGTCGCGTCGCTCGACGCGCTCGAAGCCGCGTCCAATTAGGAGTCCACCATGCCCGGATTGCTACGCGGGATCGCCCGCACCGCCGTCGTCGCCGGAACCGCCACCGCCGTCAGCAACAACGTGTCGCGCCGCCAACAGTCGCGTTGGGCCAACCAGGGTCCGGCCGAGCCGGAGGCCTATGCCCCGCCACCGCCGGCCGCCCCGGCGCCCGCCGCCGCGGCGCCGGACCTCGTCTCCCAGCTCAAGGAGCTGGCCGCGCTGAAGGAGCAGGGCGTGCTCACCGACGCGGAGTTCGCGGCCCAGAAGGCGCGGCTGCTGGCCTGATCATTCAGAGCGGGTGCTTGACACGTACCCGCGCAGTTGCGAGGTTCGCCCGACACGAACGCACGGCTCGCGCTCGTCGCGATGCCCCGACGGGAGCAGAGGACGAGGCGATGACGGGTGGACGAGTGGGCAGCGATGATCTTGCGAGCACGGTCGCCGGCCTCATGCCCGAGTTGCGCCGCGACCTAGAGGACCTCGTGCGGATCCCGTCGGTCTCGGTCCCCGGCCAGCTCGGACCCGACCTCCTGCAGGCCTTCGAGGCCACCAGCCGCCTCTTCGCCGACGCCGGCGTCGCGGTCGGCCGCCTCGATCTGCCCGACACCGCGCCGGTGGTCGTTGGCGAGATCCCCGCGCCGCCGGGCGCGCCGACCGTCCTGCTCTACAGCCACTACGACGTCGTGCCCGCTGGCGACGAGGCGCAATGGACGTCTCCGCCCTTCGAGCCGACCGAGCGCGACGGCGCGATTTATGGCCGTGGGGCGGCCGACACCAAGTCCAACATCATGATGCACGTCGGCGCGCTGCGCGCCTGGGGCGGCCGGCCGCCGGTCGGCGTCCGGCTCTGCATCGAGGGCTATGAGGAGATCGGCAGCGGCGCGCTGCTCAGCTACCCCGCGGA
>JBEVLC010000103.1:0-4584 GCA_040509415.1 Baekduia sp. | reverse complement strand
AGACGACCCGGACCTCGCCAGGCGCTCGCGCAGAGCCGTAACAGGGCCAGACCCCGCTACGAAGTGGCGAAGTCGTAACGGCTGTGAGCGTTGTCGCAGTTCCGTGACAGCCCCGGGTACGTTGACCGGGAATATCCCGGTCTTCCCCACGATCGTCCCCAGCGCCGGCGCCGACCGTCATCCGCGGCGCGAGCGCGTGGGGAGGGCGGTGATCCGTGATGTCGCCATCCGCGCGAACGCCCGTCCGAGCCCACACAAACAAACCCCCAACCACGCCCACCAACCTCCAGCCACGCCCCAGACCACCCGAGCGTGGTGGCGATCGTCACGGAGCGCCGCCCATCCAGCCACACACCGCGCCGAGATGCGAGCGGTCGCGGATACTGCGTTGCGTCAGTGCTCCGCTCGCCCAAGCGCGTGGTCCACGAACGGCCCCAGCACCTCCGCCAGCGACGCGCCCGTCAGCCCAACTCGCCCGTCCGGCAGCGCCGCGGTGCTGATCGCCAGCCGCACCACCACCTCGGACATGAGATTCGCATCAGTCCCCGCGAGCACCGGCCAGCTCGCCTGCATCACCGCCGACAGCCGGTCGGTGGCCGCCGCGACGACCGGACCGCCGCGGATGGTGACCAGCTCGAGCAGCTCGTCGGCGCCCGGGTCGGTGGTGATCGCGCGCACCAGCGGGTTGTCGGCGGCTGCGGAGAGAAAGACGTCAAACGCTGCCGAGAGCGCGCGGTGCGGATCCTCGACGTTGCTGGTGACCGCGGTCTCCACGCGCGCGACGAGCCGCGCGGCCTCGCGCAAGACATAGGCCTGGGCCAGCTCGCCCCGACTGCCGAAGCGCTTGTACAGGGTCTGGCGGCTCACGCCGGCGGTACGCGCTACCGCGGCCATTGTGACCTCCGGCCAGCCGACGCGGCCTAGCTCGACGCCGGTCGCGTCGAGCAGGCGATCGTCGGTGCTCGGCGTGTGGATCCCGCCTTCGCTCTCGGCCGCCGTCACGCCGCGGTGGCGCTGTAGCGGCGCAGCAGCCGGTCGCGCTTGCGCGCGTCGAGGTTGGCGCGTGCCACGTCGCCGCCGTAGTGGGCCACGACGCGCGGGTCCATGACGCGGCGCCAGAGTGGCGGGAAGACCGCGAGCAGGATCATCGTCGCGTAGCCTGAGGGCAGCTCTGGCGCCTCGTCGAAGTGGCGCAGGGCCTGGAAGCGGCGCGTGGGATTGGCGTGGTGGTCGGAGTGGCGCTGCAGGTGGTAGAGCAGCACGTTGGACGACACGTTGTCGGAGTTCCAGCTGTGCCACGGCTGGGTGCGCTCGTAGCGGTCGGTGCCGTCGTCGCGCTTCTCGCGCAGCAGCCCGTAGTGTTCCAGGTAGTTGACCACCTCCAGCAGCGAGAAGCCGACGACCGCCTGGATGATCAGCCACGGCAGCAGCTCGACGCCGAAGACGAGCATGAGCGCCGCGAACAGGACGACGGTCATCGCCCAGGCGTTGAGGATGTCGTTGCGCGGCGAGATCCAGCGGGTGCCGTCGCGCTCCAGGCGCTGCGCTTCAAGCTCCCAGCTGGAGCGCAGGCTGCCGGCCACCGTCCGCGGCCAGAAGCGGTAGAAGCTCTCACCCATGCGCGAGCTCGCCGGGTCCTCCGGCGTGGCGACACGTACATGATGGCCGCGGTTGTGCTCGATGTAGAAGTGGCCGTAGCCCGTCGGGGCCAGCGCGACCTTGCTCAGCCAGCGCTCCAAGCTCGCACGCTTGTGGCCGAGCTCGTGCGCGGTGTTGATCCCGATCCCGTTGACGCAGCCCAGCGTGAGCGCGAGCCCGAGCTTCTCGACAAGGCCGAGGTCGTCGCCGGCCAGCAGCGCGGCGCCGCCGACGAGCGCGATGAACTGCAGCGGGATGAACGCGTAGGTGCACCACCGGTAGTAGCGATCCTGTTCGAGGTACTTGACCACCGAGTCGGGCGGGTTGGAGGAGTCCTTGCCGATGGCCGTGTCGAGGAACGGCATCACGCCGAAGATGAACAACGGGCCCCAGAACCAGAAGACGCCCCACCCGGTCAGCTCGACGAGGCCCCAGGCCATGAACGGCAGCAGCGGGACCAGAAGACCCAGCAGCCAGGCGTAGCGCTTGGGGTCGGTCCACGTCGCCGGGTTGATCTCGATGGCGTCGTGGTCGTGAGCGTGGGCGAGGTCGGACACGGGATCCCTTCAGACGGCTTGACAGGGCGTCAAACGCAGCGACGACGAAGGTTACACGGGATGCACTATGTGTCAACTCCATGCGGAACGGCGAGCGAGCGTCAGCCGCTAGTGGCGGAACGCCTCCACCGGCGCCCCGGTGCGACTGGTGAGGCCGCCGTGGCGCTCGAGCGTCGCGGTCTGCTTGCGCAGATCGTCCAGGAGCAGATCGGCCATGTCGTGGGTCATGCCGGCCCGCACCACGACGCGCAGCACCGACAGATCCTCACGGTTGGCCGGGAACGTGTAGGCCGGCACGAGCCAGCCGCGCTCGCGGAGCCGGTCCGACACATCGAACACACTGAAGTTGTCGATCTCCGGCGTGGTCGTGAACGCGAAGACCGGCAACTCGCTGCCGTCGGTGATCGTGCGGTAGGGGCCCATGGCCGCGACCTCGGTGGCGATGTGCTGGGCGACCGCGCTCGAGTTGGCCTGCACGGCCGTGAAGCCCTCGCGACCCAGGCTCAAGAACATGAAGTACTGCGCGATGACCTCGCTGCCGGGCCGCGAGAAGTTCAAGGCGAACGTCGGCATCTCGCCGCCGAGGTAGTTGACCTTGAACACCAGCTCCTCGGGCAGCGCGTCGGCGTCACGCCACAGCGCCCAGCCGACGCCGGGATAGACGAGGCCGTACTTGTGCCCGGAGGCGTTGATCGACTGCACGCGCGGCAGCTGGAAATCCCAGATGAGCTCGGGGTGCAGGAACGGGGCGATGAACCCACCCGAGGCGGCGTCGACGTGCAGCGGGACATCGGGTCCGCCGCTGGCGGCCAGCGCGTCGAGCGCGGCCGCGATCTCGGCGACCGGCTCGTAGCTGCCGTCGAACGTCGAGCCGAGGATCGCCACGACGCCGATCGTGTTCTCGTCGCACGCGGCGGCGGCCTGCTCGGCATCGAGGTGGAAGCGCTCGCCCTCCATTGGGACCAGCCGCGGCTCGATCTCCCAGTAGCGGCAGAACTTGTCCCAGCACACCTGGACGTTGACGCCCATCACGAGGTTCGGGCGGTCGGTCGGCGCGCCGGCGGCACGTCGGCGCTCGCGCCAGCGCCACTTCAACGCCATCCCACCGAGCATCGCCGCCTCGCTCGAACCGGTGGTGGAGGTGCCGGTGGCGTCGCCGTCACCCGGCGCGTGCCAGAGGTTGCCGAGGATGTTCACGCAGCGCCGCTCGATCTCGGCCGTCTGCGGATACTCGTCCTTGTCGATCATGTTCTTGTCGGCCGTCTCGGCCATGAGGGCCGCGGCGCGGCGCGGCATCCACGTGGTGACGAAGGTGGCGAGGTTCAGGCGCGCGCTGCCGTCGAGGAACAGCTCGTTGGTGATGAGGTCGCGCGCGACCTCGCTGCCCGTGCCGCGCGCTGGCAGCTGGTGGTGCGGTAGCCCCGCGGCGGCCGCGTCGCGGATGAGCGAGGAGGCGATGCTCGCGGCGTCCGAATCGCTGGGTGGCGTGGTCACGATTCCCATCAAACCCCGATCGCCGCGGGATCGCATCACCCGGTGAGGGTGAGGCCTGAGACGAGCTTGGACTCCACACTGCGTTCATGGACGAGCTCGTCGCACGCGAGATCGCTCGCCGCCACCACGCTGGCCAACGCGATCGCGCCGGCGAACCGCTCCTTGAGCACGTTGCCCGCGTCGCCGCGTCCGTGCCGACGGGAGCGCGACCGGTCGCGTGGTTGCACGACCTGCTGGAGCGGACGGCGGTCAGGCCCGCCGAGCTTGAGGCCGATGGGCTCAGCGTGGTCGAGCGTGCGGCGCTTGAGCTGCTGACGCGCAGCGCGGACGAGCCGTTTGCGTCCTACGTGCTGCGCATCGTCCACGCGCCCGGTCCTGCCGGTGATCTGGCGCGCACGATCAAGGCGGCCGACCTCCAGGATCACATCGAGCGCGAGCGCGCGGGCTGGGTGGCTGCCGACGCACCGCCCTACCAGTGGGCGCTGCGCCATCTGGTCGGCTGCGGGGCGCCGCTGCCGCAGGTCAAGGAGGTGTTCCTGCCTCCGCTGGCAGGCGGCGGCATCCCTCCGACCCGATGATGCGCCGTCCCGGAGACCGCCGGCTCGTCCTCAACCGCAAGTGGACGGTGGCCTTCCTCATCGGCCTGGCCACCGTGACGGCTACCGGCTTCGGCTGGCGCGCCGCGCAGATCGGCAGCACGGCGGCGTTCGACGATCGCCAGTCGATCGGCGAGACGGTGCGCGTCGAGCAGGCGGCGGTGCAGCGCACCGTCGCGTTGGAGACGGCGGTCCGCGCCTACGCGCGCTACCGCGCCGACTACGCGCGCGCCGCGACCCTTCATGGTGGACAAGCCACGGCGGTTCGGCGGGCCGCGATCCGGCGCGCGGTGCGCGCC
>JBEVLC010000102.1:0-11880 GCA_040509415.1 Baekduia sp. | reverse complement strand
GGTCAGACCCCTCAGGTCGCGGCGATCGCCTCGGCCGTGCGGTGCGCCAGCGCCATGATCGTGAGCATCGGGTTCGTGCCGCTGGCCGTCGGGAAGGCGGAGCCGTCGCCGATCCAGACCCCCGGCGTACCGTGCAGCTCGCCGAACGGGCCGGCGACCGACGTCTTCGGGTCCTTGCCCATGCGCGCGCTGCCCATGTGGTGGGCCGAGAACGTCGCGTGCTCGAAGGGCGAGAGCGGCGCGTCGTGGATGCGCCGCGCGTAGGCGTCGATCGTCTCCTCGCTGCCGCGCACCCAGTGCTGGCGCTTGCGATGCAGCGACAGGACCTCCTGCGCGCCGGCGCCGTCGTGCATCCGCGCCAGCGTCATCAACCCATGACGGAAGTGCGCGAGGTCCATCCCGTCGCTGAGGGGATAGGTGTGGACGGGGTTGCCGGCGCCGTCGATGGTCACGCGCCCGTGGCCGCGGTCGCGCAGCACGAGGATCAGCGCCGAGGAGACCGGGGTGCGGGCCATGTCCTCCTTGTGCTGGCGGCCGGTCTCCCACGGGACGGTCATGCCGGTGATGCCCGGTGAGGCGTGCCCGGTCTCCACGAGGTAGCCGTAGCCGTCGGCGAGGTCGCGATGCTCGTCGCTCAACGCGCTCTGCGGCGGACCCCACCACCCCTGCTGCGGCTCGTCGTAGATGCCGACGACCGCCGCGGCGGGATGCAGGCGCAGGTAGTCCCCGGCGGCCGGGCCGCCGATCGACGAGCGCAGCAGCAGCGCCGGCGTGTCCAGCGCGCCCGCGGCCACGACCACCCGCGGCGCGCGGACGACGACGCGTGCGCGACGGCCCTCGGCGTCGAGGTAGGTGCCCTCGACGCCCGCGGCGCGTCCACCCTCCACCAGCACGCGCTCGACGTGGCAGTTGACGACGAAGCGCGCGCCGGCGTCGGCCGCGTCCTGCAGGTAGGTCTTCAGCGTGCCGAGCTTGGCGCCGGTCACGTCGCCGAAGCCCGACAGCCCGGCGAGGTCGGCGTCGTACTTCGCGGCGTCGGCGTTGCGGGCGATCGTGCGCCGGCCCATCCCGAGCGCCTCGGCGCCCTCGCGCAGCCGCCGGTTGGGCCCGTTGTCATCCGAGCAGTCGGTCGTCACGCCGATCCGCGCGCTGACCGCGTCGAGATGGCGGTCGTACTCCGGTCCGGCCAGCCCCTCCAGCCCGTGGTCGCGCTCCCACTCCTCGCGGACCCAGTCGTAGGTGCGCAGGCAGTTGCTCCAGTTGACCGTCGAGCCGCCGCCGAGGTTGGCGCCGGTCATCAGCGCGACCTGGCCCTCCGCGGTCTGCGCGACCCCGCCCGCGCGGTAGAGGTGCTCGTAGGCCCAGAGCTCGAGCTGGTTGAAGTCGGCCTCGTTGTAGTAGCCGCCGGCCTCCAGCACGACGACCTCCTGGCCGGCGGCCGCGAGCTTGCCCGCGATCACGCCGCCGCCCGAGCCCGAGCCGACGACGACCGCGTCGGCGGTCAGCGTCAGCGTGTCGCCGACCGGGCGCACGAGCGGGATCGTCTTGGGCGCCTCGTCGGCCGACGGCGGCGCGGCGCGTGGACCGGGGTAGCCGATCGTCTCCCAATTCGGGTTCTGACCGGTCGTCGGATCCGGGATCGCGTAGAACAACAAGAACGTCAGCGCGCGTAGGGCGCTGAGCCCGGCCAGGGCGCCCGGGTCGGCGTCCATGAAGCCGTGCAGGATCGCCTCGCGCGCGGCCTGCGGCGCCTCGTCGAAGCCCTGGGCGCGCAGCCCGTCGAGCAGCTGACGCATGCCCTCCAGTTGGTCTTCGGGCACGACGCCCGATGAGAGCTGCTGCGCGATCGCTCCGTCGACCCCGAGGTCGGACGCCTTGCGTGCCCAGAACCCTGTCGGATCGTCGTCGACCGCGACCTCGGGCGCGAAGGTGTCGACCAGCCGGCGCAGCGTCGCCTGCTGAAGCTCTGAGAGGACGACTGCGACTGGGGTTGACACCCTGTCAGCCTACCTCGCGCCGTCAAGCCCGGGCTGGTACGGTGACGCACCCGTCACCTTTGCCCGAGAGGTCTGTCCCATGGCCAAGCAGCACCGCATCCTCACCGGTCAGGTCGCCGCGATCACCGGCGCCGCCCGCGGCATCGGCCGCGCCACCGCGCAGGCCTTCCTGCGCGAGGGCATGAAGGTGGCGATCGGCGATCTCGACTTCGCGACCGCCCAGCAGACCGCCAAGGAGCTCGGCCACGGCACCGTCGCCTTCCAGCTCGACGTGACCCAGCGCGCCTCGGTCAAGGACTTCCTCGATGGCGTCGAGGCGCAGCTCGGTCCGATCGACGTCCTGGTCAACAACGCCGGGATCATGCAGGTCGGCCACACGATCTGGGACGAGGACGACGCGACCACCCAGCGGATGATCGACATCAACGTCAACGGCGTGATGTTCGGCGTCAAGGAGATCGTCCCGCGGATGCTCTCCCGCGGCCGCGGCCACGTCGTCAACATCGCCTCGACCGCCGGCAAGGGCGGCTTCCCCGGCGGTGGCACCTACTGCGGGACCAAGCACTACGTGGTGGGGCTGAGCGAGGCGCTGCGCGCCGAGCTGCGCGGCACCGGCATCGAGGTCTCCTGCGTCATGCCCGTCGTCGTCAACACCGAGCTGGCCTCGGGCCTGCAGAGCACGCGCGGCGTCAAGCTGATCCAGCCCGAGGACGTGGCCAACGAGATCGTCTCGGCGCTGAAGGAGGCGCGCTTCGACGTCTTCGTCCCGCGCTCGGTCGCGAGCATCACCAAGGTCATGAACTTGCTCCCACGCGGCGGGCGCGAGGGGCTGAGCCGTGCGCTGAAGGCCGACAAGGTGCTCGCCGAGCTCGACACCGGCAAGCGTGCGGCCTACGAGCTGCGGGCCTCGCACTCGGACCCGGCCTTGGAGGCCGGGGACGAGGCCAAGCAGCTGACCCCGTAGCGACATTGTTGGGCGGGTAGGTTGTGGGGCATGGAAGCCTCCATTTCGATCGACCAGCTGGGCGTCGACACCATCCGCACGCTGTCGATGGACGCCGTCCAGAAGGCCAACAGCGGCCATCCGGGACTCCCGCTGGGCATGGCTCCTGCCGCGTACGTGCTGTACGCGAAGGTCATGCGCCACAACCCGAAGGACCCGGACTGGCCCGATCGCGACCGCTTCGTCCTCTCCGCCGGCCACGGGTCGATGCTGCTCTACAGCGTCCTGCACCTGTCGGGCTACGACCTGCCGCTGGAGGAGCTCAAGAAGTTCCGCCAGTGGGGCTCGCTGACCCCGGGCCATCCGGAGCGCGACCGCGTCCATGTCACGCCCGGCGTCGAGGTCACGACGGGGCCGCTCGGCCAGGGCTTCGCCAACGGCGTCGGCATGGCGCTCGCCGAGCGCTTCCTGCGCGAGAAGTACGGCCCCGAGGTGATGGACCACTTCACCTACGCCATCGTCAGCGACGGCGACATGATGGAGGGCATCGCGTCCGAGGCGGCGTCGATTGCCGGTCAGTACGGTCTCGGCAAGTTGGTGTACTTGTATGACGACAACTCGATCTCGCTCGACGGGCCGACGTCGCTGAGCTTCGACACCGAGGATGTCGGCAAGCGCTTCGAGGCCTACGGCTGGCACGTGCTGGAGGTCCATGACGCCCAGGATCTCGTCGCGCTCCAGGAGGCGATCGAGGAGGGGCAGCGCCATACGGCAAAGCCGTCGCTGATCCGCGTCAAGTCGATCATCGGCTACCCCTCGCCCAACAAGTCCGGCACCTCCAAGGCGCACGGCGCGCCCCTGGGCGAGGACGAGATCCGCGCGACCAAGGAGGCGATGGGCTGGGATCCCGACGCGCAGTTCCTGGTGCCCGACGGTGTCTACGAGGAGTTCGCGAAGGCGGCCGAGCGCGGCGCTGCGGCACAGGCCGAGTGGCAGGCGCGCCTGGACGGGTTCAAGCGCGCCAACGGGGATGCGGCCAAGGAGTGGGACTTGGCATGGGAGGGCGGCTCGTACGGCGGTCGTCCGCTGCCCGGCTTGAAGGAGGCCTTGCGGTCCGTCGACTGGGGTGGCAAGGAGAAGCTCGCCACCCGCTCGGCCGGCCAGAAGGCGATGGCGGCGATGGCGCCGTTCGTCCCGACGCTCGTCGGCGGCGCGGCTGACCTCTCGGAGTCGACCAAGACCGAGTTCCCCGGTGGCGACGACGAGCGCTACACCAAGGCGCACGCCGGTCGCAACGTCTTCTGGGGCGTGCGCGAGCACGGGATGGGCGGCTCGGTCAACGGGCTGGCGGCCCATGGCGGCATCGTCCGGCCCTACGGCTCGACGTTCCTGCAGTTCGCCGACTACATGCGCGGCTCGATTCGCTTGAGCGCTTTGACGGGCCTGCGCGTCGCGTGGGTCTTCACGCATGACTCGGTCGCTTTGGGTGAGGACGGGCCGACGCATCAGCCGGTCGAGCACCTCGCCGCGCTGCGGGCGATCCCGGGCCTGACGGTCATCCGCCCGGCGGATGCCAACGAGACGGCCGAGGCGTGGCGCGTGATCATCGAGGAGCTCGAAGGCCCGGCCGTGCTGGCGCTCTCGCGCCAGGACCTGCCGGTGCTCGACATCGACTTCGACGGCGTCGGCCGCGGCGCCTACATCATCTCCCCGGCACCTCCAGGCGAGGAGCACGTGACGCTCGTCGGGACCGGCGCCGAGGTGCACACCGCGATCGCCGCGCAGGCGCTCTTGTCGAGCCAGGGGATCGGGGCGCGCGTCGTCTCGATGCCGTCATGGGAGCTGTTCGCGGCGCAGGACGACGCCTACCGCGACGAGGTCCTGCCGCCCACGCTGCCGCGTGTCTCGGTCGAGGCGGGCGTGTCGATGGGGTGGGAGCGCTGGGTGGATCGGGCGGTCGCGATCGACCGGTTCGGCGCGAGCGCGCCGGGGGATCTGGTGCTGGAGAAGCTGGGGATTACCGGCGAGCATGTGGCGCAGGTGGCGAAGGATTTGCTGAGCGCGACGAACTCGTAGGGCGGTTGGTGGTGGCGTTCCGCTCGCACGCTGGTGGTTGTGTGCGGCGGGGTCTGTCGGCACCGAGGGAGTGAGCAGCGATCGGCGGTGCGGGGCGACCGTCCGAGACGCGGTGCACTGGGCACCCAGGCGTCAGGGCGACACAACCCCTAGGACAACTCGCCGGCCCGCGGCCCAACGGTCACGTGGATGGTGTCCGACTGCCGGACCCAGGCGATGACGTCGAGGGCGGTGAGGCGGTCGAGCCAGAACTGGAGGGCCTGGGCCTGAGCGGGCGTGCGGTAGTCGCGGCTGAGGTCGAAGGCGTAGCCGGTGGTGTGGGTGGACGGTGGGGCCTCGGCGTCGAAGGCGCCGCGGGTGTCGCGCTCCTCGGCCTTCACGCCGCGCGTCGCCGAGGTCACGGTGATCGGCGCGGTGTTCGAGATCTCGCGGACGCCGAGGGCGAGGTAGCGCAGGAGCGTGAGCGCCTCGGGTCGCAGCGCGCGGCCGGAGGGCGGTGCGGCGGCCAAGGCGCGTGAGGGCCGGAGTGCCGCTCCGGTCACGACCGCCAGCTCGTCGGTCTTCAGCGCGCCGTCGTCGGCGAACACCGGTGTCGACGCCGCCGGCCGTAAGACCCGCTCGCCCGCCGGGCTCGCCTGCAACGCGTTCTGCGCGGCGAGCTTCTTCGGGTCCTCGCGATACAGCGACATGATGGCCTTGGCCGCGCCGATGCGCCACAGGTACGTGGACGAGTCATCGCCGAGCGACGCCAGCACACGCCAGGCGGCCGCGTGGCGGACCGGCGTGGAGTCGAAGAACAGCTGGGCGTAGGGGATGTCGCTCGACCCATAGGCCTTGAGCGCGCGCTGCAGGTTGCCCACGCCCATGTGATAGCTCTCGACCGCCAGGTCGTCGCGGCCGAGGTGGCCTTTGGCGAACTCCAGGTAGCGCGTCGTGGCCTCCAGCGACTTGCGTGGATCGAAGCGCTCGTCGACGCGGCGCCGCTGGGCCTTCAACCGGGCGATCCGCGCCGGCGACGTCGACCGTCCGATCCGGCGCGTGATCCGCTCCGACGCGGCGACGTCGACCTTCAACCCCAACAAGTCGGTCGCGGTCTGGGCGAGGATCTGCGTCAGGCCGACCGCCGAGCGCAGATCGTCGGAGGCCGCGACGTCAGGCCGGCCGCCGCTCTCCAGGAAGACGATCCCCTCCAGCGTGTCCGGGTCCTGATGGGCGCGGGCCGCGACGTCCTCGATCGCCGGCCGCAGCCGTTGCACGCGCTGGGCGGTCGCCAGCACGCCGCCCGGGCTCTTGGCATAGAGCACGTGGCTGAGGCCCGCGGCGGCGCGGGCCTCGAAGTCGGCGCGGCGGGCGGCGTCGTAGGCGAAGGGGTCGCGGGTGGTGTCGGTCGTGCCGCGGCCTGGGGCCAGCGTGCGCGGGCCCGACGGCTCGCCGCTGCGACCCAGCACGACGATGATGGCCCCGGCCACGACGACGACCAGGCCCAGCAACGCGAGCCGCGCCTGTCTGGGGCTCAGCGTCACCGTGCAGAGGTGGCGGCCGGAAGTGCGAGCCGTCGTCGGCGCATCGTCCGGGCACCGTGGCACATTCGCGGGCCGTGCGCGTCCTGCGCGACATCCCCACCGCGCCGCTCTCGCTCACCGACGACCTGCTCATCCAGGGCGAGAACCTCGCGGTCCTGCCGCTGCTGCCCGACGGCGCGTTCGACATGATCTACATCGATCCGCCGTTCAACACCGGACGCGCGCAGTCGCGGTCCAGTCTGCGCGCGGTCGCCGATCCTGAGGGCCAGCGCACCGGGTTCGCGGGCCGTCGCTACCGCACCGAGCAGGTGCTCGGGCCGAGCATGGCCTATGCCGACTCCTTCGCCGACCTACCCGGCTACCTGGCCCCGCGGCTGGTCGAGGCCCGGCGCCTGCTCGCCGACCACGGGACGCTCTACGTCCACCTCGACCCGCGCGAGAGCCACTACGTCAAGGTGCTGCTCGACGAGATCTTCGGCCGCGCCTGCTTCCTCAACGAGCTGATCTGGGCCTATGACTACGGCGCGAAGGCGCGCTCGCGCTGGCCCTCCAAGCACGACGTGATCCTGGTCTACGTCAAGGATCCGCAGCGCTACTGGTTCGACGACGCCGAGGTCGATCGCGAGCCCTACATGTCGCCTGGTCTCGTCACGCCCGAGCAGCGGGCGCGCGGCAAGCGGCCGACCGACGTGTGGTGGCACACGATCGTTCCCACCAGCGGCAACGAGCGGACCGGCTACCCGACCCAGAAGCCGCTCGGCGTGGTGCGGCGGACGGTCGCGGCGTCGTCGAAGCCAGGAGGCTGGTGTTTGGACTTCTTCGCCGGCTCCGGGACGCTCGGCGTCGCCGCCCAGGAGCTGGGTCGGCGCTTCGTGCTGGTCGACGCGTCGACCGACGCGGTCGATGTCTGCGAGCGACGCCTTGGCGGCGCTACGCCGGGGTCGCAGAAACCAGCCGCGCGCTGACGACAATCCGCTTGGCGGCGCTGTACAGCGGGTGGCAGGCGGTCAGCACGAGGCGGCGGGTGCCGGCGCGCGAGACGAGCGACGAGGCGTCGGCCGGCGTGGTGATCCGCGTCCCGGTCACCTTGTAGGTGAACCGGCCGTAGGGCATCCGCAGGATGATGCGCGAGCCGGCCGAGAGCTCGTCGACGCGGCGGAAGGGCGCGCCGTAGGTCGTGCGGTGGCCGGCGAGGCCGACGGTCCCATAGAGCCCGGGCAGGACCGTGCCGCGGTAGTGGCCGGGCCCCTTCTTGAGGGCCTGGTGATCGGTGGACTCCACGAAGACGGTCTTCAGCCCGATCCGCGGGATGGCGACCGAGCCCAGTGCCGAGCCGTCGGGCCGCTTGGCCTGTAGCAGCGTCAGCGCCTGGCGGCGGATCCGTGCCGCGGAGCTCTCGCGAGCGACCTGCGGCGCCGCGGCCAGCGTCTGCTGCAACTCCTTCAGGTCGGTGCGCAGCGCGCCCTGGTCGCGGGACTGCTGCAGCGCGGTGATCGGCTCCTGCCAGACGATGGTCAGGATGCCGTCGACCAGCAGCGCCATGCCGAGGACGAGGCCGGCGAGCAGGAGCAGCCGCCGGACCGTGCGTACGCGGCTCCGAGGCGGTGGCTGGCTGCGTGCTTCGGCCAGCGCGAGCGCCTGGGTGAGACGCTCGACCTCCCGCTGCAGGTCGGCGACCGACGTGCGCCGCGCCCCGATGGGCGTGACGCGATCGTCGTCGCCGGCCCCCGCAGCGGGAGGCCCAGGGGTCACTGGTTCTGCGAGCTCCGGCGACGGTCGCGCACGAGCAGCGTGGCGGTGCCGCCGGCCAGGGCGAGGCCGAGGGCGATCAGCAGCAGCGGCTCGCCGCCGGTGAACGCGAGGTTGTCAGGAGCCGACTGGGCGGCGACCGACGGAGCGACGGAGTTCTCCTCCTGGCCCTCGGTGGCCGGAGCGGTCGTCTTGGTCGGAGCGGCCTTCTGCGTCTCGGTCGTGGACGTGTTGGTGTAGCCGGAAAGCGGCTCGGTGGTCGTGCTCTGGGCGGAGGCGATGCCGGCAGCAAAAAGCATGCCGACGACCATCACAGCCAAAGCGAGGCGGAAGCGCACGATCGAAGTCCCTTGGTTCGGATCGGATTGACGTTGGAGCATCGTAACCACCTTTCTCGACGTTGCACCCTCGCGTAGGTAATTGCTGCATGGCCCCTTGCGGGCATTTGGGCGCGTGCGAACTCGGCCTCGTTCGTGTGAAAGGGTGCGGTGGGCCATGGCCGCACCTTCGGATCGCCCCTACGACGTCGCCCTGCTCGGCGCGACCGGCTTCACCGGCGCGCTGACCGCCGTCGAGCTCGCCGGCCGGGCGCCCGCAGGCCTGCGCTGGGCGCTGGCCGGTCGCAACCGCGACAAGCTGGCGGCGGTGCGCGACCGTGTCACCGCGGCCCATCCGAACGCGCCCGTGCCCGAGCTCGTGATCGCCGATACCGGCGACACTGCCTCGCTCGCCGCCTTGGCTGCCGCCACCCGCGTGCTGACCACCACCGTCGGCCCCTACGTCCTCCACGGCGATCCCGTCGTCGCCGCCTGCGCCGCGGCCGGCACCGACTACCTCGACCTGACCGGTGAGCCCGAGTTCGTCGACCGCAGCTACGTCGCCCACCACGCAACCGCCGTCGCCTCGGGCGCGCGGCTGGTCCACGCGTGCGGCTTTGACTCGATCCCGCACGACCTCGGCGTGCAGTTCGCCGTCGAGCAGCTGCCGGAGGGCGTGTCGCTGAAGGTGCGCGGTTATCTGCGCGCCGGCGGGCGCTTCAGCGGCGGGACGTTCGCCTCGGCGATGACCGGCTTCTCGCGCGTGCGCCAGAACGTGTCGGCCGCGCGGGCGCGCCGGCGCGCCGAGCCGTCCGTCACCGACGGCCGGCAAGTGCATGTGGAAGAGCCCGGCAAGCCGCACCGCGCCCTTGATGCCTGGGCCGTCCCGCTGCCGACGATCGACCCGCAGATCATCGGCCGCTCGGCGCGGGCCCTGCCGCGCTACGGCCCGGACTTCACCTACGGCCACTACGCCGCCGTCAAGCGGCTGCCGATCGCGGTCGGCGGTGTGGGCGCCATCCTCGGCCTCGTCGCCGCCGCGCAGATCGGGCCACTGCGCCGTGCGCTGCTCTCCCGCGTCCCGCAGGGCGAGGGTCCGTCCGAGCGCCAGATGGACGCCGCGTGGTTCTCGCTGCGCATCGTCGGCGAAGGCGGCGGTCAGCGGACCGTCTGCGAAGTCACCGGCGGCGATCCCGGCTACCGCGAGACCTCGCGCATGCTCGCCGATGCGACGCTCTGCCTCGCGCTTGACGACCTGCCCGTCACGGCCGGCCAGGTGACCACCGCGCAGGCGATGGGCCCGGCGCTGCGCGCGCGGCTGCAGGCGTCGGGGATCCGCTTCGCGGTTCTCGACTAGCGACCAGTCGCCATTATGGGTGACATGGACGTTGACGTCACCGACGCGCAGGCGCACCCGCTGCTGCGCCTCTGGCGCCGCGCGCCGCGCTACCGCGGCCGGATCGTGCGCGGCACGATCCTGACGGCGCTCAACAAGCTCTTCGACATCGCACCGGAGCTGCTGATCGGCGTCGCGATCGACATCGTCGTGCGCGACTCCGACAGCATGGTCGCCCAGCTGCTGGGCATTGAGGACCGTGAACAGCAACTGCTCGTCCTCGGCGCGGCGACCGCCGTCGTCTGGATCCTGGAGTCGCTGACCGAGTACCTGTCGCAGCGAATCTGGCGCACGCTCTCCCAAGACCTCCAACATGATCTGCGGCTGGAGGCCTACCGCCATGTGCAGGACCTCGAGCTGGCCTGGTTCGAGCACCGCGCCTCGGGCCGGTTGCTGACGATCCTCAACGACGACGTCAACCAGCTCGAGCGCTTCCTGGACATCGGCGCGCAGAAGATCGTCCTGACCGCGGTCAACGTGGTCGCCGTCGGCGCGGTCTTCGTCGTGATCTCGCCGCTGCTGGCGCTGCTCGCGTTCCTGCCGATCCCGGTGATCATCGGCGGCTCGCTGCTCTACCAGCGCCGGCTGGGGCCGCGCTATGAGGCCGTGCGCGAGCGGGCCGGGCGGCTCGGTGGGCTGATCGGCGGCAACCTCGGCGGCATCGCGACGATCAAGGCGTTCGGCGCCGAGGATCGCGAGGCGGCGCGGGTCGCCGAGGCGTCGGTGGACTACGCGCAGGCCAACCGCGAGGCGATCACGCTGAGCGCGGGCTTCGTCCCGCTGATTCGGATGGCGATCCTCGTCGGGTTCTTGGTGACCTTGGTCCTCGGCGGCCACATGGCGCTCAACGGCACGCTGGAGATCGGGTTGTACTCCGTGTTGGTCTTCATGACCCAGCGGCTGCTGTGGCCGCTGACCGAGCTGGGCGAGACGCTGGACCTCTACCAGCGCGGCGTCGCCTCGATCCGGCGGATCCTCGACCTCATCGACGTGCCGATCGGCGTCGTGCCAGGGACGGCGGAGCTGCCGGCGCTGGCGGCCGGCGCCGGGACGCCGTCGCGGGCGGTGAGCTTCGATGGCGTGTCGTTTGCCTACGGCGACGGGCGGCCGGTGCTCGATGGGCTGACGCTGGCGGTTGGGGCGGGGGAGACGCACGCGATCGTCGGCGCGACGGGCGCGGGCAAGTCGACGCTCGTCAAGTTGTTGTTGCGGTTGTACGACGCGCGGTCGGGATCGGTCACGGTCGATGGCGTGGAGGTCGCCGACCTGTCGTTCGCGTCTTTGCGCGGCGCGATCGGCTATGTCGGGCAGGACACCTTCCTCTTCGACGGGACGGTCGCCGAGAACCTCCGCTACGGCGCGCCGGATGCTGATGACGCCGAACTGCGCCGTGCGGCCGAGCTGGCCGAGGCGCACGAGTTCGTGATGGCGTTGCCGAAGGGCTATGACACGCAGGTCGGCGAGCGCGGCGTACGCCTGTCGGGCGGTCAGCGCCAGCGGCTGACGATCGCCCGCGCGCTCGTGCGCGACCCGTCGATCCTCGTGCTCGACGAGGCGACCTCGGCGGTCGACAACGAGACCGAGGCGGCGATCCAGCGCTCGCTGCTGCGCGTCAGCCACCAGCGGACGACGATCGTCATCGCCCACCGCCTGTCGACCATCCGTCACGCCGACGCGATCCACGTCCTGCAGGGCGGCCGTGTGGCCGAGAGCGGGACGCACGACGAGCTGGTCGCGACGGGCGGGCTGTACGCCGCGCTGTGGGCGGTGCAGACCGGTGAGGTCTCCGACGCGGTCCGGGACGCGGTCAGCGGGGCGGCACGGTCGGATCGCTAAGGCGATCAGGGATGGATGGCACCTGGACGTTGAAGCTCAACGT
>JBEVLC010000101.1:0-8428 GCA_040509415.1 Baekduia sp. | reverse complement strand
GGCCGCGAGCGCCCCCTCAGGGCTCGCGGCCGCCATGCGCTTGGATCCGTCAGTCGTAACTGCGGCGAAGATGCGCGTAACGATTGGCCCCCGACGAGCGATCGTTGACGTGCAGGCGGGCGAGGCGATAGCGGCGGATGGCCGGCGCGTCCTGGCCCGACCCCAGCCGCGACCGCTCGCCGACGAGGATGATCCTCGACAGCGGGTTGGCGGAAGCGGTGGTCATGGACATCATCTTGCGCGATCGTGGGGCCGCTGCCCATCGCCGGACGGTCCGAAGTTCTCGACGGTCGGTCCTACACGCGGTCGAGTCGCGCCGCGGCCTCCAAGGCCGGCCGCATCGCCGCTGGGAGCCGGCGCCGGACCCGCCAGCGCGCGCCCGAGAAGGCCATGTTGGCGACGGTGGCAAAGCCGACCTCGTCGGCGCGCAGAGCCAGCAGCAAGTGGGCGATGCGGTCGGCGCTGGGCAGGTCGGGGTCGGCAACGCGGACGCAGAAGCAGGTCGCGCGTCGCCGACGTCGTCCCGTGAGCAGGACCGCACCCGCTTCTCCGACGACCCAGACGCCGAGCGCGCCGCGCTCGACCACGAGGCCCGTGCGCGCGTGCAGCGCCCGCGCGTCATGGCCGACGAGGTCGCCGAGCAGGCCAACAGCCGTGCGCTCCGCAACAGGATCGGCACACCCCGTCGCACTTCCGTTTTGGGGTCTGGCCCCGTTGCGGGGCGTTGCACTTCCGTTTTGGGGTCTGGCCCCGCTGGGGCGCATGACGTTGGCGCCGCGCGCCGCGTAGAGCATGGGGATGATCCAGGCGTGCCCGAAGCTGGCGAGGCTGACGGCGACCGCCAGCGGCTGGACGAGGAACAGGACGATGCCGGCGGCGACAAACGGGATGACGTGCGCGGCGGTCGTGAGGGTCCAGAGCGTTGCGCGCTTGTGCAGGCGCGCAGCGTCCATCGGCGGGCGCCAATGGACGGCCGCCGTCTCAGGCAGCGGCGCGACGTGCGCCGCGGAGCCCTCCATCACCCGCCGCTGATCGGCAGCCGCAGGATCACGAGGTCTGCGTCGATCGGCAGCTCCTTGACCTGCTCGGCGTGGCCCTCGCCGGTGGAGACCATCGCGAAGTAGCCGCGGTCGAGCTCCTCGCGGAAGGCGACGACGGCGGCCTCGTGGGCCGCGGGATCTCCCGCGCTCCACTCCGCCAGCGTGGTGTGGCCGGTGCGATCCATGCGGACGAGACGTGACATGCCCAGCTCCAGTGTTCGCTTGCCACGCGATGCTAAACCGAGCCCGGACGGCCCGTGCGCCAGGAGGTCTGCCGATTGGCCTACAGGCCGAGCTGCGAGCGCACCAGCCGGGTGATCTCGCCACCGTCGGCGCGGCCCTTGGTCTCGCGCATGACGTGGCCGACGATGACGCCTATCGGCTTCATGTCGCCGCCGCGCAGCTTCTCGGCGACGTCGGGGTTGGCGGCCAGCGCGGCCTCGACGATCGGCGCGAGCTCGTCGCTGCCGCCAACCGCACCGAGGCCCTCGGCCTCCACGATCCGCTCCGGATCGCCGCCCTCGGCGATGAGCTTGTCGAGCACCTGACGCGCGCCGCCCTGGGTGACCTGCTTGGCCGAGACCATGGCCACCAACTTCGCCAGCGCGACCGGGGCGACGTTGGACTGCGCGGGATCGGCGTCGGCTTCGAGGCGCGACAGCAGCTCGTTGCCGAGCCAGTTGGCGACCGGCTGCGCGTTGGCGCCGTCGCCGTCGATCGCTGCCTCGAAGTAGTCCCCCAACTCGGGCCGGAACGCGAGCAGGCGTGCGGATTCGGCGTGGAGGCCGAGGTCGCGCTCGAAGCGCTCGGCGCGGGCCAGCGGCAGCTCGGGCAGCGCGGCCTTGGCGCGGTCGAGCATCTCCGCCGAGATCGCGACCGGCGTCAGGTCGGGCTCGGGAAAGTAGCGGTAGTCGTGCGCGTCCTCCTTGGAGCGCAGCGACGTGATCGCCTCGGTCCGCGGGTCGAAGTGCAGCGTCTCCTGCTCGACCCGCCCGCCGGCGCGCACGATCGCCTCTTGGCGCGCAGCCTCGGCGCGGATGCCGCGCTCGATGTACCGGAACGAGTTCATGTTCTTGAGCTCGGTCTTGGTCCCTAGCTCGGTCGTGCCGACTGGGCGGATGGAGATGTTGGCGTCGCAGCGCAGCGAGCCCTCCTCCATGTTGACGTCGCTGACGCCGAGCACCCGCAGCGTGGAGCGCAACATACGCAGCCACTCGGCGGCGGCCGTCGCGTCGCGCAGGTCGGGCTCGGTGACGATCTCGGCCAGCGGCGTGCCACCGCGGTTGAAGTCCACGACCGAGGCGTCGGAGCCGTGCAGGCGGCCGGAACCGCCGGCGTGCACGAGCTTGGCCGCGTCCTCCTCCAGGTGCACGCGGTGGATGCGGACATCACCGAGCCGGCCGCCGAGGCACAGGGGCTCGTCGTACTGGCTGATCTGGTAGGCCTTGGGCGAGTCGGGATAGAAGTAGTTCTTGCGGTGGAAGATCGACCGCGGCGCGAGCTCGCTGCCCAGCGCCATCCCCATCATCAAGCCGAAGTGGATCGCCTCGGCGTTCGTGACCGGCAAGCTGCCGGGCAGTGCGAGGCAGACCGGGCAGGTGTGCGTGTTGGGCGGGTCGCCGAAGCTCAGCGGGCAGCCACAGAACATCTTGGTCTTCGTCTGCAGCTGGACGTGGATCTCCAGCCCGATGACGGTCTCGTACTCGATCGCGCTCATGGTCTAGACCCTCCCTGCCGTCGCGTCGAAGCCGATAGCCCGCTCCAGCGCGTAGGCCGCCCCGAGGATGCGGTTCTCGCTGAACGCCGGGCCGGCCATCTGAAAGCCGACCGGCAAGTTGTCGCTCAACCCAGCCGGGATCGAGATGGCCGGGATGCCGGCCAGCGAGATCGGCACCGTGAAGAGATCGTTGAGGTACATCTCCAGCGGGTCGGCGGTCTTGGCGCCGAGCGCGAAGGCGACGGTCGGCGCCGTCGGCGTGACGATCAAGTCCACCGTCTCGAAGGCGTTCCTGTAGTCCTCGGCGATCTTGGTGCGGACCCGCTGCGCCTTGCCGTAGTAGGCGTCGTAATAGCCGGAGGAGAGCGCGTAGGTCCCCAACATGATCCGGCGCTTGACCTCGTCGCCGAAGCCGTCGTGGCGCGTCTTGGTGTACATCGACAGCAGGTCGGAGGCCTCGGCACGCAAGCCGTAGCGAACGCCGTCGAAGCGCGCGAGGTTCGAGGAGGCCTCGGCCGGCGCGATCACGTAGTAGGCGCTGAGGCCGTACTCGGCGTGCGGCAGCCCGACGCGCTGTACGGTCGCGCCGAGCTCCTGGGCAAGCTTCAGCGTCTCCTCGAAGCGCGCGAAGACGCCGGGCTCGATGCCCTCGCCGGTGATCGCCTCCGGGACGCCGAGGCGCAGGCCGTCGAGCCGCTCAGCGGTCGGCAGGACGATCGCCTCGGGATGCTGGAGCGAGGTCGAGTCCATCGGGTCGCGGCCCGTCATCTGCCCGTAGAGCAGCGCCGCATCGGTGACGTCGCGCGTCAGCGGGCCGGCCTGGTCCAGCGACGAGGCGAAGGCGATCATCCCGTAGCGCGAGACGCTGCCGTAGGTGGGCTTGAGGCCGACGATGCCCGTCAGCGCGGCGGGCTGACGGATCGAGCCGCCGGTGTCGGTGCCCAGCGCCCACGGCGCCGCGCCGGAGGCCACGGCGGCAGCGCTGCCGCCGCTCGAACCGCCCGGGACACGCGTGCGATCCCACGGGTTGAGTACCGGGCCGTAGCCCGAGTTCTCGTTGGAGGAGCCCATCGCGAACTCGTCCTGGTTGGTCTTGGCCAGCAGCGGCGCGCCGGCGGCGGTGAGGCGCTGCACCACCGAGGCGCTGTAAGGCGGCAGGTAGCCCTCGAGGATCCGCGAGCCCGACTGGCTCGGGACGCCCTCGGTGCAGAACAAGTCCTTGACGGCAAGCGGGACGCCGGCGAGCGGGAGCTGGGTGGCACCGTTGCTCTCCGGCGCGTTGTCGGCCACCCAGGTGAAGGCATTGAGCTCGTCGGCCGCGGCCTTGGCGCGGTAGGCCTCAAAGAGCTCGGTCGCGTCGAGGTCGCCGGCCGCGACGGCGTCAGCAGCCTGCTTGGCGGTGAGCGTCGTGACGTCGGTCATGCCTGTGGGCTCGGGACGAGGAAGCCGTCGTCCTGGACGGCCGGCGCCTGCGAGAGCGCGACGTCGCGCGGCAGGCACGGCGTCTCGACGTCGGCCCGCAGCGCGTTGGCGACCTCGACCACATGGCTCGTCGGCGCCACATCGTCGAGCGCCAGCTTGCTGATCGTCTCGATGTGGCCCAGGACGGAGGACAGCTCGCTGGCCATCCGCCCCACCTCCTCGTCAGACAGCTCGAGGCGCGCCAGCTTGGCGACGTGGAGTACCTGCTCGCGGTCAATCACGGTCCGCGAGTTTAGGAGAGGGACGTGGCCGCGGCGGTGCGGTCGCGATCAGGTTCCGGGCGCCGGCCGCGCGGGCGGTGGCGTGTAGGCGCGGGCCTCGGGCGAGTCAGTGCGCTCGTCCTTGAGGCTCAGGAACGCGCCGAGCGGGATCAGGGCCGTGAACAGCAGCCCGGCGTAGGCGGGTACCTCGACCAGGACGGGCGTGTTGGACAGCCCGAGGCCGAGGCCCGGCTGCGTGGCGATGCGGATCGCCAACACCACGAAGATCACGCTGCCCAGCGTCCAGGTCAGGACGCCAGCGCCGATCGGCCACGCCGGCGAGGTGCGCTTGACCGTCATGGAGGACAAGCTCGCGCCGCCGAAGATCGCGAGGCAGAGCAGCAGGTCCATGAACCAGCCGAGGCTGCCCCAGCCGCTGAGATGCACGCCGCCTGGCGCTGGCGCGTACGCCAGCCATCCGGCCGCATGGCCATCGACCGAGAACCAGTTGAAGAAAAGCGAGACGAACAGGCCCGCCGCGCCGAGCGCCGCGACCCGCTCGCCGGTCCGCAGGCGGCTCACGCCGGCGCCCCCTCGCGCGCGACGAGCTCGGCCGCCGTCAAGGTGTTGCGCAACAACATCGCGACCGTCATCGGCCCGACGCCACCCGGAACCGGCGTGATGACGCCCGCGACGTCCACCGCTTCGGCGAAGTCGACGTCGCCATGGAGACCGTCGTCCGTCCGGTTGACCCCGACGTCGATGACCGTCGCGCCCGGCTTGATCCAGTCGGCCTTGACCATCCGGTCGCGCCCCACGGCGGCGACCAGCACGTCGGCGGCGCGGGCGACCGCGGGCAGGTCGGTCGTGCGCGAGTGGGCGATCGTCACCGTCGCGTTGGCAGCCAGCAGCAGCTGCGCCATCGGCTTGCCGAACAGGTTGGAGCGGCCGATGACCACCGCGTGCTTGCCGCTGAGCTCGACGCCGGCCTCGGCCAGCAGGCGCATGCAGCCGGCGGGCGTGCACGGCCGCAGGCCCTCGCGCCCCAGCGCCAGGTAGCCGGCGCTCAGCGGCGTCAGCCCGTCGACGTCCTTGCGCGCGTCGATCAGGCCCGTGAGGTGGACGCCGTCGAGCTGGTCGGGCACCGGCAGCTGGCAGAGGATGCCGCTGACGTCGTCGTCGTCGTTGAGCTGCTCGATCAGCGCCTCGACCTGCTCGGTGCTCGCATCGCCGGGCAGCTCGTGGTTGAAGGAGGCGATCCCGGCCTCCTCCGCGGCCTTGTGCTTGCTGGCGACGTAGATCGCGCTGGCCGGATCCTCGCCGACGAGGATCGTCGCCAGGCCCGGACGGCGGCCGGTGCGGGCGGTGAACGCCGCGACGTCCCGGGCCACCTCCTCCCGGACCTTCGCCGCGATCGCCTTGCCGTCGATGATCTCCGCGCTCACGTCCGGCAAGCTAGCGCTTCTCCAGCGGCCGCACCGCTCGACCAGACCAACGCCCGCGCAACGGGGTCATCGCTTCTCGAGCGGCGCGTACTCCGCCATCAGCTTGCGCTCGCTGCCGTCGCGGGCGAAGCGGATGATCACAACGCCGCCGGGCTCGGTGGCGGTGACGACGCCTTCGCCGAACGCCGCGTGCAGGACGTCGTCGCCGACGCGGAAGTCGCCCTTGGCCGCAGCCGGTGCCTCGGAGCGCATCGAGGCCCAGGATGCCGAAGCGCGGGGGCGGATGCCACCGCTGCGGTCGGCGCCGGCCCCCGAGGCCCACGAGCCTTGGGCCGACTCACGGTCCACGAGATCCGGCGGGATCTCGGCCAGGAAGCGGCTCGGCAGCCCGTAGGCGCGCGAGCCGAAGACGTTGCGCTGGCGTGCGTGGGTGAGCGTCAGCGACCGCATCGCCCGCGTCATGCCGACGTAACAGAGGCGCCGCTCCTCCTCCAGCGTCCCCTCGTCGAGCGAGCGCGAGTGCGGAAAGACGCCCTCCTCCATCCCGATCATGAAGATGATGGGGTACTCCAGGCCCTTGGCGTTGTGCAAGGTCATGAGCGTGACCATCCCGCCGTCGTCGACGCGCGTGTCGGTGTCGGAGCGCAGCGCGGTCTCCTGCAGGAAGACGTCGAGCCGATCCTGCTCGGCGGCGTGCGTGCCGTCGAACTCGCGCGCGACCTCCACGAGCTGCTCGAGGTTCTCGATCCGGCCCTGAGCCTCGATCGTCCGCTCGGCGGCCAGCGCGTCGAGGTAGCCCGTCTCATGCAGGACGGCCTCCAGCAGGTCGCCCATCGGGATGTTGTCGGCGACGCGCTCGCGCAGCCCCTCCATCGTCGCCATGAAGCGCTCGAAGGACCGGATCGCCGCCGTCCCGAGCCCGGGCACGCCGGCGGGATCCAGCGCGGCGTCCCAGGTCGTGATGCCCATGTTCTCGGCATGCGCCAGGACTCGCGAGAGCGACGTCTGGCCGATCCCGCGCTTGGGCGAATTGGCCACGCGCGTGAACGAGATCGCATCCGCCGGGTTGGCCAGCAGCGTCAGGTAGGAGAGCGCGTCCTTGACCTCGGCGCGCTCATAGAACTTCGTCCCACCGATGATCTGGAACGGCACGTCGGCGCGCACGAGCGCGTCCTGCAGGACCCGTGACTGGGCGTTGGTCCTGTACAAGCACGCGATCTCGGCCAGCGACACGCCCTCGTCGCGCAGCCGCTCGATCTCACCGAGCACATAGCGACCCTCTGCATACTCGTCATCGAGCTCGCGGACCATCACCGGATCCCCTGCACCCTGGTCGGTCCATAGCGTCTTGTGCATCTGCGCCCGGTTCTGGGCGATCACCGCGTTCGACGCATCCAGGATCGTCTGCGTCGAGCGGTAGTTCTGCTCCAACTTGATGACGTGCGCGTCCGGGAAGTCATCCTGGAAGTCCAGGATGTTGCGGATGTCGGCTCCGCGGAAGCTGTAGACCGACTGCGCGTCGTCCCCCACTACTCCAATATTTCGACTATCGCCAGCGATCAGCTGCAGGAGCTTGTACTGCGCGTGGTTGGTGTCCTGGTACTCGTCGACGAGGACGTGGCGGAAGGATGCGCCGTAGCGGGCTTGGACCTCGGGGAAGAGTTCGAGGACGTTGACCATGCGGAAGAGCAGGTCGTCGAAGTCCATGGCGTTCATCCGGACGAGCTCGGTCTCGTAAAGCTTGTAGGCGTCGGCGACGGTCTTCTCGAACCAGCCGTCGACCATCTGCGCGTAGTCCTCGGCGCTGCGCAGCTTGTTCTTGGCGTCGGAGATCTGGTGCTGGACGGCGTTGGGCGTGAAGCGCTTGGGGTCGGCGTCGACCTGGTCCAGACAGCGCTTGACCAGGCGCCGCGAGTCGGACTGGTCGTAGATCGTGAAGGTGCGTGTGTAGCCCAGGCGCGGTGCCTCGGAGCGCAGCATGCGGGCGCAGGCTGAGTGGAACGTCATGACCCACATCGCGCGCGTGGAGTGGCCGAGCAGGAGCCCGACGCGCTCGCGCATCTCGGTCGCGGCCTTGTTGGTGAACGTGATTGCGAGGATCTCCCCCGCCCGCGCGCGCCCCGTGTGAACGAGGTAGGCGATGCGGTGCGTCAGCACCCGCGTCTTGCCCGAGCCGGCGCCCGCGAGGATGAGTAGCGGACCGTCACCGGCCATGACGGCCTCACGTTGAGGAGCGTTGAGACCCTCGAGGAGATCGGCGACGCGCTGGTCTGCGGGAGCTTCGGACGGCACCGCTCCAGGATAGGCGCGACTCCGGCGGCCGGAGGCGTCAACAACTGCACAGCTTGGAGGGGCAAGACCAGCGCACTTGCCGATGCACCTCGCAGTTGTTGCATGACATGCGACAGAACGCGTGACGTGCGGGGGACTATCGACGGCACGGCCGCCAGGCGCGGTCATGGACACATCTGGACGCGCCGCGTGGCGGCACAGGCCCTAATCTTCGTGGCGGCGGCCGCCGCCTTCTCATCCCCGGCGGCGGCC
>JBEVLC010000100.1:0-3137 GCA_040509415.1 Baekduia sp. | reverse complement strand
CGCCACGCGTACATCACCGCATCTGCCCTGACCCATATCGCCGGGTGAGGGCTTGCCGACCTGCGCGCGCTTCGGCGCTCACGGCGCGTCTCTTACGCCAGCGGCCACGTCGCGCCGATCGCGTCGGGGGGACCCTTCAGCCCGTCGCAGAGCCCGGGCGTGTGCTCGTCGTGTTGTGGCGCGTTGAGCGGCGGTGGGGGATGCTTGGCGTCCCGACACGACCAGAGGAGGAGCGATGACCGCGACGGAGCAGAGCGCGCCGGCAGACCAGGCCGCGGCCAGGCAGGCGATCGCGGAGTTGAAGGCCCGGTACTTCCGCCTGATGGACACCAAGGACTGGAAGGCGATGCGCGAGGTGTTCGCGCCCGAGGCCGTGATCGACATGCGCGAGGAGCGCCAGCGGTTGATCGACGCCGGCTGGGCCGCGTTGGAGGACAACGGACCGCGCGATGTCCCTCGCTCGCGCGACGACATCATCGCCGACTACGAGCGGTCGGTGCAGGGGCTGCTCACGGTCCACCACGGGCACATGGGGGAAATCGAGTTCCAGTCGCCGAGCGACGCCACCGGCATCTGGGCCATGGAGGACATCGTCCGCCAGGCTGACGGCGCCAACATCCGCGAGATGCACGGCTACGGCCACTACCACGAGCGCTACATCCTGGACGAGGAAGGCAAGTGGCGCATCGCCGCCCTGCGGGTGACGCGGCTGTTCGTGACGTTGAGCACCCAGATCGCCGCGAGCCTGCATACCGGCTGACGGCCCGCCGGCGCCGCGCCGCACGAAGGGTCACATGATCCGGGGCATCAGCGGCTGGTAAGGCACCTCGAGGTGCGCGACCATCTCGGGCTCCAGCTCGAGCGTGAGGCTTGCCACGATGTCGTCGAGCTGCGGCAGCTTGGTGATGCCCACGAGGCTCATCGTGATCGCGGGCTTCGACAGCAGCCACGCCAACGCAACCTGCGCCATCGAGCGCCCGGTCTGCTGTGCGACGTCGCGCACGCGGTCCTGGATGTCGAAGTCCTGCTCGCTCGGCGGGTACGTCGTCTTGAACACGTCGGTCGCAGCGCGGGCCGTGTGCTTCGTCCCGTCGCGCGACGCGTTGCCGCCGAGGAACCCGCCGGAGAGCGCGCCCCACGGCAGCACGCCGAGGCCGCGCGCCTCGCAGAGGGGGAGCATCTCCCGCTCCTCCTCGCGGTAGGTGAGGTTGTAGTAGTTCTGCAACGAGATGAACTTCGACCAGCCGTTGCGCTCCTGCAGCGAGATCAGGTGCTCGAGCTGCCACGCGTACATCGTGCACGCACCGAGGTAGCGCACCTTGCCGGCGTGCACGCAGTCGTGCAACGCCTCAAGGGTCTCCTCGTACGGCGGGCCGGGGTACAGGCGGTGGATCTGGTACAGGTCGATGTAGTCCGTGTTGAGGCGCCGCAACGAGTCGTCGATGGCGTGCATGATGTGCTTGCGCGACATGGAGAGGACGTAGCTGCCCTCGTCCGGTGGCGGGTAGTTGCCCACCTTGCTCGCAATCACCACGTCTTCGCGGCGCACCCCGCACTTGGCGAGGCACTGGCCGAGGACCTCCTCGCTGGTGCCGTAGGAGTACGACTCCGCGGTGTCGAAGAAGTTGATCCCGACATCGAGGGCGCGCTGCACGATCGGCAGCGCCTCGTCGGGCCCGATGGCATACGGCCGGCGGCCTTCACCGGTGCCGAACGGCGAGGCACCCACCGCGATGCGGGAGACCTTGAGGCCCGACGGGCCGAGGATGGCGTAGCGCACGATCGCTCCCTCTCTCCCCTAGAACGCGAACTGTCGCGACGCGGCGACCTGTGCGGTCAGGCTCTCGATCTTCGACTCCGCGTCCGCGTCGGGGCCGGCACCGACCATCAACCGCAGCGGGAGGTCGTCACGGGCCTCGGCCGCGAGGATCGCCCGCGCCACCACGGCGGGCTCCTGCCCGTCGGACGGGTCGCGGGAGGCGATGCGCGACCGGATCGCGCCGACCGGGGTATTGGCGTAGGCGTCCATCGCGTCCGCGAGCTTGAGTGAGCCGACGAAGAAGTTGCTCTGGGTGAGACCGGGCTCGATGAGGAGCACCTTGATCCCGAACGGCCGCACCTCGTCGGCGAGGGCCTCGGTGAGGCCTTCGAGCGCGAACTTGCACGCGCAGTAGATGCCGCCGGCCTGGTAGCCGATGAGGCCGCCACCGGACGACACGTTGACGATCGTCCCCGAGCCCTGGGCGCGCAGGTGCGGCAGCGCGGCGCGGATGATGTTCAGCACGCCGAACACCTGGGTCTCGAACGACAGGCGGACGTCGGCGTCGTCGACCTCCTCCAACGCGCCGATCAGCCCGTAGCCCGCGTTGTTCACGACCACGTCGATCCGGCCGAAGCGCGCGACCGCGGCTTCGACCGCGGCGGTGACCTCCCCGGGGCTCGTCACGTCGAGGCGGACTGCGGCCAGGCGGTCGGGCGTCGCGCCGGCGAGGTCGGCCAGCGATTCGGGGTTGCGTGCCGTCGCGACGACCGAGTGGCCGGCCGCGAGCAACTCCTCGGCGAGCGCGCGACCGATGCCGGTCGACGTGCCCGTGATGAACCACACCTTGCCGCTCGCCATGTCTCCTCGGTCTCCGGGTGTCGCGCCGGCGACCCCGCGGGCATGTTGCTACGCAGAGAAGGAGTCCGCCAATGCGCCGCCGGTCTCCTCCGGATCCTCTTCCGGGTTGAAGTGCCCACCGGGCACCACGCAGCCGCGCACGTCGTCGGCCCACCGTGCCCACCGGTCGAGGGGCTTGGCGTTCGCGACGCGCGTGGTGTCTGCCACCTTCGGTGCGCGCTTGTTACGAGGGGCTGGGCCTGGGCTCCGGCGCCGTACCGACGGCAAGTGCCCAGATGATGACAGCGGCCGCGACGAGCCCGACCAGTACGACAACACCCGCGACGATCAACCACCTTCGCCGCAGTCGAAGCATCTGTTCGTCGGTGCCGGAGTTACGCGCACTCATGGGTGACCTTCCTGCACGCCGCGATGCCATTCTGCCTGGAAGGCCGGACCGTCCCCGATCACCCGGCTGTGAGACGGTGTCGACGCGCCACTCCTCTGAGACCGGACCCGATCACCCCGGTAGCCTCGG
>JBEVLC010000099.1:0-4420 GCA_040509415.1 Baekduia sp. | reverse complement strand
CCACCGGCGTCGCCGGCTGGGAGTTGCCGGCCGCCGCCGCCGGCCGCTGGCGCGACGTGCTCACCGCCGAGGATCACGACCTTCCCGACGGCGCGTCCCTCGCCGGCATCCTCGGCCCCACCGGCCGCGTGCTGCTCGAACGGATCTCCTAGCTGAGACTGTTCAGTTCCGGCGCTCGCTTCTTGACGGATCCGTAAGCTGTGCTTCACATGCCGCTCGACGTCAAACGCCTTCGCGTCCTGCGCGAGCTCGCTGAGCGCGGGACCGTCGCCGCGACCGCCGAGGCGCTCAGCTTCACGCCGTCGGCCGTCTCCCAGCAGCTCTCGGCGCTCGAGCGCGAGGCGGGCGTCGTCCTGCTGGAACGCGAGGGCCGGCGGCTCGCGCTGACCGATGCGGGGCGCACGCTCGTCGCGCACGCCGACACGCTCCTGGCTCAGCTCGAGCGCGCCGAGGCCGACCTGCACGCCGGGGCCCAAGAGATCACCGGCACCCTGCGCGTCGCCGCGTTCTCGTCCTTCGCCCGCTCCGTGCTTCCGGGCGTCACCGCCGCGATGGCCGCCCATCCGCGTCTCGAGCTCCACGTCCGCGACGCGGAGCCCCAGGACAGCTTGCCGCTCCTGCGCCTCGGCGAGGTCGACGTCGTCGTCGCCCAGCGGTTTCCCTACGTCCCGCGGACCTTCGGCGCCGCCTTCCACGTCGTCGAGCTCTTCGACGACCCGATGCATCTCGCGACCGGGCCCGGCCACCACGACGCGCCGCCGCGCTTTGCCGACCTCGCCGGCCGCCCGTGGGTCGCCGGCCATCCGGACACGAGCTGCCATGAGGTCGTCGTCCACGCCTGCCACGCCGGCGGCCACGAGCCGCGCATCGTCGGCTTCAGCAACGACTTCGCCGTCATCGCCGCGCTGGTCGCGCGCGGCGTCGGCATTGCGCTGATCCCGCAGATCGCTCACGACCAGGCACCGCCTGAGGTCCAGCTGCGGCCGTTGGACCCGCCGCTCTCGCGGCAAGTCCTCGCCGTCGTTCGCGCCGGCGCCGAGGAACGCCCGGCGGTCGCCGCGTTCCTGGCCGAGTTACAGACCGCCGCCGATTCTCGCTGAGATTCGTCGCAGTTGTTTCATCTGCGTTTTGGGGTCTGGCCCCTGGTGCGTGGCCCTCGCGTCGCGTCCTGGCCGCCTGGCCAATACCATCCGCCACGGTGCCGTTCCGCGTGTTGGTCGTCTCGTGGGAGTACCCGCCGATCGTCGAAGGCGGGCTGGCCCGCGCTGTCCGCAAGCTGAGCGAGGCGCTGGTCGCAGACGTTGACGTCGAAGTCCACGTCCTGACGCGCGCCGGGGAGCACGGCCCGCTCGACGAGCTCCGCCACGGCGTGCACGTCCACCGCGTGCGCGAGCCGCATTACCCGTCCGCGCTGCCGGAGTTCGTGCAGTGGGTCGGGCGGATGAACCATGACCTGCTGGAGCGCGGGCGCGAGCTGCTGGCCGAGCACGACTTCGATATCGTCCACGGCCACGACTGGCTGGTCGCCGTCGCCGCCAAGCGGCTGGCCGACCGCGCCGGCGCGCCGTTCGTGGCGACCGTCCATGCCACCGAGCACGGCCGCCACCAGGGCTGGGTCCACAAGCCGCCGCAGTCAGACATCCACCGCACCGAGCGCTGGATGGTCCACGTCGCCGACCAGGTGCTGGTCTGCTCGCACTACATGCGCGGCCATGTCGCCGACGTCTTCGGGATCGACGAGGAGCGCATCGTCGTGGCGCCCAACGGGATCGACCCCGACGACCTGCAGCCCGTCCAGGATCTCGCCAGCCTCCGGGCGCAGTTCGCCGCGCCTGAGGAGAAGCTCGTCCTGCTCGTCGGGAGGCTCGTCTACGAGAAGGGCTTCCAGCACGCGCTGGAGGCGCTGGCCGGGCCCGACGGAGTGATCGCCCGCGTCGGCGGCGTGCGCTTCCTGGTCGCCGGCTCGGGCACGCACGAGTGGGAGCTCAAGGACCAGGCGCGCCGCCTCGGCCTCACCGACCACGGCACGTTCATGGGGTGGATCGGCGACGACGTCCTGCATTCGCTCTACCGGATCGCCGACCTGACGGTCGTGCCGTCGATCTACGAGCCGTTCGGTCTTGTGGCGCTGGAGGCGATGGCGTCGGGCTGCCCGTGCATCGTCGCCGACACCGGCGGCCTGCGGGAGGTCGTCCCCAATGAGCGCGTCGGGCTGCGCTTCACCGCGAAGGATCCCCGATCATTGGGGCGGATGGTGGAGCGTGTGCTCACCGACGACGCGCTGCGCGACCGCCTCGTCGCCCAAGCCTCCGAGCACGTGCTGCGGTTCGACTGGACCGACGTCGCGCGCCAGACGCACGCGGCCTACCGGTCGCTGCTGGGGGCAACTGCCCCTAGCGCGTCGTCTTCTTGACCGTCGTGGCCTTGGCCTGGCGGTGGCCGCTGCGGTCCATGGCCACCAACCGGAAGGTCTGGGTGCCCCTGCGCAGCTTGGGCGTCACGATCCGGTAGGTCGCCGGGCTGGTCGCGATCGTCTTGAGGCGGTGGTCGACGGCCTTGGTGCAGCGCCGCTTCCTGTGGCGCTTGACGCAGGTCGCGCGGTAGGCAGTCGTCACGTGCGCCTCGATGCCCTTGATGCCGGCGCTCGGGGCCGGGTCGTCGACGCGCACGTCGAGGGTGCAGATCGAGCGCGCGCAGCTGAGCTTGGTGACGTGGGCCTTCGGTGCGACGGCATCCGCCGACGGGATCGCCGACGCGTTGGGCGATGGCGTGGCGACCTTGACGGTGGGCACGGGCTGCGGCGCCGGCGGCGCGGTGATGGTGACCGGGCTGGAAATCGCCTCGGCGGTGCCGGTCAACCCATAGGCCTCGACCACGCAGCTGATGCTCGCGCCGACGTGGCCCGGCAGCACGGCCATCGTCGAGCCGTAGGCGATCAGCATGTCGCCGGCCAGGAACGCGACGCCGTAGGCATAGGCGTTCTTCCAGGTGCCGACGTCGCAGGTCAGCGTGCCGCCGGGCATCGCCGTGCCCGTGATCACCGGCGGACTGATCACCGTCGGATCCTGGAGCGGGTGGCCGGCACCAGGATCGGAGAGGTAGGCGTGGATGTCGGGGTGTGCGACGCGGGCGTAGTAGCCGGGGTAGCCCGCCCAGGCGCAACCGGCGCCGCCGGTCACGATGGCCGCGAGCTTCCAGACGCCGCCGACCTGGACAGCCAGCGGGCCGCCGCTGTCGCCCTGGCAGGCGTCGACGCCGGTCAGGCCGGCGCAGAGGAGCAGGTTGTCGTCAAACGGCGCGTAGACCGTGGCGCAGCCGGTGTTCGGGTGCAGCGTGGCCACGTTGAGGTTGTCGACCGCGTGCGGCTGCGTGGTGTCGTTCGGCGCGCGGGCGACGTCGGATCCCCAGCCGCTGAGGCGCAGTCCGTCGCCCGGCTCGGGCCGGTAGCCGACATCGGTGAGCTCGATCGCCTGGACGGTGGCGCTGAAGCTGAAGGGCGTGGCGAGCGTCAGGATCGCGACGTCGCCGGTCTGCATGTCGGGGTCGTAGTCGGGATAGACGCTGACCGCGGTGACCGTCGGGTGCTGACCGGTCGCGAAGCGGTTGGTGATCCCGGCGCGGACGGTGATCGCCGCCGGCGCGAGGACCTCCTGGCCCTCCTCGTCATAGACGCAGTGAGCGGCGGTGACGACGTGGGTGGCGTCGAGGATCGCGCCGCCGCAGAGGTAGCCGTCGGGCAGGACGAGGACCTGCCAGGGAGCGTCGGTCGTCGTTGCGGGTGAGCCACCGACGACACGGGGTGAGCCGCCGACGACGTTGTTGGGGGCGGTCGCCGCCGGTGCGGGGCCCGCTGCCGCGAAGGCGAGCAGCACGGCGACTGGCGCGAGAACACGGCGCATAAGCCCATACAACGGCACGATCGGTGGAGAACTTGAGCGTTGGCCGTGCGCGGCGAGCACGCGCCATCTGGCCAGAAATTGAGGAAAGCCGACAGACTTTGTGTAGAATCGGTCGCGATGGCCGATCACCTGGGCACCATGGTCGCGACCGACGTCCACCAGCACCTCTGGCCGGAAGGCTTCGTCGCCGCGCTGGCACGCCGCGCTGAGGCGCCCGCCGTGCGCCGCGACGGGCGCGGCTGGATCATCCGGGTGCCGGGCGAGCCCGACAGCCCGTTCGGTCCGGCGACCCACGACCCGGCGGTTCGCGCCGCGGACCTGCGCGCGACCGGGCTGGAGCGGGCGCTGCTGTGCATGTCGACCCCGCTGGGGATCGAGGCCTTGGCTGAGGACGAGGCCCGTCCGCTGCTGGACACCTGGCATGACGGCGTCTTCGCGGCCGGCGACGCGTTCGGCGTCTGGGGCGCGCTGCCGGTTCACGGCGCGCTGCCCGCCGACGTCGACGCGCTGGTGGCGCGCGG
>JBEVLC010000098.1:0-5613 GCA_040509415.1 Baekduia sp. | reverse complement strand
GCACGAGCGCGAAGACCAGGGCGAGCAGGCCGAGCGAGAACGTGACGAGGCCCGGCCAGTCGATCGGGTCGGGGTCCGGCGACTGGGACTCCTTGACCATTCGCAGGGTCACGGCGATCGCGGCGAGGCCGATGGGCAGGTTGACGAAGAAGATCGACTGCCAGCTGACGTGCTCGACCAGCACGCCGCCGACCAGCGGCCCGACGGCCACCGAGGCGCCCGTCGTGGCGCCCCAGATGCCGAAGGCGGTACCGCGCTCGCGCCCGGTGAACGCGGCGGCCAGCAGCGCGAGCGACGTGGCGAACATCGCGGCGCCGCCGACGCCCTGCAGCGCACGAGCGAGGTTGAGGGGCGTCGGCGCGCTCGACAACCCGCACAACAGCGAGGCGACCGTGAAGAGCGCGAGGCCGCCGACAAAGATCCGGCGGCGGCCGAGGCGGTCGGCCAGCGAGCCGGCCGTCAGCAGGAACGCGGCCAGCGTCAAGGCATAGGCATCGACAACCCACTGCAGATCCTGAAACGACGAGCCGAGGTCCTTCTGGATGTCGGGCAGCGCGACGTTGACGATCGTCACGTCGAGCAACAGCATGAACGTGGCGACGCAGACGGCGCCGAGCGTCCACCAACGGCGGGGGTCGGGCGTCTGGGCGTGCGCGCTCATCGCTGTCGAGTCAACTACCCGCGGCGGCGGCAGGCAAGCCCGTGGCGTTCGCGCGCGACCATCTCAACCGCCGCGCAGCACGCCGTCGACGACCGAGCCCGCGGCGGCGCGCAGGTGCAGCCGCAGGACCTCGGGTCCCTCGCGCTCGAGATCGTCGACCAGCTGCAGGTGCTCTTGGGCGAGCCGCGCGAAGGTGTAGTGCGGGCGGACCTGCAGCAGGAAGAGGCGGGTCTGCGCGGTCAGGCGGTTGTGCACCGCCTCGATGCGCGGCGAGCGGGCCGCACGGACCAGCGCGGTGTGCAGGTCGGCGTGGGCGCGGGAGACCGTCGGCCAGCCGGGCCGCGCACGGCCGCAGGCGCGGGCCAGGACCTCGGCGGCTTCGTGGACCGACGGCGGCAGGACGTCGCCGTGCCGGGCCAGCGCGAGGTGCGCGGCCTCGACCTCCAGCGCGGCACGCAGCTCGTAGAGCGCGACGATCGCGTCGGCGTCCAGGCCGGCGACGCGCGCGCCGCGGTGTGGCGCGATCGTGACGAGGCCCTCGTCGGCCAGCGCGCGCAGCGCCGCGCGGACGGTGTGGCGCGCGGCGCCGTGGGTCTCAACGAGATCGGCCTCGACCAGCCGCGCGCCGGCGTCCAACTGGGCATCGAGGATCTGCTCGCGCAGGATGGCGGCGACGCGATCCACGGCCGTGGGGCTCATGCGATCACCGGCGCCGGCCGTGGTTCGCCTTGGTCAACGCGGTGGGGCTCATGCGATCACCTCGACTGGTGGTGTGCGCTCATCGCGCTTGGGAATGGCGAGGACGGCCAGCCCGGCGAGGATCACCACGATCCCGGCGATCGCGACCGCGCCGGGCCGCTCGCCCAGGACGATGGCGCCGAGCAGCGTGGCGGTGACCGGCTCGGCGAGCGTGAGCGTCGCGACCTCGTTGGCCGGGAGCCGGCGGAGTCCGGCGGCGAAGATCAGGTAGGCGACGGCGGTGGGGATCGCGCCGAGCCAGAGCGCCATCGCGACGCCGCCCGTGCTCGTCACCCAGTGTAGATCGCCGAACAGCAAGACGGGGATGAGCAGAACCGCGCCGATGCTGAAGAGATAGGCCATGACGGGCTCGACGCCGTGGCCCGCGTCCAACAGGCGCTTGGAGGCGAGCGTGAACGCCGCGTAGGAGGCGCCCGCGCCGACCGCGAGCGCGACGCCGGGCGCGCTGACCTCCGAGCCGCCACCTGCGAGCGCGAGCGTCGCGACGCCTGCGCAGGCCAGCGCGGTCGCCAGCGCCCACGCGCGGTCGGGCACGCGGCGATCCAGCAGCCAGCCGCCGGCGCCGGCCAGCGCGGGCGCCGAGCCGAGCGCGACGACCGTGCCGACCGCCACGCCCGTGTCCTTGACCGCGGCGAAGAAGCACAGCTGGTAGCCGGCGACCCCGAGCGCACCGACGGCGAGCGGACCACGAGGCCAGGCGGTGCTCGCCGCGCCATCGGCGACCACGCGTGCGACGAGCAGGAGCAGGACGGCGCCGACCGCGATCCGGACCGCCCCGACGGTCACCGCAGAAGCGTCGGGACCGAGCGCCTGGGCGGTGCCGGTGGTGCCAAAGCACACGGCGGCGAGGAGGACCTGGACGCGCGACATCGCGAGGATTGTTCCACAATCTGTGACGAAGATACAACAAGAGTGCGGAGGCCCCACGGTCTGTCCGCTGGCCGTGTCACCTTGCCGCCGTGCTCGTTCGTGACCTTCAGCACGGCTCCGACCTCGACCAGGTGCTCCTGGTTCGAGAGGCCGAGCGGCGCCAGCGTCGCGACGGTGGCGAGTTCCTCAAGTTGGTCCTCGGCGACCGCACCGGCGGCGTGCCGGCGATGATCTGGGAGGACGTCGCCCAGGCGCTGGAGCTCTGTCGCGCGGGGTCGCCCGTGCACGTCGTCGGGCGCTACGAAGTCCATCAGCGCTGGGGTGCGCAGATCGCGATCCTCAAGCTGCGCCCGGCGCTGGACGGCACGTACGACCCGGCCGATCTGCACGACGGGCCGCCGCGGCGCGTCGACCACATGGAGGCCGACTTCCGCGAGCTGCTCGCCACGGTGCAGGACCCGCACTTGCGCCGGTTGTTGGACACCTTCTTCGGCGAGGGCTCAGAGACTTGGGCGCTCTACCGGATCGCACCCGCCGCCAAGCGATATCACCAGGCCTACCTGCACGGGCTGCTGGAGCACTGCCTCACGGTGGCCCAGGCGGTCAGCGCGATCAGCGCGACCTTCCCGGGGATTGACCGCGACGTCGCGGTCACCGGCGCCTTGTTGCACGACATCGGCAAGTTGGAGGCCTACACCTGCGACGCGCCGATCGACATGACCGACGAGGGCCGTCTGCAGGGCGAGATCCCGCTCGGCTACTACCGCGTGCGCCGTTGCATCGAAGACCTCGCCGGCTTCCCGGCCGAGCTCGCCCAGAGCGTGTTGCACATCATCTTGAGCCACCACGGCGCCCTGGAGCACGGCTCGCCCGTCGTGCCGGCCACGCGCGAGGCCACATTGGTGCACATGATCGACAACCTCGGCGGCCGCCTCGGCTCCTTCGACCGTCTGGAGAAGGAGCTTCCGCCCGGCCAAGTCTGGTCCGGCTTTGACCGCGCGATCGGCGCGGGCGCCTACTTCGGGTCAGCCGGGACTTCAGCGGCGCCGATCACGGCCGAGGACCGCCGGCGGTCGCAGGCGGCCTGACGCCGGTTACTGCGACGACAGGCGATCCTCACGCTCGTCGTCGAGGATCTCCTTCATCTCCCGCCCCGCCGCCGCGATCCGCCCCAGGTACTCGGCGCGGCGCTCCTCGTCCAGCGTCACCGCGCCGCGGTCCAGCAGCTCGGCAAAGCCTTGGACGATCGTCAGCGGGGTGCGGAGATCGTGGACGAGGCGTGCGATGCGCTCGTCTGGATCGGTCGGCCACGCACCGCCCGGACTCATCGCTCTTCGCGGGTGGAGTCCAGCGCGATCTCGCCGCGCTCCAGCGCGATCGCGATCGCATGGACGCGGTTGCGGGCCTGCAGCTTGCGGATCACGTTGCGCACGTGGGTGCGGACGGTCTCGACCGAGACGGTGATCTTGTCGCCGATCGCCTCGGCGGTCATGCCCTCGGCCATCAGGTGCATGATCTCGCGCTCGCGCGGCGAGAGCTGCGGGACGTGCGCCGTGGCGCGCGGGGAGAGCAGGATGCGGTCCAGCCGCGGATCGACGTAGGAGCCGCCGCCCGCGACGCGCTCGATCGCGGCCCTCAGCTCGTCCATCGACCCGGCCTTCAGCGCGTAGCCGCGGGCGCCGGAGTCGAGGCCGTCGTAAAGCAGCTCGGCGTCGCTGTCGCCCGTGTAGAGGATCACCCCGAGGTCCGGCCGACGGGCCAGAAGCTGGCGGGTCAGGTCGATGCCGCTGCCATCGGGCAGCTGGATGTCGACGATCGCGACGTCCGGCTCGGCGTGCTCGACAAGGTCGATCCCGGCCGCGACGTTGCCCGCCGCGCCCACCACTTCGAGGCCGCCGTGCTGCAGCAGTGCGACCAGGCCCTCCCGCAGGGCCTCGTGGTCGTCGACGATCACGAGCTTGGTCATGAGGGCCGAACCGTACACGCATGGACAGCGTGTCAGGGCGCGCAACGTCCCGGTACCGAATCTGCGGAAAGAGCGCGCGGACTTCTGCAAGGAACAGCCCATCCCGGGGTCAGGGGCCGTATCGTCGTCTGTATATGGCGAAGGACACCGAGAAGCTCATCCGTCAGCTCTCGCTCATCTCGTATCTCATGGCGGAACGCCGTCCGGTCACCGCGCTGGAGATCCGGCGCGATGTCGAGGGCTACAGCGGCATGAACGAGGACGCCTTCGCCCGCCGGTTCTACGCCGATCGCGCCGAGTTGGACTCGCTCGGCATCCAGCTCACGGTGGAGAAGCCCGCCGACGGCGTGGCCGAGCAGGAGAACTACTCGCTGCGGCCTGAGAACTTCCACCTGCCCGCAATCGCCTTCACCGACGAGGAGCTCGCCGGCCTCCAGTTCGCGCTGACGCTGCTCGACGGCGAGTTCGCCTACGCCGAGCCCCTGCGCCTGGCGCTGCAGCAGATCTCCTGGGGCCGCCCCAGCCCGCTCAACGCTCCCGACCAGGGCTCGATCGCCCTCGGCGTCACCGCCAGCGCCGGCGGCCACGACCTCTCCCAGCGCCTGGCCAAGATCGAGACGGCGATCTTCCGCAACAAGACGATCACCTTCGACTACTACACGATGGAGCGCGACGAGGTCGGCGCCCGCAAGGTCGACCCGTATCACCTGCTGTTCCAGGGCGGCCAGTTCTATCTGTTGGGCCGCTCGCACGAGCGCGACGCCATCCGCGTGTTCCGCCTCTCGCGCATCCGCGGCAAGGTCGCCTACGCGACCAAGGCCGAGCACGACTTCCAGCGCCCCGAGGAGTTCGACCCGCGCGACTACGCGAACAGGATCCCGTGGCAGCTCGGCGAGCCGTATGCGTCGGCTGAGATCTGGGTCTCCGACCGGATCGCCTGGCACGTCGAGCGCAACTTCGGCCGCTACGGGGAGCTGAGCGAGTCCGACGACGGCGGCCACGTCTTCCGGACGCCGTACGCGATCGCTCGGCTGGTGCTGGCGTGGGCGATCGGCTACGAGCAGCACGCGCGCGTGCTCGGCCCCCCGGAGCTCGCCGAGGAGCTGCACCGGCGCCTGGACCGCGTGGTCGAGCTCCACCGCGGCGAGCCGAACGCGGCCGCGGCGCAGGGCCGCGCGCCCGTGCCGCCGGCGCTCGCGCGGACGGCGGACGGGGACGGTGGCCGCCAGCGCGAGGCGACCGGAATCCGGCCCGAGCGGTTCGCGCGCCTGGTCACGCTCGCGTCGGTCCTGATCCGTGCCGGGCGCGCGGGCGAGCGGCTCGACGTCGGCGAGGTCTGCGAAGGGCTGCAGATCTC
>JBEVLC010000097.1:0-3340 GCA_040509415.1 Baekduia sp. | reverse complement strand
GCCTGCACGGTCTTGGCCAGCTGGTCGTAGTTGGAGGTGCGGTTCGCGATGAAGTCGCGGTCGATCAGGCCGAGGCGGATCACCTCGTGCATGATCCCGTTGTAGAGCGCCACATCGGTGCCGGGTTTGAGTTGGCAGAAGATGTCGGCGTGCTCGGCGACCGTGCCGGCCCGCGGGTCGATGTAGATGATCTTGGTGCCGCGGCGCCGCGCCTGCTTGAAGAACGACGACGCCACCGGGTGGTTGGCGGTCGCGTTGCTGCCGGTGATGATCGCGACGTCGGCGTTCGCGATGTCGCCGTAGGTGGTCGAGACCGCGCCGGAGCCGACACCCTCGAACAGCGCCGCGACACTGGACGCGTGGCACAGCCGGGTGCAATGGTCGACGTTGTTGGTGCGGAAGCCGGTGCGGATCAGCTTCTGGAAGAGGTAGGCCTCCTCGTTGGAGCACTTGGCCGACCCGAAGCCGGCGATGCCGTCGGAGCCGCTCTCGGCGTAGATCTCACCGAGCCGGCGCGCGACGAGGTCGAGCGCCTCCTCCCAGCTCGCCTCCCGGAAGTGCGGCATCACCTCTTCGTAGGGCACCAGGCCGCCGGGCTTGCGGCCACGCTTGTCGCTGCGTCCCTGTCCGCCGTCCGCCTTCACATCCGACGACAGCGGCCCCTTGGGGTAGGACTCAGCGATGCGGATCAGCGGCTTGGTGAGTCGCTGCGGTGAGGCCGCGTAGTCCCAGCCGTAGCGGCCCTTCACACACAGCCGGCCCTGATTGCCGGGTTGGTCGCGACCCTCGGCGAACGAGATGGCGCCGCGCTCGCGGTCGACGTAATAAGTCAGTGCGCAGCCCACGCCGCAGTACGGGCACACCGTGTCGACTGCGTCGAGCGTTGAGCGGGGCTGGATCGGGATGTTGTTGATCGCCTTGTTGGTCAGCGCGCCGGTGGGGCAGGCCGCCACGCACTCACCGCACGTGACGCAGGACGACGCCCCCATCGGGTCGCTGAGGTCGAACGCGATACGGGTGGAGTAGCCCTTGCCGCTGCGGCCGATGACGTTGTTGCCCTGGATGTCGTCGCAGGCGCGCACGCAGCGGTCGCACAGGATGCAGGAGTCGTGGTCGACCGCGATCACGGGATTGGACATGTCGGCGCCGCGGGCGGGTCCCGAAAGCAGGTCTGTCACGCCGGTGATGGCGAAGCCGTCCGCGACCGCGATCAGCTCGTTGTCGGCGGTCGTGGTCTGCTTCGGGTCTTCCTCGCGCGGCGGCTGGTCGGCGACCAGCAGTTCGGTGAGCACCCTGCGCCGGTTCTGGATCTCCGGCGTCGCGGTGGCGACATTCATGCCCTCCTCGCACGGCCGGATGCACGCCGCCGCGTCGACCCGCCCGCCGACGTCGACCACGCACATCCGTCACACGCCAACCGGGTCGTAGCGCTCGTCGTGGCACAGCGTCGGAATGTCGATTCCCACGTCACGGGCCGCTTGCCAGATCGTCGTACCCTCAGCGACGGTGAGGCTTCGGCCGTCGATGGTGAGCGACACCGTGCGCTGCTGCACGTCGGTCATGCCGGGACGGGTGATGGTCATATCGTCTGCTCCGTTCCTGCAGCGGTCTGTGCGAGGCGCTGGGCGAGCGGCCGGCCCTGTGGGTCCAGGCCGCGTTCGGCGTAGTAGGTGTCGATCATGGTGCGCAGCCGGGCGGCGGGCAGTGTCGCCGTCCGACCGGACCCGAGCTCGAGCGGGCTGTCGAGGAACCGCTCGGGAAGCCAGTCGTCGGCGGGGGTCCAGCCCTCCCGGAGGTTGAAGGCGCGCTTGGCCAGCACGATGCGTCGTGCGGTCTCGTGCAGTTCGTCAGCGTCGACGTCCCAGCCGGTGACCTTCGACAGCAGCTGTGCCCACTCCGCGAACGGCTCGGTGAACACCCCGCGCAGGAACTTGCACAGGATCAGCGAGTCCATGACGGCGGCGCGGTCCTCGGTCTCGATCGCCGCGCGTACGTGCTCGGTGCTGCCACGGATGCGGTCCAGACCGCCCTTGAGGTCGGCCTCGTAGGCGCCGGACCGATTGTGGTCGGCTCCCCTGGCGTTGACCGCCAGACCCAGGGCCATGGACTGCATGGTGCGTGGCTCGTAGCCGGGCATCTCCATGCCCTTGACGTGCGGGGCGAACGCGGCCGAGCCCTGGCCGACCACCTCAGCGGCCCGGCGGGAGCCCTCGGCGAGCAGCTCGCCGAGGCCGGTGCGGGAACCGATCTCGTCCAGCACCCGCAGCAGGGCCGCGCCGTCACCGAATCGCAGCCATGGCGCGTCGAGTAGCCCACGGTCGACGCACTCCATCGCCCAGGCGATGGTGCCGCCGGCGGAGATGGTGTCGAGCCCGAGCGCGTCGCAGCGCGCACTGGCCTCGAGCACCTGGTCAGGGTCGGATACCCCGCACATCGGCCCGAGCGCGAAGACGTTCTCGTACTCCACCCTCGCCGTCTTGCCGCCCTTGGCGGCATAGATGTGCTCGCAACCGATGGTGCAGGAGGCGCAACTGTTCCTGGCGACCAACCGGCTCTGCGCCAGATCCTCGGCGGACAGCATGGGTGCCTCGGCGAAGGTGGCGGACTGGAAGTTGCGGGTGGGCAGGGTGTTGATCGCGTTGAACGCCAGCAGGTTTGCCAGTGTGCCGAGCTCGCGGTACTTCGCGGTGGCCGGGCCAAAGGACCGCTCGCGCAGGTCCTTGGCCGCCGCCAGCACCGCCTCGCGGTCGGCCACCGTGGGCCGGGTGCGGCCCTGCACGGCGACCGCCTTGATGTTCTTCGCGCCCATCACCGCGCCCAGACCGCCTCGCCCGGCGTGCCGGCCGTCGTGAGAGATCGTGGCGTAGCGCACGCCGCGCTCGCCCGCCGGGCCGATGCAGGCCGCACGCCAGCGCCGGCCGTGCTGCGCGCGCAGCGACTCCTCGGCGTCCGACGCCGACATGCCCCACTGCGGCGCCGCGTCGACGAGTCGGACGCCGTCGGCGTCGATCAGCAGATGGGCCGGCGCCCGCGCCCGGCCGGTGAGCACGATCGCGTCGTGGCCGGTGAACTTGCCCGAGATCGCGAAGTGGCTGGAGGCCAGCGCGTCGGTGAGCAGACCGGTCAGCGGCGACTTGGCCACCACCGCGAACTTCGCGCTTGTCGTCAGCGGGGTGCCCACCAGCGGCGAGAATACAAAGGCGAGCGGCGCGGCGGGATCTAGCGGGTCGACGCCGGGCGGCGCCAGCTCGGTCATCAACCAGACTCCCAGGCCTGCTCCGCCGAGGTAGTCGCGGAGCACCCGCTCGGGCAATGCCAGGGTCGTGGTGGAGCCGTCGGT
>JBEVLC010000096.1:0-2568 GCA_040509415.1 Baekduia sp. | reverse complement strand
CGCGCGCTCCGTCTACTCGGCCAAGGCACCGACGTCGGGGAACTGGGATCCCGCTGGTATCGTTCTGGGAATGAAGGCGTCGATCGATTCCGTGGGTCGCATCGTCGTGCCAAAGCCCTTCCGGGATGCACTCGGGCTCATCCCTGGCTCGACGGTCGACATCTCTCGCTACGGCGCGGGGCTCCAGGTGATTCCGTCCGGGCGGACAGCGCAGCTGATCGAAGAGGACGGTGCGTTGGTCGCCACGGGGACGACGGTCATCGATGACGAGGACGTCTTCGGGCTGATCGACGCGGGCCGGCGTTGAGCGCGCTGGCGCTCGACACGAGCGTCGCGATCCCGCTGTTGGTCGGCACGCATCGAGAGCATGCGGCCGTCGTCAGGTGGTGTGACGGCCAGGAGGTGGTGCTGAGCGGTCACGCTGTCGCAGAGACGTACTCGGTGCTGACGCGGTTGCCGGGCGATCTGCGCCTGCTGCCTGAGGATGCGGCGCGGTTGCTGCGCGCGCGGTTCTCGGCGCCGTTGGTGCTGAGTCGCAAGGCGGCGGCGAGGCTTCCCGACACGCTGTCTACCCTCCAGATCTCAGGTGGTGCGGTCTACGACGCGCTCGTCGGGCTGGTCGCCGCCGAGCATGGGGCGCAACTCGCAACGCGCGACGCACGCGCGAGGGCAACGTACGAGGCGGTTGGTGCGCACGTCGTGATCGCCGGCTGAGCCGGCGCGGACGCTCAGCCGTCGAGCACCGCCCGCGCCGTCTGCGCGACCAAGGCGCCCGCGTCAGGCGGAAGCGTCGCTCGGGGGCCGGCTTGGAGGTGGCGCCGGACGATCGCCAGGGGGAGGTCGACGGTGGCGAGGAGGACGCGCTCGAGCGCGTCGGGTTCGCCGAGCTCGCTGGCGCGCTGTCGCAGCGCCTTGCTGAGGGCGCGCCGGTCGACGGCCGCCTGGCGTCGGGTCAGGGCCGGCCATTCGTCGGCCGCGAAGTCGTCGGGGCCGCGGAGCAGGAGCCGAGCTTCGGCGGGGTGGTCGTGGGACCACGTGACGACGTAGACGGCGGCGGCGACGCAGCCCTCGACGCCGGGTGCTGAGTCCAGCGCCGTGAGAAAGCCGCTCTGGAACCGGCCGGTCGTGCGCAGCCAGAGCTGTCCGAGCAGCGCGGCGCGGTCGTCGAAGCGGTGATACAGCGAGCCGCTCGGCGCGCCGCTGGCCGCCGATACGGCGGAGATCGTGACGCTCGCCGGCCCGCGGTCGGCGGCGATCGTGCGTGCGACGTCGAGCAGCGTCTGGGTGTCGTGAAGGGCAGGCCGTCCCATGGCGCAGCTATCCTCGTCGGTAGTATTAGCGACTGCCCGCTAATACTACCGACGAGGTGCACGGAATGACCGACCCCCCGACCGCAATTGCCCAGCGGCTCTACGACGCGTTCGCCGCACGTGATGGCGAAGCGCTGCTGGCCGCGATGACCGAGGACTTCGTCGGGACCGTCAGTGCCGGCATGCCGCTCGGCGTCGGCGGGCGCCACGAAGGGCGTGATGCCATGCTGCGCGACTGCTGGGCCCAGGTGTTCATGGCCTATGACATGAACGTCGAGGCGGACCGCTATCTGGTCTGTGCCCCGGACGAAGTTGTCGTCCTCGGTTCCTACCGTGGCACCGAGCGCGCCACGGGCGACCCGGTCGACGCGCGCTTCGCCCACGTGCTGACGCTCCGCGACGGTCTCGTGGCGAGCCTGGAGCAGATCACCGACTCCCGCAGCTGGGCTGCCACGGCGGCCCTCTGACCGACGCTCCCGTCCTGCCGCGTCGCCGGTCGCGCAAGCAGACGTCCAGTCCCGACCCATGCGACCGCTAGGGTGCCGGGCCGTCACTCAACGGAAGGGACAGGTCCATGTTGAACGCAGTACGTCGCAGGCTCTCGTTCGCCAACGTCACGTCGATGATGGCCTTGATGGTCGCGCTGGGTGGTACCAGCTATGCAGCGGCCACCTTGTCCAAGAACAGCGTCGGCAGTGCGCAGATCAAGTCGGGCGGTGTCGCCGGCAGCGACATCCGCTCCAATGCCGTCACCAGTGCCAAGGTCAAGAACGGCTCGCTGAAGGCGGTGGACTTCGCCGCCAAGCAACTGCCCGCCGGCGCCACCGGCGCTCAGGGGCCGAAGGGCGACACGGGCGCCAAGGGCGATGCCGGTGCCAAGGGCGCCACGGGCCTGCAAGGTCCCAAGGGCGACACCGGGACGGTCGGTGCTGCCACGGTGGTGTCCACGACGGCCACGGTCGATCTCGCCGACGGCACCAAGGGCAACTACAACGCCTTCTGCCCTGAGGGCCAGCAGGCGATCGGGGGCGGTGGACGTGGAGATGATCTGAACTCCGAGGCGACGGCGGTGACCTCGTCGCGTCCCGCGGTCAGCGCGATCAACACCGAGCCGCCGGCTGACGGGCTGGGCTTCACCGGCTGGCGCATCACGGTGTTCAACCCCGCCGGTGGCGTCACCACCGGCCTGCGGCCCACGGTCTGGGTCGTCTGCGTCGACGCGCCGGGTCCGATCGCGGTCCCGTAGCGCACCGCCCCG
>JBEVLC010000095.1:0-8529 GCA_040509415.1 Baekduia sp. | reverse complement strand
CTCTGCGTACCCCTGCGGAAGGTCGGAGCCCTAGAGCCCGGGCGGGTGCACGACCGTGTAGCCGCTGGCCGAGCGTGAGGCGGTCTGCCAGCGCGTGCCGCCCGTGGAGCGGCCGCTGGTGTCGAAGCGCAATCCGGCGACGACCATGTACATGTGACTGCTCTTGGCGTAGATGGTCACCCACTGCCCGGGACCCTTGTCGCCCCAGCCGACGAAGTTGCCGGAGGGCAGGGCCGAGCTGAGCAGGCCGGCGCCGTGCAGCGCGTAGGAGACCGAGCCTGAGCAGTCATAGCCCGAGTCCTGCCACTTGCCGTGGCCGCCGCCGTAGACGTACGGCGTCTTGGCGATCTCGTTGCCCGCGGCGATGATCTGCTTGACCTGCTCGGGCGCGTCGGCCGGCGCGATCGCGAGACCGTCGCTGCCGAGCGTGGCCTTGGCGCCCGGCGTCAGCGCCACCGTCCGCGGCGCGGTCGAACCGGTACCCGTCGCAGCGTCGCCCTCGACCAGCGAGCGCAGCAGGTCGATGTCGGCCGCGTCGGTAACACCATCGGGCGCCACCTGCTGGTCGGTCTCGAACTTCCTGACGCTCTTGACGGTGCCTGCGCCGTACTCGCCGTCGACCGACGTCGTGAAGCCGGCGCGCTTGAGATAGTCCTGGAGGACCTTGACGTCGTGGCCGCTCATGCCCTGGCGCAGCGGGATGCGGTCGCCGAGGCTGCGCGAGCGGGTCACGGTCGAGCGAACGTCGAAGCCGCCGCTGGCGTTCCTGGCGGCCGAGCCGTCGGTCGCGCCCTTCAGAGCCGCGATCGTCTTGCTGTCGGCGATGCCTGTGGGCCTGAGGCGGGCGGCGCGCTGGAAGCGGCGCACCACCGTGGCGGTGGTGGCGCCGAACTCGCCGTCGTCCGCCGTCTTGAAGCCAGCCTGGGTGAGCAAGGCCTGCAGCGCCTTGACCCGGGGGCCACGATCGCCGCTGCGCAGCGTCCGGCTTCCCACCTTCTTGGCCGCCGTGGCGGCGGGCTCGGCTGTCTGCGAAGCGGCAATTGGGGTGTCAGCCCCGGCGATCGCGGGGATGAAGAGGACACAAGCAGCTGCGAACGCGTTGAAGACGCAGAACGCAGACGAGCGGAACGACAGCGGCGACACCGGGAACTACCCCTCTCTTTGGGCGCCTACGGGGTTAGCTGTCGGGCTCGCGCCAAGAGAGTGGCGCTACTTCGCTGATCGCGATGATTCGCCCCATGCCCGATCTCTCGGGCCAGTGGGTCCCCCGCTCCCTGACGATGTTCGCCAGGGATTCGGCTGGTCAAACGACCGCGGAAGCGTAGCGAAGGCTGCGGCGGTTTGTGGTCATAACGACGTCAGCCTGCAGACGTCGCCCCGGATACGGGCGAAGCCAAGGCGGCAAGTGCGACGGCCAGGGCGACCTCCGCGCGAGTTCGCAGCGAGGAGGCGAGGACGAACTCGCCCGGGTTGTGCGCCGCCCCGCCGCGTGGGCCGAGCCCGTCGACGGTGAGCGGGATCGTCGCCGCGAAGTGGCTGGCATCGCTCGCGCCGCCGCGCTGGGCCGCGATGAGGGGCCGGCCGAGCAGCTCGCTCGCGCGCTCCAGCAACGACGCGGTCGCCGTGCGCGCGTCCATCCCAGGCCACTCGCGCACGAGGCGCGCGGTCAGCGTCGCGCCGCCGACCTCGGTGGGCACCGCGCTCAGGACGCGGGCGAAGGCGTCGAGGCGATCGGCGCGCACGTCGGCGATCAGGCGCCCTGCGGCAGGGACGACGTTGAACGCGTCGCCGCTGCGCACGACGGTCGGGACAGCGGTGAGGTGGTCGGCGCCGTGTGGGTCGTGCTGGGCGGCGATCGCCTGGGCGGCGGAGGCGAGCGCGAGCAGCGCGTTGAGACCCTTGTCGGGCGCCGACCCGGAGTGCGCGCTGCGGCCCTGGGCGAGCACCTCGACGGTGCCGGCGGCCTTGCGCTTGACGATGACCGCGTCGTGGCCCTTGGCGTCGAGCTCGCCGGCCTCGAAGCAGAGGCAGGCGTCGAAGCCCGCAAAGCGGTCGACATGGCCAAACCTGCCGACGCGCCACTCCTCGTCGACGACAAGTAGCAGGGCGATCTCGGCGAACAGGTCGGGCCGCTTGCTCAGCGCGCGCAGGACGCCGAGGGCCAGGACGTCGCCGCCCTTCATGTCGACGGTGCCCGAGCCATAGAGGCGGTCGGCGTTGCCGGGATCGCGTTCGAGCACGCGGTGCTCGTCGTGGGCGACGACGGTGTCGAGGTGGCCGAGCAGGAGGATGCGCTTCGTGCCTGTCCCGCGTACGCGCGCGAGAAAATCGGGCGCGTGGTCGGGCGAGGAGCACGGCACGCGCTCGGTGGTCGCGCCGTCGGGCAGCAGCGCCGCCGCGATGGCCGCGGCCTCCTGGGCGCCGCTGATGTCGCCCGACGGCGAGGAGACGCCCACGAGCGCTTCGAGCTCGCGCTCGGCGCGGTCGGCGATCGAAGCTGAACTATCGGCGATCCACTGGTCCACGGCTTCTCTACAGTTGCACGTCATGGCCAAGGGACCGCGTGTGGGCGACCTCGCCCCGGATTTCGAACTGGTGGGCACCGACGGGCCGTTCCGGCTCAGCGAGCATCGCGGCGAGCGGGTCGTGTTGCTGTTCTACCCGGGCGACGAGACCCCGGTCTGCACGAAGCAGTTCTGTTCGTATCGCGATCGTGCGGATGACATGTCGGCGCTGGACGCCGTCGTCGTCGGCATCTCGGGTCAGGATGTGGAATCGCACCGCGAGTTCACGACGAATCACGGGCTGACCGTGCCGCTGCTGGCCGATCCTGACAAGGCGGTCGCGCGGATGTACGGCGTGACGCGCCCGGTCTTGGGCACCCAGCGCGCGACGTTCATCGTCGGCGCCGACGGCGTCATCGCGTGGGCGAAGATCCACGCGCTGGGGTTGGACTACGTGGGCGTGGACGAGCTGGCCGCGGCGCTGGCGTCGGTGACGCCTGCTGCGCCGGCCGCTTCGGCCGAGTAGCGGACGCCTTTGGTTGCCAGCCCCGCCGCGTCGGTCGCGGGACGGGGCGTGGTCTGTGGCGGGCGCTTGGGTAGCGCATGCGTTTGTGGCGCTCCGCTCAGACGCTCGAGTAGCTGCGTGCGCGGTCCGGTTGGCACCGAGGGGAGAGAGCGTTCGGGCAGCGCAAGCGCTGGTCAGTCGTCCGCCAGCGTCCCCGGAGATCCGGGTCGTTTTCGACGTCTCAGTGACGTTCAAACCGCCCCGGATCGCTCACTCGAAGATCCGTGTCGTCTCGTGTCCCACATAGGGATACGAGCCGACCCGGATCCCGCGCAGACCACAGCGGACGCCCGGGAGCGTATGGACCACACCTACGCTCTCTCCCTCGGTGCCCAGCGGACCACGCCGCGAGCCCCGACCCGCGTCTGAGCTGAACACCCAGACAGACGCGCCACCCGAGCGCTCGCCCAGACCACATCGCATCCCGCGACCTACGCGGCGAGGCTGGCAACCAACAGCGCCCGCTCAAACGCCGACGACCGCCCCACGAGGCGGCCGTCAAACAAACCAGCAAGCGTGCAGAACAGACGCGAGCCCCTAGCCCAGCACCTCGCCCAGCCGCAGCTCCAGCGCCCCCGCGATCGCATCCCGCACCGGCCCCTCGTCGTAGCGCTCCATGATCGCGCCGAGGAAGCCCTCGACCACCAGCCGCTCCGCGGTCGTCTTGGACAGCCCGCGCGAGCGCAGGTAGAAGATCTGCTCCGGGTCGATCTGGGCGATGGCCGCCGCGTGGGTGCAGCGGACGTCGTCGGCGAGGATCTCCAGGCCGGGGATCGCGTCGGCGTGGGCCTTCTTGCCGAGCAGGAGGTTGCGGGCCTCCTGGAAGGCGTCGGTGCGCTGAGCGCCCGGGTCGACCTTGATCATCCCGCGCCAGACGGCCGACGAGCGGCCGCTGATGAGGCCGCGGAAGGCGAGGTCGCTGACCGTGTCGGGCGCCGCGTGCTCCTGCAGCGTGTCGTAGTCGACGTGCTGGCGGCCGCGGGTGGCGTAGGCGCCCGTGACCTTGGCGTGCGAGCCCTGGCCGTCAAGCGTCGACTCCAGGAAGACCTTGCCGTTGCCGCCGCCGAAGGCGAGCGTCGTCCAATCCAGCTGCGCGTCCTTGGCGACGACGGCGCGCTGGGCGCCGAAGACCCAGGTCTTCTCGTTGAGCGACTGGGCGCCGACGTAATGCAGCGTCGCGTTGTCGCCGACGACGATCTCGACGACGCCGTTGACGACCGCCTCCTCATCGTGGGAGGAGGAGACCTGGTCCCAGACCTCGGCCTCGGCGCCCTCCTCCAGCACGATCAGCGTGCGGTGGTGCAGCGTCGTGCCGGGCTTGTCCTGGATCGTGGTGATCAGGATCGGCGCGTCGACCTTGGTGTTGCGCGGGACATAGACGAGCGTGCCGTCGGTCCATTGCTCGGCGTTGGCGTTCGCGAAGAAGCCGGGACGCACGACGGTGCCGAAGTGGCGCCCGACGACCTCGGCGTGACGCTCCAGCGCCACGCGCAGCGGCGCGACGATGGGACCTTCGGAGGTCGGCTCCACATCGCTCGCGCTCACCGCGCCCTCGGGCGCGAACAGCACCTTGTGCTCGGCGTCCGCGCCCGCAGCAACGGCCCCCGGGAACTGCGCCAGGTCCAGCTTGTCGATGGGGGTGAACTCCCAGCCGGGCGTGCCCTTGAAGGCGGGCACCTCGACGTGGAGCTGCGGCGTGCTGGCCGCAACTGCGCTAGCCAATTGAGCCCTCCATCTGCAACTCGATCAGCCGGTTCATCTCGACCGCGTACTCCATCGGCAGCTCCTTGACGATCGGCTCGATGAAGCCGTTGACGATCAGCTTGCCCGCCTCCTCCTCGGTCAGGCCGTGCGACATGAGGTAGAAGAGTTGCTCGTCGCCGACCTTGGAGACCGTGGCCTCATGGCCGACGTCGACGTCGTCCTCGCCGATGCGGATCGTCGGGTAGGTGTCCGAGCGCGAGTGCTCGTCGAGCAACAGCGCGTCGCACACGACCTTGGACTTCGAGCCGTGCGCGCCCTTGGCGACCTCGAGCAGGCCGCGGTAGGACGAGCGCCCACCGTCCTTGGAGATGGACTTGGCGAAGATGTTGGACGTCGTGTTCGGCGCCGCGTGCACGATCTTGGCGCCCGCGTCCTGGTGCTGTCCCTCGCCGGCGAAGGCGATCGACAGCACCTCGCCGTGGGCGCGCTCGCCCATCAGGTAGACGGCCGGGTACTTCATCGTGAGCTTGGAGCCGAGGTTGCAGTCGACCCACTCGACGGTCGCGTCGGTCTCGGCGACCGCGCGCTTGGTGACCAAGTTGTAGACATTGTTGGACCAGTTCTGGACCGTCGTGTAGCGGATGCGCGCGCCCGGCTTGGCGATCAGCTCGACCACCGCGGAGTGCAGCGAGTCCGACGACCACGTCGGCGCGGTGCAGCCCTCGACGTAGTGCACGTAGGAGCCCTCGTCGGCGATGATCAGCGTGCGCTCGAACTGGCCCATGTTCTCCGTGTTGATCCGGAAGTAGGCCTGCAGCGGCATCTCGACGTGGACGCCCGGCGGCACGTAGACGAACGAGCCGCCCGACCACACCGCGCTGTTGAGCGCCGCCAGCTTGTTGTCGTTGGGCGGGATGATCGTGGCGAAGTACTCGCGGACCAGGTCCTCGTGCTCGCGCAGCCCCGAGTCCATGTCCATGAAGATGACGCCCTGCTGCTCCAGATCCTCACGGACCTGGTGGTAGACGACCTCGGACTCGTACTGGGCGCCGACGCCGGAGAGGAACTTGCGCTCGGCCTCCGGGATGCCCAGGCGGTCGAACGTGCGCTTGACGTCGTCGGGGACGTCATCCCACGAACGCGACGGCTTCTCCGTCGAGCGGACGAAGTAGTGGATGTCGTCGTAGTCGACCTCGGCCAGCATCGGCGAGCCCCAGGTCGGCTGCGGCCGGTCCATGAAGTGCTGGAGCGCCTTGAGGCGGAACTCGAGCATCCACTCCGGCTCGTTCTTCATCCGCGAGATCGTCTCGACGACCTCGCGGTTGATCCCCTTGGGCGCCTTGTAGAGGTAGTTGTCGGCCTCGTGGAACCCGTAGCGCTCCGTGTAATCGGAGCCGAGGTTGCGCAGCGACGCCTCTTCAGGCGTGAGGATCTTGGTGGACTCGGGCGTGGGCGTGGGCGTGGCAGCCATGGGCTACTCGACCTCCAGCTTGATCAGGTCGCCGTCGATGCGCACCGGGAACGTCTCGATGGGCTCGTAGGCAGGAAGGGTCTTAGGGGCACCGGTTCGCAGGTCGAACAGCGAGCCGTGACGCGGGCACTCGATGGTGCAGTCGTCCTGGTGCAGCTCGCCCTCGGCCAGCGGACCGTCGTCGTGCGAGCAGCGGTCCTCGATCGCAAACAGCGTGCCGGCGCAGTTGACGACGGCGATCTCGAGGTCCTCCCATTCCACGACGTGCATGGCGCCGGGTGGGAGCTCGGTGACGGGGCAGATGTCGATGATCTCAGGCAACGAAGTTCAAATCCGACTTTCGCAGGAGGGATTGTATCGAGGTGGGCGTCGCCACCCTCGCCTGAGGACGGCCGAGGGCGGACGGGTCCTCTTTTCGCCAACCCCCTAGCCTCTTGCGGCGCATGCCAGCCGTGAACCCAACCTTCTCCGCGACCCGCGACGACCTCCGCAACGTCGCCATCATCGCCCACGTCGACCATGGCAAGACGACGCTCGTCGACGCCATGCTGCGTCAGTCGGGCGCCTTCCGGGAGGGCGCGGCGCTGACCGATCGCGTCATGGACTCCATGGACCAGGAGCGCGAGCGCGGCATCACGATCCTCGCCAAGAACACCGCGGTTCAGTACGGCGAGACCAAGCTGAACATCATCGACACGCCGGGCCACGCCGACTTCGGCGGCGAGGTCGAGCGCGGGCTGACGATGGTCGATGGCGTGCTCCTGCTCGTCGACGCCTCCGAGGGCCCGCTGCCTCAGACGCGTTTCGTGCTGCGCAAGGCGCTGGAGAGCCGGCTGCCGGTCGTGCTGGTCATCAACAAGATCGACCGCCCCGACGCGCGCATCGACGAGGTCGTCCACGAGGTCGAGGAGCTGTTCCTGGACCTCGACGCCGCCGAGGATCAGCTCGAGTTCCCGATCGTCTTCACCAACGCCAAGGCCGGCACGGCATCGCTGGATCAGACCACCCCGGGCGAGTCGCTCAAGCCGCTGCTCGACCTGCTCGTCGAGACGGTCCCGCCGCCGTCGTATGACCCCGAGCATCCCGCCCAGGCGCTCGTGACCAACCTCGACGCCGATCCCTACCTCGGCCGCCTCGGCGTCTGCCGTGTGCGCCAGGGCACGATCCGCAAGGGCGACATCGGCTGGTGCCGCGCCGACGGCGAGACGGTGACGCGCGGCAAGATCACCGAGCTGTTCGTCACCGACGGCCTGCACCGCGTGCCGGTCGAAGAGGCCGGGCCCGGCGAGATCTGCGCCGTCGCCGGCCTGCCGGAGATCACGATCGGCGAAACGCTGGCCGACGTCAACGACCCACGGCCGCTGCCGGTCCTGCACGTCGACGATCCGTCGATCGGCGTCACGATCGCCACGTCGACCTCGCCGTTCGCTGGCAAGGACGGCAACAAGCTGACCGCCCGCCAGATCCAGGCGCGCCTGGACCAGGAGCTGATCGGCAACGTGTCGATCCGCGTCGAGAACACCGAGCGCCCCGACGCCTGGGAGGTCCAAGGCCGCGGCGAGCTGCAGCTCGCGGTGCTCGTCGAGACGATGCGCCGCGAGGGCTTCGAGCTGCTCGTCGGCCAGCCGCGCGTCGTCACGCGCGAGATCGACGGCACCGTCCACGAGCCGATGGAGCGCATGACCATCGACGTGCCCGAGGACTATGTCGGCGTCGTCACCCAGATGCTCGCGCTGCGCAAGGGCCGTATGGAGCAGATGAGCAACCACGGCACCGGCTGGGTCCGGATGGACTACCGCGTGCCTGCGCGTGGCCTAATCGGCTTCCGCACCGAGTTCCTCACCGAGACGCGCGGCACGGGCATCGCCCACAGCGTCTCTGACGGCATGGAGCCGTGGCACGGCGAGCTGCGCACGCGGCCGACCGGCGCGCTGGTCTCCGACCGTCAGGGCGCGGTGACGTCGTACTCCTGCTTCCAGATGCAGGACCGCGGCTCGCTGTTCGTCTCCCCCGGCGACCAGGTGTACGCCGGCATGGTCATCGGCGAGAACTCCCGCTCCGACGACCTCGACGTCAACATCGTCCGCGAGAAGCACCTCACCAACGTGCGCTCGGCGACCGCCGACGAGCTCGAGCGCCTCGTGCCCGCCCGCAACCTATCGCTCGACCAGGCGATGGAGTGGCTGCGCGAGGACGAGTGCGTCGAGGTCACCCCGAAGGCCGTGCGGATCCGCAAGTGGCTGCTCGATCCCAACGAGCGCACGAAGGCCGCGCGCCGCGCGAAG
>JBEVLC010000094.1:0-6975 GCA_040509415.1 Baekduia sp. | reverse complement strand
AGACCCCGCAACGGAAGTGTGACGGGCTATGTGGTGATCGCGGTGCTGTAGGCGTCGAAGACACGGTTGAGCGCTTCGACGCCGTGGCGGTTGGCGTGGATCTCGCTCATCACGACGGCGTTGGCGTCGTTGTCGGCGCCGATGTCGGTCAGCAGATCGAGGTTGGTCGCCAATAGGTCGCAGCGACGCTCGTGCAGTTGCTCGATGTGGTTGCGAGTCAGTGGCACCTCGAAATCGTCAGTGTGCGGGACCATCTCGGGATCCCAGCCCAGCGCATCGATCACCGCCGTCGCGTCGCGATAGACATCGGCGAGGGCGAGTTGCTTCGTGGGCACGTAGTCCATGAAGTCCTCGAACGGATCGTGGTTGAACATCAAGACCTTCTTGGCCTCGATACGCAACACGTCGGCCGTCGACGGGTCGACGCTGATACGGCAGGCTGAATTACCCTGGTGGGCACTCATGGAGTTCTACTCTCCTTGGGTCATGCCCCCGGGCCGTTCGTGCGGTCGCGGGGGCGAAATGTTAATTATGTCGCTGCAGGAGTTTAGCGGAGGGGGCGGCGGAACGGTGAGGCAGCCGTCTGAAACAAGCTGCCCGGCGACGGCGACGGCGACGGCGGAGCGGTCTTAGACTTGCGCACATGGCCGCTTCCGCGCCCAGCCCTCCGACTCAGCCCCCTCGGCCGCAGCCCATCAAGCCGAGCCCGATGCAGGGCGAGACGCGCGGCTCCTGAGTGACCTCGCGCATTCCGCCGGTGGTAACGAGCAGGTCCGCGCTTCTAGGTGACCGAAGCTGCCGGAGCCGCGTGCTCGCCCGATAGTCGGCTACGCGCCGGTACGCGCGCTAGTCCACGCGACGATCTCGTCGTGAGCCGCGTCGCTGGCGGCGATGCGTTCGACCATCGACGCATCGAGTTCTGTGTCCTGCTGTACCCACACCCGTCCGTTGGCGTCCAGGAATCTCGCGGTCAGTAGGAACGCTGCTCGCTTGTTGCCGTCGGGCAGAGGATGGTTCTGTGCGAGATGAGCAATGAGGACCGCGGCCTGATCGAGCAGCTCCGGGTAGGCGTCTTGACCTCCGAACGAGGCGAACGGAACGTGGATCGCCAACTCGGCTGATCCGATGCGCGGCAGGCGGCAAATCGCCTCCGGCGTCGCGGCGAGCAGGAACCTCGCGACGTCGATGTACCTCCAGCGTTGGCCGTCAGAGCGGGAGAGGCACCTCGGCGGTCCTACTGGCCGAGACGGTCGAACGTCTCGCGGTGCTCTGTGGTGAACTGCTGCGCGAAGGCGATGTTCTCGTCGTGCCGGTCAGGGTGATCCTGGTCGGCGAGGCGCGCGCCGAGAGCCCGCACGTCTTCCGCGTCGAGGTCATAGCGAGTCCGTAGGTCCTGGCTCACCTGCTGCACGAGTTCCTCGGTGATGGGTCGCGCGGCCATCGAGGTCAAGTCTAGACCCGTCCGTCGGACGGCTCGAATAACCGCCCCAACCGGGCATGCGGGCCCACGTGCTAGCCGATACCGGACCTCGATCCCGCCGGGGCGTAACGCCCGGGTTTAACCCCCGGTCGCTCCCGTATTTCAACCTCGCCGCGTTGCCGCGCGTTCGATGCGGCTTCAGGAGCCGAGCAGCGCGAGTGGGACTACGGCGACGCCGTCCTCGCGGCGGTAGGCGTACGGTCCGGTGGTGATAATCACGCGATCGATGAGCCGGACGCCGAGGTGGTCCTGCAGCCAGTTGAGGTGGCGGACGTCGTGGTCGTCGACCGCTTCGGCGAGCTTGACCTCGATCGCGAGTACGTCGCCGTCTTCGGTGGTGAGGATCAGGTCCACTTCATGCTCGCCGCGATGGGTGCGCAGATGCGCGACGTCGAGTTCGAGCGGCTGCGCGTGGACGCGCACGCTGAGGGTCACCATCGACTCGTACAGCGCACCCAGCAGAGGACCGTCGCGAAGTCGTTGGTACTCGGGGCGCCGATCGGCTTCCGTGTCGCTGCCGAGCAGTGTTTGTTCGTTGGCTCCGAGTAGCCGGGCAGCCAGCGCCGGATCGGCGAGTTGATGCTTCGGCGCTCGGCCGAGTCGTTGCACGCTCACTCCGCGTGGGCTCCACGCGGGCACCGGGTCGAGCAGCCAGAGCTGGGTAAGCGCGTCGCGGTAGTCGATCACGGTCCCTCGTGCGGGGCGCGACGTGGGAGACACGGCGTCGGCGATCGCCTCGTAGGACGCGGTGCTTGACGTGGCGGCGGCGTAGGCATGCAGCCAGTCCCGCAGCGACTGCGGGCGGCGCACGACACTGCCGAGCGCGGGAACCTCGTCAGCCAGTGCATGGTCGAGGTAACTCGCCAGCTGGCGACGTCGGAAGGTCGGCTCGTCGGTGCGGATACCGGGGAATCCGGATGCGAGGATCTCCTGCGTGTACTCGGCGAGGGTGATCGCCGTCTTTCCGCCGATCACGCCGGCTTCCCCGCGCACCAGTGCCGCGAGGCTCACGGTCGGGCGCTCGAGTCGCCGCTCGGCGAAGCTGAGCGGGCGCATGCGTAGGTTCACGATGCGGCCGGCACCGGAGTGGATGCGAGTGTCGCGGGGATTCGCGCTGCCGGTGAGGATGAATCGGCCGGCGTTGCGATCGGCATCGACGCTGCGGCGCACCGTGTCCCACACCGGCGGGTCGAGTTGCCACTCGTCGATCAGCACCGGCGGCTCGAGTCGGTCGATGATGCTGCGATCGCCGCGCAGCGTCGCGAGTTGGCCGGGACGGTCGAGTTGGAGAACGCTGGCAGCCAGGCGCTCGGCGCTGACGGTCTTGCCTACGCCTTTCGGTCCCTGGATCGCCACCGCAGGCAGCCCCGCGACGAGCGCGGTCAACTCGCCGTCGACGACCCGGTCCAAGTACGCATCCATCCGCGAAGAATACAACTTCGCAACGCCATACTCGACAGATTCGTGACCCTATATTCGACAGATCCGCAAACACATCGTCGACAGATACGCAGGCGAATGAACGTCAGTACGTTGCGCGGTGATCCCCACCATCGACATCGGGCCGAGCGTCATGGCCAGGCGCTCCCCGACGTTCAGCCGACGGCGTCGCTCGTCCAGGAGTCCGGCGGCGGCCAATCGCTTGAGCGCACGGTGCACCACGCTGCGGGGGATGCACCTTGTCCCTAGTCCCGGGACTAGGGACGAGAGAGCTTTCGTGCGGCGCTAATGGCATTGCATGACGCCGACCACTCTGTCCCAGCGCCGCTCGCGCAGGCGATCGATCTCGTCATCATCGATCCAGGCTGCATCCGCTGCAACACGGCAGGGCTCTGCTCGCGCCAACGGCTCTCCAGAGCTTCGAGCAGGTCGTTGTCGAGCATTCTGGGCATAAGCGGATGGGAGGAAGGAGGGAGTCGCCGGTCGAGTGCGTTGAGTAAGCACTCGACAAGACCGGGACGGCGGCAAACGCCACCATGCAGGCACTCAGCAGCACTCACAATACGACAAGCGTCTAGTCGTCGGCCAGAACTGAGGAGTCGTAAAGACTGTATATAGTCAGCGATTCTTACTTCGCCTCAAAAACCCCAGCAAGCGCCACAAAGTGGCGTAGCGTCATTGGGTCGAGCCGCGGGGAGCTAGTCGGACATGTGTGATCACGGCCCGGCAGAAGTCGGCGAAGAGGGGGCTTGCCTCGATCTGGTTGCGGAACGCTTCCATGCTGGGCCGGTCGTCGATGCCTTCGAGTTGCTGGTAGGCCGAGACGTGACCCTCGGCCCACCAGCGGTCACGAGGATCGGGCAGTGCCTTACGCCACTCATCGTCGTCTTGCAGCGTCAGATGGCAGCCGAGTATCGCTGTGCCGTCGTAGTCGCCGTCGTCGGTGTACTGCGCGATTCGTCGTTCGAGTGACGCTACGAGTAGGGCATCCAGCGTCCGAGATATCTCGAAGATGACGTAGTCATCGGCTGTGTGTGGCGTCCAAGGCCGTGCCATCGGTCGTCCCGCGTTCGTCAGTAGCGCGTGCCAGGCGTCGCCGGGCTTGAGCGCCTCGACCGGCTCGAAGGCCTGGTGAAAGTCTGACTCCGCGTCACTCAGTGTCGAAAACACAAGGAGTAGTGTAAACGCCGTACGATCGGTGGGCTAGGCGTACACGGCTTCCAGCGCAGCCCACGTCTCGGCGTCGTGGCCCGGGATCACCGGCGCGCCGGGGTGGGAGGCGACCCACTCGCGCACCCAGTTCAGCGACGTCTTGTACGCCTCGTCGTCCCACGTCAGCAACGGAAGCAGGTTGTCGTCGATGGTCCTGCGCGCGTAAGCCGCGTCGCCGGTGAGCAGCAGCTCGCGGTCGCCGCTGAGGCGCAGGATGATCGAGCGGTGCCCGGCCGTGTGGCCCGGCGTGGAGACGAGGCGCACGAGGCCGTCGCCGAACAGGTCGACCTCGGCGGCCGTGCCGGGCAGCGTGCGCCACTGCTGGCCGGGGGTGGCGAAGAGGTGGGGGAGGAAGCCCTTCAGCGGGTTGCGCGCGTCGGCCCACTCGCGCTCGTCGACCACGACCGTCGCGTCCGGGAACGCGCTGAGCCCGCTGGCGTGGTCGTAGTGCAGGTGCGTCATGACGATCAGCTCGATCGCTTCGGGGTCGATCCCACGCTCGCGCAGCTGGTGGGGCACCGCCCACTCGGGCTGCATGTCGATGGTGAACGCGATCTTGGCCATGCGGCCCAGCGCGGCGCCGATGTCGGTGGCGACTTGCTCGTGGAGGCCTGCGTCGATCAGGAACGGCCCGGCCGTCGGATGCTCGACCAGGAACGCCGGGATCGGCAGCCAGACCCAGCGCGAGCGGGGGATGTGGAGGCCGAAGCCCTTGGCGATCGCCAGCGGCTTGGGGCCGCCGGGACGTTGCCAGAAGTCCGGCATCGCCTTCATCCGTGCGGTCTGCAGCGGGTGGACGCGGACGCCCTCCGTCGAGGCTCCGGGTGGCCGGCCGCCGGCCAAGGGAGGCTCGAGGGGGCGCGGTGACGGAAGCTTCATCGCGCAGACCCTAGTTGTAGGGTCCGCTCCGTGCTCGACGTGCTGCGTCCCGGTGTCTTGGCAGAGCTGACGCTCTGCGTCGTCGGCGACGGCGCGACCGAGCGGGAGCGCGCCGCCGCCCTCGGCGCGCGCGTGGTGACGGTGGACGGCGACCTCGCCGATGAGGATGCCGTCGCGGTCGCCGTCGGCGCGCTGGGTCACATCGATGTGCTGGTGGTCGATGCCGCTTCGGCGTTCGTCGCCGCTGGTGGCGGGATGGCGGGGCTGCGGCGTGCGGTCGACGATGGCTGGAACGTCGTGCGCGCGGTGGTCAACGCGTCGTGGGTCACCGAGGGCGAGCGAGAGGACGGGTCCGCCGGCGGCGGCAAGGTCGTCTTCCTGGCCCCGGCCGCGGATGCCGGCGAGCACGCCAACGCGGTCGGCGCGGCGCTAGAGAACGCCGCCCGGACGCTGTCGGTCGAGTGGGCGCGCTTCGGCGTCCGGATCACCGCCGTACGACCGCGCGAGGGCGCGTCGGCCGACGAGCGCGCGGAGCTCGTGGCCTTCTTGGCCTCGCCGGCGGGGGACTACTTCACGGGGTGCTCCTTCTACCCCGGCGCCGCGCTATAATTGCGCACGCAACTACTTCCAGCTTCCTTCACGCCTCGCGGAGGTCTCCATGCAGCTCCAGGGCATCCACCACATCAGCGCGATCACGGGCGACGCCCGGCGCAACCTCGACTTCTACACGCGGGTCCTCGGCCTGCGGCTGGTCGCCAAGACGGTCAACCAGGACGATCCGTCCGTCTACCACCTGTTCTACGCCGACGAGCAGGGCCACCCCGGCTCGGAGATGACGTTCTTCGAGTACCCGCACGCGATCCCCGGCCGCCCTGGCGCCGGCATGGTGCACCGGATCGTCTGGCGTGTCGGCAGCCCGGCGGCGCTGGACTTCTGGTTCGAGCGCCTTGGCCTGCTCGACGTCGCGGTCACGCGCGACGAGGCGGCCGGCTCGGTCCGCTTCTCCGACCCCGAGGGTCTCGACCACGAGCTGGTGGTCAACGCCAGCGGCGACGCGCCATTGGCCGCCGAGCATCCCGAGATCCCGCAGGCCCACGCGCTGCAGGGCTTCGATGGCGTCCGCGCCTACGCGACCGACCCAGCCGGCAGCGGCGCGCTGCTCGAGCAGATCCTCGGTGCCGAGAAGACCGGTGAGCACGTCTGGACGCTGCGCGGTGACGCCCGCGGCGGCTGGATCGCCTACGACCCCGCGCCCGCCGAGCGCGGCCGCCAGTCGGGCGGCAGCGTCCACCACGTCGCCTGGGGCACCAGCGTGGCCGAGCACCCGCGTTGGCAGGAGCGCTTCGAGGAGGCGGCTCTGCCGACGAGCGGCATCATCGACCGCACGTACTTCAAGTCCATCTACTTCCGCGAGCCCTCCGGCGTCCTCTTCGAGATCGCCGACAACGCACCCGGCTTCACCATCGACTCACCCGTCGAGGAGCTCGGCCGCAAGATCATCCTGCCGCCGCAGTTCGAGTCGCGGCGCGAGCTGCTGGAGGCGCGGCTGACGCCACTGCCCGACCCGCGCGCGGGCTGGGTGAAGACGGCGTAGGCGGTCTCAGACCGTCTCGTGTCCCGCGCGCCGCAGGGCGCCGAGGGCGGTGTCGAGCTGTGCGCCGGGGACGAGGATCCAGTCGGTGTCGTGCGTGGCGATCGGGAAGATCGGGACGTTGGCGCGTGCCAGCGGTCCGGCGACGGCGGCCAGCACGCCGGTGAGCGCGAGGTCGAGCGGGCCGATGACCTCCAGGATGCGCCAGCCGCCGGCGACGGTCGTGCCCTCGCCGGCCGGTGGCGCCAGATCCTCCAGGCAGACCAGCGAGCGCTCCTCGCCGACTTCGGTCAGCGACCAGAAGCCGGTTCCGCGCGGCGGCACGGCCGGGGCGTGCGCGGTGCTGGCCAGCCGGCAGACCGCGTACTCGCCG
>JBEVLC010000093.1:0-15193 GCA_040509415.1 Baekduia sp. | reverse complement strand
CCCAGACCGCGACGCGCGTTGGCGCGAGCGCGAGTCGCAACGGGGTCAGACCCCGCCACGAAGTGGCGAAGCCGTAACGAGTCGCGAGCGCGTCGTCGTAGTTTCGACACAAAGCGGGTAGCGCGCGTTGGCGGCGCGAGTGCGTGGGGAGGGCGGTGATCCGTGATGTCGCCATCCGCGCGGCCAACGTTCGATGCCCACACAAATGCGCGCAGAACCACAGCCCGGCTACGCAGCCAACGCCTCAGACCACGTGAGCGTGGTGGCGATCGTCACGGAGCGCCGCCCATCCAGCCACGCAACGACCACCGCCCGCACGGAGCATTGAGCTTCGCACGGGCGGGGTGACGCAGCAACTTCTATAACTCGGTGCGCCTAGCCCCCGAGCGTCTTGAACAGGTCCGTGTGGTCGTTGGTCCCCAGGACGGCCAGGCCGCCAGGCCCACGCGCCCACACCGGCACGACGGCGCCCGTGTGCTGCTGGCTCGGCGGCGCGGCGACCGGTGCTGCACCCGGGCCGCCGTTGCCGGCCGTGCCGTAGGTCAGCGACAGCGTCGACCCGTCCTTGGTCGTCAGGTTGGTCGAGTAGCCGGTCGGCAGGCCCGAGCCGCTGGCGTCGTCGGCCACGATCTGGCTGGTGTGCGAGTGGTCGGCGGTCACCACGACGAGCGTGTCGGGGTGGCTCTTCTGGTAGTCGAGCGCGACGCCGATGGCGGTGTCGAAGGCGACCGTCTCGCCGATCTGGCCGCACGCGTTGGTGGCGTGATCCTGCTTGTCGATCGATGCGCCCTCGACCTGGAGGAAGAAGCCGCGGTTGTTGTTGTCCTCCAACAGCTTGATGGCCTTGGACGTCATGTCCGCGAGGCTCGGCTCGTTGGCGGGCCGCTGGTTTTCGACGCACGGGGCCGGGGCGTTGCCCTTGCCCGTCGAGGCCGCCGGGCCGCTCCACTCCAGCGACATGTTGCCGCCCGTGAACAGGCCCAGGACCGGCTTGGGGCTTCGATCACGGCCGCGATCGAAGAACGACTGCGGTCCCTTGTTGGTGACCGCCGCCAGACCGGCGGCGTCGGTCACGTACTGGTAGCCCTGGCGCTGTGCGGAGTCCACGACCGTCTTGCCGGCGTCCGGGCCGTCCGGGATCGTGGCGGTGAAGCGGTTGCGCCCGCCGCCCAGGAGCACGTCGACCTTGTGGTCGACCTCCTGCTCGGCGATCGAGCCCAGGCCGCCGGCGCCCTTGCGCTCGCTGGCGCAGTTGTTCATGTCGGCCGGGCCCTGGCAGCCACGCAGGGAGATGTGGGAGGCCAGGACGGCCGGGGTCGCGTCGGTGATCTCGGCGGTCGAGACATCGCCCACGCGCGCCCCGCGGCGCTGCCAGCGCTCCAGCACCGTTTGGAGGTTGACTCCGGGAACGTTGATCGCGCTGCTCGGGCCCTGGGAGATCCGCTCGTCGAGCGTCTTGGCGCCGGTCGCCCACATCGTGCCCGTGGAGGCCGAGTCGGGGGCGTAGTCGGGCAGGTACGGAGGCGCCGCGGCCGGCTTGACCGACCACGTGGTGTCGAAGCCGGTCAGCGGCATGCGGTCGACGTTGAGCGGGTTGTTGACGCCCTGGTAGTAGCGGGCGGCGGTGATCTCCTGGGTGCCCATGCCGTCGCCGAGCAGGAAGATCACGTTCTTGGGATGGGTGTCGGTCAGCGCTCGGGCGACGACGCGCTCCGTCTCGCCGGAGCCGCCGAACACGCCGGTGGCCAGCGCGGTCCCGGCGCCGGTCGCGCCAAGCGCCGCGGTCGCGGCGAGGGCAATGGTGATGCGCTTGGGCATCATGATGGTGGACAACCCTTTCGGTGGTGTGTGAGAGCACCACCAGCCTTGTCCGCGTCTTGCCGCAGCTTGTGAAGAGGCGATCACCAACCGGTGAACGCCTGGCAACGATTGTTGCTCAGGTGTTGCCGCGCACCGTTCCGTCGCCCTCGGCGGCTTGGCGCTCGGCCTCCGGGCGGCCCGGATGGCCCTTGGGGAGATCCTGGGGGATGATCTCGTCGTGGGCTTCGGGCGTGTCGCCGAGGTCCTCGCGGGAGTCGGGCGTCGCCGGCCCGAGCGGCTGGCCCTCGTCGTCGGGCGCCTCCGTGTTCTCGCCGCCGGTGCCGCTCTCGGTGCCCACGTCGTCCTTCGTGCGTTCCTCGTCGTCGTTCATACCTCCGGCGCTACCCGTCCGGAGCGGCGTTGACGCACCCCCGAGCGCTGCTAGGATCTAAGTCGACAGGACTGAGATTTACCGTCACGCCAGGAGACGCCTGAACCTTGAACGCCGACCGCTTCACCATCAAGTCCCAGGAAGCCATCCAGGCCGCGATCGCGCTGGCCGCCGCGCGCAAACACGCGCAGGCCACGCCCGAGCACCTGCTCGCGATCCTGCTCGGCCAGGACGACTCCGTGGTCCCCGGCGTCCTGCGCAAGCTCGGCGTCGCCGGACCTGCCCTCCGCGTCGAGGTCGACGGCGTCATCGACGCGTTCCCCACGCTGGCGAATCCCGAGGAGCCCACGTCCTCCCCCGAGCTGCTCGGCGTCGTCCGCGCGGCCGAGGTCGAGATGCGCGAGCTCGGCGACGAGTACATCTCCACCGAGCACCTGCTGCTCAGCCTCGCCGGCTTCGGCGGCCGGGCGGGCGATCTGCTGCGTGGCGCCGGCGCCACCAAGGAGCAGTTGGGCAAGGCGATCGCCGAGGTCCGCGGCGCCCACAAGGTCACCGACCAGTCGCCCGAGGACAAGCTGCGGGCGCTGGAGAAGTTCGGCGTCGACCTCACCGAGCTCGCCGCGACCGGCAAGCTCGACCCGGTCATCGGCCGCGACGAGGAGATCCGCCGCGTCATCCAGGTGCTCTCCCGCCGCACGAAGAACAACCCGGTCCTGATCGGCGAGCCTGGCGTCGGCAAGACCGCGATCGTCGAGGGCCTCGCCCAGCGCATCGTGTCCGGCGACATTCCGGAATCTCTCCGCGACCGCCGGGTGATCTCACTCGACATCGGCGCGCTGCTGGCCGGCTCGAAGTATCGCGGCGAGTTCGAGGAGCGCCTGAAGGCGGTCCTGGCCGAGATCAAGGAAGCCGGCGGCAGCGTCGTCCTGTTCATGGACGAGCTGCACACGATCGTCGGCGCGGGCGCCGCCGAGGGCGCGGTCGACGCCGCCAACCTGCTCAAGCCGATGCTGGCTCGCGGCGAGCTGCGCGCCGTCGGCGCGACGACGCTGGAGGAGTACCGCAAGCACGTCGAGAAGGACGCCGCGCTGGAGCGCCGCTTCCAGCCCGTGCTCGTCGGCGAGCCGTCTGTCGAGGACACGATCGCGATCCTGCGCGGGCTCAAGGAGCGCTACGAGCTGCACCACAAGGTCGACATCCAGGACGCCGCGCTGATCGCCGCCGCGACCCTCAGCGACCGCTACATCGCCGATCGCTTCCTGCCCGACAAGGCCATCGACTTGATCGACGAGGCCGCCTCCGGCCTGCGGATCGAGATCGACTCCAAGCCCGTCGAGATCGACGAGGTCGACCGCCGCATCCTGCAGCTGGAGATCGAGCGCACCTCGCTGGCCAAGGAGGACGACGATGCGTCTCGCGCGCGCCTCGACACGCTGGATCGCGAGCTCGCCGACCTCAAGGAGCAGTCGGCCTCGATGACCGCCGAGTGGCAGGCCGAGAAGGACGCGATCGGCGGCGTGCAAGAGGTGCGTGAGCTCCTCGAGCAGGCCAAGATCGACCTGGAGCGCGCCGAGCGCGAGGCCAACCTGGAGGAGGCCGCGCGGCTGCGCCATGGCGTCATCCCCGAGCTGGAGCAGCAGGCCGCCGAGCGCGAGGAGCGCACCGACGGCGATGCGGGCTTCCTGCGCGAGGTCGTCAACGCCGAGGACATCGCCGAGGTCGTCGCGCGCTGGACCAAGATCCCCGTCTCACGGCTGCTGGAGGGCGAGGTCGAGAAGCTCATCCACATGGAGGAGCGGCTGCACCAGCGCGTCATCGGCCAGGACGAGGCCGTGGCCGCGGTCTCCAACGCCCTGCGCCGCTCACGCGCCGGGCTGCAGGATCCCGATCGCCCGATCGGCACGTTCCTCTTCCTCGGCCCGACGGGCGTCGGCAAGACCGAGCTGGCCCGCGCGCTGGCCGAGTTCATGTTCGACAGCGGCGACGCGATGGTCCGCATCGACATGTCGGAGTACATGGAGAAGCACGCCGTCTCTCGCCTCGTCGGGGCGCCTCCAGGCTACGTCGGCTATGAGGAGGGCGGCCAGTTGACCGAGGCCGTGCGCCGCCGTCCCTACACGGTGGTGTTGCTCGACGAGATCGAGAAGGCCCACCCCGACGTCTTCAACGTGCTCCTGCAGGTGATGGACGACGGGCGCCTGACCGACGGCCAGGGCCGCACGGTCGACTTCAAGAACACCGTGTTGATCATGACCTCCAACATCCCCGGGGGCAGGGTTGGCGCCGAGGGGCACTTCAAGCCCGAGTTCATCAACCGCCTGGACGACATCGTCGAGTTCCACGCGCTGGATCGCGAGCACTTGGGCGCGGTCGTCGACCTGCAGGTCGAGCGCGTGCTGACCCGTGTGCGCGACCGCGCCATCGACGTCACGCTCACCGACGCCGCCCGCACGCTGCTGGGCGACATCGGCTACGACCCCACCTACGGCGCTCGGCCGCTGAAGCGGGTGATCCAGAAGCTCCTGGTCGACCAGCTGGCGCTCGGGATCCTGGAGGGTCGCTTCCGCGAGGGCGACGCGGTGGCCGTCGACGCGGTCGACGGGGAGCTGACGTTCACGAAGGCCGAGGCCGGCGTCGCGCCGGACACCGAGCCCGCGGCGGCTGCCTAGCGGCCGTTCAGGACCGTACCCAGGGAGAACTTGCGTACGTGCTGCGGGCACGGCGCGCCCTTGCTCGGCTTGGGCGCGCCCGGAGGCTGCAGGCACACGCCCACCGAGTAGAACAGGAACTTGCTGCCCGTCACGCCCTTGGTGAACGTCTTGGCCGTGTCGAACTGCAGCTGCCACTTGCCGAGCCTGGGCGCGGCGAAGGGGAAGAGGCGGCGCTTGGCGGTCTGGGCGATGCGGCCGCACTGGCCCGTCGCCTTGCCCAGGCGGATCGTCTGCTTGAGCTTGCCGCCCGGCGCGATGTAGTGCACGTAGACGTCGGGGTTGTGCTTGGCCAGGCCGAAGCCCGCGACCGAGAAGCGCACGCGCAGCTTCTTGGGATCACCCGAGGAGGGCGAGAAGTTCGCCTTCAGACGGGTGACGGTGAACATCGAGCCGGCGGTCAGCGCGTCGGACTCGACCTGCACCGAGAACGTGCGCTCCAGCTCGTCGTCGGCCAGCATCGGCGGGGAGAAGGCGCCCTGCATCGCGCCGCCCGCGTCCATCGTCCCGAGCCCGCCGGTCAGGGCCGTGCCGTCGAGCAGCACGGAGTAGGGCCTGCCGGGCGTGTAGCCGTTGCCTGAGACCGTGACGTTGGTCTTGTCGGTCTGCAGGTAGCAGGTGCGATCGGTCTGCACGGTGGCGCCGTGAGCGGCGGCAGGGACGAGCAGGAGGGCGAGGGCTGGAGTGGCGAGAAGGCGGCGCATGGACGGATTCGCAGGCTAGTTGGTCAAGGGGTCGTGCTCCGCGGAACACGCGGATCGGGTAGAAGGAGCGCATGCCGACGTACATCATGCTTTCGACCCTGACGCCCGAAGGCGTCCAGACGGTCAAGAACAACCCGCAGCGGATCCGCGAGGTGAACTCCGAAGTCGAGCAGCTCGGAGCCACCGTCAAGGCCCAGTGGTCGGTGCTCGGACGCTTCGACTTCGTCAGCATCGTCGAGGCACCCGACGAGTCGACGATGGCGCGCGTGTCGCTGGAGCTCGGCTCCCGCGGGACCGGCCGCTTCGAGACGCTGAGCGCGATCCCGATCGACGACTTCATCGCTTCGCTCTAGGTCTCTCGAAAGCCGTTCGTGAAGGTCCTCGTCGTCGGCTCCGGCGGTCGTGAGCATGCGATCGTCAACGCGCTCGCGCGCTCGCCACAGCAGCCGGAGCTGCTGGCCGCACCCGGCAACCCGGGGATCGCGGCCGTCGCTCGCTGCGTGCCCGTCGGCGTCGATGACCTCGACGGGCTTGTCGCGCTCGCGCGCGAGGAGCAGGTCGGCCTGGTCGTGATCGGCCCGGAGGCGCCGCTGGTCGCGGGCCTCGCCGATCGCCTCGCCGACGCGGGCATCGCGCATTTCGGCCCCACGGCGGCCGCCGCGCAGCTGGAGGGCTCAAAGGCGTTTGCCAAGGAGATCATGGCCAGCGCCGGCGTGCCGACCGCCCAGTGGGCCGAGGTCGAGACCGTCGACGCGGGGATGGAAGCGATCGACGGCCGCTATCCGACCGTCATCAAGTTCGACGGGCTGGCCGCGGGCAAGGGCGTCGTCGTGGCGCCCGATGAGACGACCGCCCGCGCGGCACTGGTCGAGATGCTCGAAGACCGCCGCTTCGGCACGGGTGCCGTCGTGGTCGAGGAGTTCCTTGCCGGCGAGGAACTGTCGCTCTTTGCCATCTGCGATGGCGAGCGCGCCGTCCCGATGGTCTCCGCCCAGGACTACAAGCGCATCTTCGACGGCGACGAGGGCCCGAACACGGGTGGTATGGGCGCCTACAGCCCGGTCCCCGGCGCTCCGGATCCCGATGCGGTCGTGGCGGCGATCCACCAGCCGGTCGTCGACCTGCTGCGCGAGCGCGGCACGCCCTTCCACGGCGTCCTCTACGCCGGGCTGATGCTCACCGACGACGGCCCGCAGGTCATCGAGTTCAACGTGCGCTTCGGCGACCCCGAGACGCAGGTCGTCCTGCCGCGCCTGCGCAGCGACCTGCTCGCGACGCTCGTCGCGGCCACCCGCCCCGGCGGCCTGGAGGGCACCACGATGGAGTTCGGCGACGACTGGGCTGTGACGGTCGTCCTCGCCAGCGGCGGCTACCCGGCGTCCTCCTCGTCGGGCGACGTCATCTCCGGCCTGGATGCCGCGGCCAGCGCGGGCGCCGAGGTCATCCACGCGGGCACCGCGCGAGCCGGCGACGGGGCGATCGTCACCGCCGGTGGACGCGTCTTGAACGTGACCGCGCTGGGGCCCGACCCCACGGTCGCCCGCGATCGTGCCTATGCTGCCGCGGACCTGATCCAGTTCGACCGGCGTCAGCTGCGGCGAGACATCGCCCAGCGTGCCGTGGAGCGCGTGAGCACATGACCGAGCAGCCCCAGCCCGCAACGACCACCGAGCCGCAGACGCTGACGCAGCTCGAAGCCACCGAGCCCGACGCGCCGCTCGTCGGGATCATCATGGGATCGCAGTCCGACATGGACACCATGGCCGGTGCCTCGAAGGTGCTGGAGGAGGGCGGCGTGCGCTCCGAGACCCGGGTGATGTCCGCGCATCGCGACCCCGAGACGGTTGCGGACTACTGCAAGAACGCGCGGATGCGCGGGCTGAAGGTCATCATCGCCGGCGCCGGTCTGAGCGCCGCGCTGCCCGGCGTCGCCGCCGCGCACACCGACCTGCCGGTCATCGGCGTGCCGCTCTCCAGCCGCCTGTCGGCTGCCGGTGGCCTCGACGCGCTGCTCTCGGTCGTCCAGATGCCGCCGGGCGTCCCGGTCGCGGCCGTCGGCCTCGACAACGCCAAGAACGCCGGCCACCTCGCGCTGCGGATCCTGCGGGCATAACCGCAGGGCGGAGCGCGGGCAACGCTCCATAGACTCGGCCGCGTGATCGAGCGCTATACCCGTCCCGAGATCGGGGCCGTCTGGACCGACGAGGCCAAGCTGGAGAGCTGGCGCGAGGTGGAAGTCGCCTGCGCGCTGGAGACCGAAGGCCCGACGCCCGAGGACCTGGAGGCGATCGCGCACGCGACCTTCACGGTCGAGGCCGTCCAGGAGCGCGAGAAGATCACCGACCACGACGTGGCGGCGTTCGTGGACGTCTTGTCCGCCAGCGCGGGCGAGGCCGGTCGCTGGATCCACTACGGGCTGACGTCCTCTGACGTCCTGGACACCGCGCTCGGCGTCCAGCTGCGCAAGGCGGGGGACATCCTGCTCGCCGGGGCGCGCGAGTACCGCGATGCCTTGATCGAGCAGGCGCGCGCGCAGGTCGACACCGTCTGCGTCGGGCGCACCCACGGCGTGCACGCCGAGCCGACGACCTTCGGCATCAAGCTCGCGGGCTTCGCCTTCGAGGCCGATCGCAACCTCAAGCGGCTGGAGCGCGCCGTCGACCAGGTCGCCGTCGGCGCGGTCTCCGGCGCGGTCGGCACCTACAGCGCGACCTCGCCGGACTTCGAGCGCCGCGTGCTCGCGCGCCTGGGCCTGGAGGCCGAGCCGGTCTCCACGCAGGTCGTCGCGCGCGACCGCCACGCCGAGCTGCTGCAGGCGATCGCGCTGGCCGGCGCCGGCCTGGAGCGCTTCGCTACGGAGTTCCGCCACCTGCAGCGCACCGAGGTCCGCGAGGTCGAGGAGCCGTTTCGCGCTGGCGCTCAAAAGGGCTCGAGTGCGATGCCGCACAAGCGCAACCCGATCGTCTCTGAGCGCATCACCGGCTTGGCGCGCGTCTTGCGCGGCTACGCGCAAGTTGGTGCGGAAGACGTTGCGCTTTGGCACGAGCGCGACATCTCGCACTCCGGCGCCGAGCGCGTCGTGCTGCCCGACGCGACGATCGCGCTGGACTACATGCAGGCGCTCGCCACGCGGCTGGCGCGTGGCATGGTCGTCCACGCCGACCGCATGCGCGAGAACATCGACTTGACCTACGGCGCGCTGTTCTCGCAACGGGTGCTTTTGGCGCTCGTTGCCGGCGGCCTGCAGCGCGACGAGGCCTACCGCATCGCCCAGCGCACCGCCCAGCAGGCATGGGATACGCGCACGCCGCTGCGCTCGCTGCTGGAGGCCGAGCCCGGCCTTGGGCTCGACCTCGATGTGATCTTCGACTTGGGGCACTACACCAAGCACGCGGCCGAGATCGTGGGCCGCCTCGACACCCTCGCGGCCTAGCTGCGGCCCGGATCGTCGTGGCTGGGGGTGCCGGGCGAGCGCCGGCGGGCGCCCGCCCGTCAAGCTCGGTCGGTGCCGCCAGGCGCGTCGAGGCGCCCCGCAGCTAGGCCGCGACCAGCCCTTCCACGCCCTCGGCCGCCGCGGCGCTCGCGTCGGCCTCGCGTGAGCGCAGCAGGACCGCGACCACGCCGGCCCCAAGGGCGAGCAGCCCGGCGCCCACGGCGAACGCCGTCGTGTAGCCGTGCACCAGCGCGTCGGCTCCCGACCCGCCGGCGCCGTCGGTCGCCGAGTTGGCCACCGTCGTCAGGATCGCCAGGCCGATCGCGCCGCCGATCTGCTGGGAGGTGTTGAACAGCCCGGACGCGAGCCCCTGGTCGTCGGGGTCGACGCCGCCGGTCGCGATCAGCGTCAGCGGCACGAACGCGTTGCCGATCCCCAGCGCGAGCAGGACCACGCCGGGCAGGAAGCCGCTGACGTAGGAGCTGTCGGGCGTCAGCATCGTCATCCACAGCAGGCCGAGCGTGCCGATGCCGAGGCCGCCCGCCAGGACCGCCTTGACGCCGAAGCGCGCGAGCAGCCGCTGTGAGAGCACCGACCCGGTGATGATCCCGATGGTCATCGGCAGGAACGCCAGCCCGGTCTGGAGCGCGTTGTCGCCCTTGATCTGCTGGAAGTAGAGCGAGCCGAAGTAGAAGAGCGCGTACATGCCGCCCATCAGCAGCACCGTCGCCGCGTTGGCAATGGCCAGCGTGCGGACCCGGAAGATCGACAGCCGGACCAGCGGCGCGGCGCGCCGCGTCTGGACCAACCCGAAGGCGGCCAGCAGCGCGATCGCGCCGGTGGCGAGGCCGAGCGTCTTCGCGCTGGTCCACCCGAACTCCTGGCCCTTGACGATGGTGTAGGTCAACAGCACGGTGCCGGCGGTGACCAGCGTGGCGCCCGCCAGGTCGAAGCCGCCCGCGCGGTCACCGGCGCGGGACTCGGGGACGACCCGCAGCGCGAGGACCAGCGTCGCGAGGCCGACGGGCAGGTTGATGAGGAAGACCCACTGCCAGGCGAGCGCGTCGACGAGGAAGCCGCCGAGCAGGAGGCCGACGGCTCCACCGCCGCCGGAGATCGCGGCGAAGGCGCCAAGCGCCTTGGCGCGGTCGGGACCTTCGGGGACGGTCGTGGTGATGATGCTCAGCGCGGCGGGGGAGACGAGCGCCGCGCCGAGGCCCTGCAGCGCACGGGCGCCGACGAGCATGCCCGGCGAGGTCGCCAGCGCATCAAGCAGCGACGCCACGGTGAAGAGGGACACGCCGATGACGAAGAGGCGGCGGCGGCCGTGGAGATCACCAGCACCGCCGCCGAGCAGCAGGAAGCCGCCGAAGACCAGCATGTAGGCGTTGACGACCCACTGGAGGTCGGCGGAGGAGAAGTCCAGATCGGACTGGATGGCGGGCAGCGCGACGTTGGTGATCGTCGCGTCCAGCACCACCATGAACTGCGCGAGGCAGACGACGACCACGGCGAGGAGCCAGTGGCGGGTGGGCGCTTCTGGTGCGGAAGATGAGGACATGGGGGAGGAGAAAGGGGTCGAGGAGCAAGTGGACCGTGCGGTCCGGATGACCGTAACACAACCGGACCGCTTGGTCCACATTTTCGGACCGGATGGTCCGTTTGGGTGGCTGAAGTGGTACCGTGCAGCCCATGACGGTCTCGGATGCCCTTCCTCTGCGTGCCGACGCCCGGCGCAACCTGGAGCGCATCCTGGAGGCCGCTCGTGCGGCGTTCGCCGAGCGCGGGCTCGACGTCGGCGTGGAGGAGATCGTCCGCCGCGCGGGCGTTGGCAAGGCCACGTTCTTTCGCCGGTTCCCGACCAAGGACGCGCTGGTGCTCGCGGTCCTCGAAGGCTTCGTGGACGAGGTCGAGGCTGCGGCCGAGGAGGCGGCGCAGGCTGCCGATCCGCTCGAAGGGCTGCGTGAGTTCTTGATGTACAACATGTCGATGCAGGCCCACAACGCGGCCTTCTTCGACGCGATCGCGGCGCGCTTCATGGGTGACAACCCGCCGGTCGAGCTGACAGACAGGATGCTCGCGGCCGTCGAACGCGTCGTGGAACCCGCGCGAGCGGCAGGCGTCCTGCGTGAGGGCGTCGAGGCCGGCGACATCTCGACGGTGATCAAGATGCTTGGCGCGGCGATCCGGCCGATGCCGGGGATGCTGCTCTGCGAGGCTGCGTGGGCGCGCTACCTCGACGTCGTCCTGTGTGGTCTGCGTGCCGGGCAGGACCCGCTTCCGGGCATCGCGGCAGATCCGTGCACGATGGTGCGCGAAGTCTCCGCAAAGTCGGGCTGAACCGGCACTCATCCCGCCCGCGCCCTTCGATACCTTCAGGGCGTGACCGCCGCCGCTGACCTCGACCTGCCGCTCGTCGCCTCCGGCAAGGTCCGTGAGATCTACGACCTGGGGGACCGCTTGCTGCTGGTTGCCTCCGACCGCATCTCGACCTATGACGTCGTACACCCGAACGGGATTCCGGACAAGGGCAGCGTCCTGACCGGCATCTCCGCCTTCTGGTTCAACAAGACGGGGCACATCGTGCCCAACCACTACATCTCGTCGACCGAGGGCGTTCCGGACTCGGTGCGCGGCCGTGCCATGGCCGTCACCAAGCTGAAGATGCTGCCGGTCGAGTGCGTCGTGCGCGGCTACATCACCGGCTCGGGCTGGAAGGACTACCAGGCCACGGGCAAGGTCTCGGGCATCGAGCTGCCGCCCGGGCTGCGCGAGTCCGAGAAGCTGCCGATGCCGATCTTCACGCCGTCGACCAAGGCCGAAGAGGGCCACGACGAGGCCATCGACTTCGAGCAGGCCGCCGAGATCCTCGGTGATCGCGAGCTCGCCGGCCGGCTGCGCGATGTCTCGCTCGCGCTGTACTCCTTCGCGTCCGACCTGGCCGCCGAGCGTGGCGTGATCCTGGCCGACACGAAGTTCGAGTTCGGCTTGGACCCCGAAGGTCAGCTGATCCTCGGTGACGAGGCGCTGACGCCGGACTCCTCGCGCTATTGGCCCGCTGACGGCTACGAGCCCGGACACGGCCAGCCGAGCTTCGACAAGCAGTACGTCCGCGACTGGGCCTCCGGCACCGGCTGGGACAAGGCGCCGCCCGCGCCGGCGGTCCCGGACGACGTCGTCGCCGGGACGCGTGCGAAGTACGTCGAGGCCTATGAGTTGATCACCGGCGAGTCGTTTGACGCCTGGGTCGCGAGGACCGCGGCATGAGGGCCCGTGTGCTGATCCGGCCCAAGGCCGGCATCCTCGACCCGCAGGGCGTCGCCGTCGAGCGCGCGCTGCCGGCGCTCGGCTTCGCCGGCGTGGCCCACGTGCACGTCGGCCGGCTCGTGGAGCTCGATGTGGAGGACGAGGCGCAGCTGGACGACATGTGTCGCAAGCTGCTGGCCAATCCGCTGATCGAGGACTACGAAATCCAGGCCGTTTCGTGAAGCTTGGCGTCATCACCTGGCCCGGCACCTGCGATGACGCCGATGCGCGTCTGGCCGTGTCGAAGGTCGCCGAGCCCGTCGCGCTCTGGCACGGCGACAGCGACCTGCAGGGCGTCGACGGCATCGTCGTCCCCGGCGGCTTCTCCTACGGCGACTACCTGCGCGCGGGCGCCATCGCGCGCTTCTCGCCGGTGATGGAGTCGGTCATCGCGTTCGCCAACGCGGGCGGCCCGGTGCTCGGCATCTGCAACGGCTTTCAGATCCTCTGCGAGGCGGGGCTGCTGCCCGGCGCGCTGCTGCCCAACAAGGACCTCCGCTTCGTCTGCCGGCAGGTCGACCTCGAGGTGCAGACGGTGAGCACGCCGTTCACCTCCACCTGCGAGGTCGGGCAGCGCCTGTCGATCCCGGCCAAGCACACCACCGGCTGCTTCTTCGGCGAGGTGGCAGACGAGCAGATCGTGCTGCGCTACGCCGAGGGCCACAACTTCAACGGCTCGCAGGACGACATCGCCGGCGTGACCAACGCCCAAGGCAACGTCATGGGGTTGATGCCGCACCCCGAGCACGCGGTTGACGTCCTGATCGGCGGCTCGGCCGACGGTCTCAAGCTCTTTGAGGGGATGGCCCGTGTCGCCGTCGTCTGAGGCTCCTGTCGTGCCTGGCATCGAGCAGGCCGTCGCGCTGGGGCTGACGCGCGACGAGTACGCCATGGTCATCGAGGAGCTCGGCGGCCGCGAGCCCAACGAGGTCGAGCTGGCGATGTTCTCGCTGCTGTGGAGCGAGCACTGCGCCTACAAGCACTCCAAGAAGCTGCTGCGCACGCTGCCGACCGAGGGCCCCGCGGTCGTCATGGGGCCGGGGGAGAACGCCGGCGCCGTCGACGTCGGCAACGGCTGGGCGGTCGCCTTCAAGGTCGAGTCCCACAACCACCCGAGCGCCGTCGAGCCCTTCCAGGGCGCCGCGACCGGCGTCGGCGGGATCCTGCGTGACATCTTCGCGCTCGGCGCGCGGCCGATCGCGATCCTGGACTCGCTGCGTTTCGGCGAGCCGGACTCCGAGCGCTCGCGCTACCTGCTCGACCGCGCCGTGGCCGGCATCGGCCACTACGGCAACTCGATTGGCGTGCCGACCGTCGGCGGCGAGGTCGTCTTCGAGGGGCCGTACGAGACCAACTGCCTGGTCAACGCGATGGCCATCGGCCTGGCGAAGACCGACGAGATGGTCCGCAGCGCGGCGGCCGGCGTCGGCAACGTCCTGGTGCTGTTCGGCGCCTCGACAGGCCGTGACGGCATCGGCGGCGCGTCGGTGCTCGCGTCGGCCGAGCTGGACGCCGAGGACGAGACCAAGCGCCCCTCGGTGCAGGTCGGCGACCCGTTCGAGGAGTCCAAGCTCCTGGAGTGCTCGCTTGAGCTGTTGGCCTCCGGGTTGTTGGTGGCCTTGCAGGACCTCGGTGCCGCGGGGCTCACGAGCGCCGCCTCTGAGATGGCGGCCAAGGGCGAAGTCGGCCTCGACCTCGACGTCGCCAAGGTCCCGCTGCGCGAGGCCGACATGGAGCCGTTCGAGATCATGGTCTCCGAGTCGCAGGAGCGGATGCTCTGCGTCTGCGAGCCCGGCAAGGTCGAGGCGGTCCTGGCCCTCTGCGAGAAGTGGGAGGTCAACGGCACCGCGATCGGCACCGTCACCGAGGGCAACCGCTTCCGGGTGCTGCGTGGCGACGAGGTCGTCGGCGATATGCCGGTCACCGGCCTGGTCGACGACGCGCCGCTCTACGACCTGGCGCCCGAGAAGCCGGCCAGCGGGCTGTACCCCGCGCCGGCTGCGCAGCTCGGGTTGGAAGCCGACGTCCGCGAGGCGCTGCTCGCGCTGCTGTCCTCGCCGAACCTCGCCTCGCGCCGTCCGCTTTTCGAGCAGTACGACGCGATCGTGCAGTCGCGGACCGTGCGCCGGCCCGAAGAGGCCGACGCCGCCGTCCTGCACCTCTACGACATGGGCGAGGGCGCGCCGTCGATCGCGACCTCGATCGACGGCAACGGCCGCCGCGTCGCCGCCGACCCCTACTGGGGCACGGTCGGCAACGTCCTGGAGTGCGCGGCCAACCTCGCGTGCGTGGGCGCCCAGCCGCTCGGCACGACCAACAACCTCAACTTCGGCAACCCCGAGAAGCCGCACATCGCCTGGCAGCTGACCGAGGCCGTCCGCGGCCTCGGCGACGCCTGCCGTGTGCTGGAGGCGCCGATCGTCGGCGGCAACGTCTCGCTCTACAACGAAGGGGCAGACGGCCCGATCTACCCGACGCCCGTCGTCGGCATGGTCGGCGTGCTGCCCGACGCCACGCGGGCCGGGCGCCTCGGCTTTGCCCAAGCCGGCGACGCGATCGCGCTCGCCGGCTGGAACGCCGACCCGTCGCTGGCCGCGAGCGAGCTCGCCAAGCTGCGCGGCGAGGCGCTGCCCGACGGCTTGGCGGAGATCGACATCGCCCACGTCGCCGCAACGCTGGAGGCGATCCGCGAGGCGGTCCGCGCCGGCGAGCTCTCCAGCGCGCACGACATCGCCGAGGGCGGCTTCCTGGTCGCCGTGGCCGAGGCCGCGCTGGCCGGCGGCCTGGGCGCGTCGCTGGACCTCGGCGACACCGAGGACGTCTGGACGACGCTCTTCGGCGAGCGGCCGGG
>JBEVLC010000092.1:0-4012 GCA_040509415.1 Baekduia sp. | reverse complement strand
TCCAACGCGACGTCACCGTCGCGATGACCGCCACGCAACAGCACGAGGCGATCGCCATCGTCGACGACCTCGATCGTCGACTTCAGGCGCGGACGCTTCCGGTCCTGACCGCAACGGGGGGCGGTCAGGATCGTGGGCACCGGCCCTAGTTGCCCTTGGTGATGGACAGCGTCGGGAGCGTCGGCTCGTCGATCTTCGTGATCTTCAGCATTGGTCGTCCTCCTTTCTGTTCTCGGGGTCATGGAAGGCGTGCGACGTAGATCCGCTTGATGTGGACCGTGTCGTCGGGAGTCGGGTCGCGGTCGCCGCCCTCGCGCTGGCCTTCGACGGCGAGCAGCTCGAGCCCGGCGGCTGCCAGCGCGGCGCAGACGCGCGCGTGCGGGTGGTGGTGCTGGACGTGGCGGCTCACGCTGTGCGTCCAGCGGTCCGAAGCGTTGGGGTCCGCGGTGAAGGCGTGCAGGTCGGCGCGATGACCGCCGTCGCCGTCGCGCTCCAGGCTCTCCCAGACCAGGAACAGCCCATCAGCCGACCGGCAGAACGTGCGACCGAAGAAGCTCTCGAACGTCAGTGGCGTGTTGGCGTCGAACAGCAGGACCCCGCCGGAGGCCAACCGCCCGGCCATGGCGATGATCGCCGCTTCGAGGTCGCGCGGGGCGACGTAGTTGATGATGTCGTTGACCGCAGTGACCAGGCGCAGTGGCGGGCCGGCGGGGATCGCGGGGAGCGTCGCGACCTGGAGATCGGCGCCGTTGCCGACACGGTCGCGGGCGATCTCCATCATCCGCGCCGAGGCGTCGCAGCCGCTCGCGTCGAACCCAGCGGCCAGCAACGCCTCCAGGCTCCGGCCTGTCCCGCAGCCGACATCCAGTGCGCGCCCGCCAATTGCCCCGTGCTCGGCGGCGAGCGCGATCAGGCCGGCCAGCCACTCGGGATAGCGCATGACCTCGGCGTCGCCCACGAACGCCTCGTAGTGAGGAGCCATGGCGTCATATGAAGCCATCGACGTGTCTTTCGCCGCTGGCTCGGCCGGCTGGATCAGGGTCATGTCATGTCAAGACCCCCAAAGCGTTCAGAACCGTTTCATCGCGATGCGAAGTTCTCGTTCCATGACGATCTGGACTGGGAGCAGGCCTCCGATCGCTGCCTGCGTGAGGCCCGCAGGATGGCCGCTCCCCATGACGCCGCCGACATCGCCCAGGAGGCCATGATCCGGGCCTGGCGGAGCTTGCGCGACGGCACCGTCCCAGACCATCCGATCGCGTGGCTGCGCACGATCGTGCGGCGCGAGGCGCTCCGCCACCGGGCCCGAAACGGGGCCGCGATCAGCCTCGACGAGCATGGCGACGTCGAAGAGCATTCCGCTACTCGACGGCTCGATGTGCTGCCCCTCCAGGTCGATGTGCGCAGAGCGGTTAGGAATCTGACCCCTCAGGACCGTAAGCTGTTGCTCTTGCGGTACGTCGATGACCTCACGCAGCCAGCAGTGGCGCTCGCTCTCGGCATCCCCGAGGGCACGGCAAAGGTGCGCTTGCACCGTGCCCGCGGGCGGCTGCAGCAGGTCCTTTCCGAGCACGAAGGCGGGGAACGCAGATGAGTAAGACCACGAGTGAGGCACGGCGCAACGGCAGCGAGCCGCACGAGCTGGACAGCAACATCGTCAAGGCGCTGTCGCATCCGCTGCGCATGCGGATCCTCACCCGCCTGAACGACGGTGTGGCCAGCCCGAACGAGATGGCCAAGGAGTTCGACGAGTCGCTGCCCCTGGTCAGCTACCACGTGCGGATCCTGCGCGAGCTCGATTGCATCGAGCTGGTGCGCACCACGCCGCGGCGCGGCGCCATCGAGCATCACTACCGCGCGTTGACGCGCCCGTTCCTCGACGATGACGATTGGGCGCAGCTTCCGCCGAGTGCCCGCAAGGCGGTTTCCAACACCGTCCTGAGCAAGGCGATGGGCGACGTGCGCGATGCGGTGGCGGCGGGGACGTTCGACGATCGCACCGATCGCCACCTTTCCTACTCGTCGCTGCTGCTCGACGAGCAGGGCTGGCGTGGGTTGGCCGACCGTCTCGGCGAACTGCTCGAGTGGGCGATCGAAGAGCAGGCCGCCAGCGCGGGCCGTCGTCAGGACGGCGATGCCGGGGGCGCCGAGGTGCGTGCGCGGTTGACCTTGCTCGCCTACTCCGCGCCGCCGGTCGGCACGGAGCGCACGTCTGCGCCCAAGCGCCGTCGCGCCAAGCGTTAGCTTTCCACACGTGAACACGAGGGCTCGACGCGCGATGACGGGCGCGCTGTTGTGTGCGTCTGTCATCGGCGTGTCGGCCTGTGGCGACAACGGTGGCGATGAGCCGCGTGTTCCAGAGGGGCATGGCGGCATGCTGACGGAGCTCGCGCCGACCGACATCGACTTCCTCGATACGGGTCGCACCTACTTCGCCCTCGGGATCCAGGTCGCGCTGGCCACCCAGCGGCCGCTGTACCGCTTCCGCCCGTCGGACCTGACCCGGGCCGTGCCCGACCTGGCGGCGACGATGCCGTCGGTCGGCGCCGACGGGCGGACGATCACGATCCGCTTGCGGTCAGGCGTGCGGTTCTCGCCGCCCGTCAACCGCGAGGTCACCTCCCGCGACGTCGCCTACGCGTTCGAGCGCTTCTTCAGCGTCAACGTCGGCGGGCAGTACACGTCGTACTTCTCCGATCTGGTCGGCGCGCCGTCTGCCCCGACCAAGGGCGTTCAGCCGATCAGCGGGATCTCGACGCCCGACACGCACACGATCGTCTTCCGGCTGCGGCGCTCGACCACCGCGACGTTCATCGGCGCCTTGACGCTCCCGGCCAGCGCGCCGGTGCCCGAGGAGTACGCACGGCGCTTCGACGCCGAGAACCCGTCGACCTACAACACGCACCTGGTTGCGACCGGCCCCTACATGGTGCGCAACGACAAGGCGGGCAACACGGTCGGCTACAAGGCGGGGCGCTCGATCGAGCTCGTGCGCAATCCCAACTGGCGGGCCGCGACCGATCCCCGGCCGGCGCTGCTGAACGCGATCCGGATCCGGACCAACGCCAGCGACAGCAACGTGGCCGCGCGGCAGGTCCTCGCAGGTAAGAACATGGTGTTGGACGGAGCGCCTCCGCCGTCGATCCTCAAGCGGATCGTGCTGGGGCACAGCGACCAGGGTCAACGGCTGCCGTCGGGCGGCTACCGGTTCCTTCCGATCAACACGACGCTGCCGCCGTTTGACCGGCTCAACGTGCGCAAGGCGTTCGTCGCCGGCTTTGACCGCGAGGCCGCACGCCGGGCACGGGGTGGCGTCACCACCGGCCCGCTCGCGACGCACTTCCTGCCACCGGGGATCGCGGGGTTCGAGGAGGCCGGCGGGCTCAACGGCCCGGGTGATCCCACGCTGGCCGCTGACGGCGGCGACGACCGTCTGGCGGCCGAGTACATGAAGAAGGCCGGCTTTCCCACCGGGAAGTACACCGGGGACGAGACCTTCCTGGTCGTGGCGGGCTCCTCGGCGCTGGAGCGGGCGACCGGTGAGATCGTGCAGAACGAGCTGGCCCAGCTCGGATTCAAGATCCGGCTGCGGTCGGTCCCGACCGACTCGCTGTTCACCGACTGGTGCTCGGTTCCAGCGCGCAAGGTGCTGATCTGTGGCAGTGGCCTGGCGTGGCTGAAGGACTACCCGGACCCGCAGCCGATGCTGCGGCCCGTCTTCGACGGCGACCGGATCGTGCGCTCGGCCGGCAACAACAACTACTCTCAGCTCGACGACCCGAAGATCAACGCAGCCATGGCGGCTGCCGAGACCACCACCGGCAAGGCTCGCGCTGTCGCCTGGGGCGCGATCGATCGCATGATCGTCGCCGACGCAGCTGCTGTCCCGCTCCAATGGGACGTCGTGACGCTCATTCGCTCCAAGAACGTCAAGGGCGTGACCAACGTCTACTTCGACGGCTGGGACCTCAGCTACACGTCGGTGAAGTAGGAGCCGTTCAACGACGAAGGC
>JBEVLC010000091.1:0-12429 GCA_040509415.1 Baekduia sp. | reverse complement strand
TCACCCGTGCGAGCCAACTTAGGACTAGCGCGCTCGGTGTAACGAGAATGCTATCTGAGGCGAAGGGCGCGGCGTGGGCGTAGCCGCTGACGCAGCCGTCGCTTCCACGCGTGCCAGCGGCGGCGCACCCTGGTCACCAGCGTCCGGCCGGATCGACTCCGGTGGGCAGCGCTCCGAGCCACGCGTCGTTCTCGCCTTGGTCCTCGCGCAGGCCGTCGTAGGTCCAGTCGGGCACGAGGTGGCCGGCGCGGCGGTGCTTGTCGAGATGGACGATCATCTCGGCGGTGCTCGTCGCCCTGTAGGTGCCGCGGCCCTGGAGCCAGCAGCTACAGCACTCCAGCGCGTCGTTGGAGATGAAGACGTACACGTTGCAGTCCTCGGCGAAGCGCGCGTAGCTCACGGGCTCGTCCCTTCCTCCGGGCGCATCGGCCATCTCCTCTTTGACCATCTCCCAGACGTGGTCGGAGATGCGCTGCAAGAACGGAAGGGTCGGAGGCACACCGCCAAGCTGCCAGCGCCCCAGGACGGATTGGTCACGGCGTCATCTCGCGCAGCACGCTGGACTCGGGCCACCAGTCAAACGGGTGCGGATCGGCTCCCTCGGGCGTGACCAGCAGCATCCGCGCCGGCCCCTCCTCGATCAGCTTGGCGGCGTGGATCTTGTGCGCGCGGCCGTACAGCACGACGGTGTCGTCTACCTCGAGGTCTGCGCTCACGACCGCTTGTGCCCGGCCTCGAGGTCGGCGCGGTACTGCTTCTCGAAGGTGATCCAGAATCGTGCGCTGATGCCCGTCGCGCGGTGAAGGCGGCCGGCCATCTCGGCGTTGATCGACACCTGGCCCTTCAGGATCCCGCTCAGCGTGTGGCGGTCGATGCTGCACGCCTTGGCGAGCACGCGCTCGCTGATGCCGACCTCCTCCATCCACTCGGCCAGCGTGTCGCCCGGCGCGACCGTCCAGTCTCGACCGCTCATCAGAAGTCGGGGTCCGCGCGACGTCGCGCTTCGAGCTGCTCTTGGGGTGTCAGGTCTCGCTTCATGCCGTACTCCTCCAACTTCTGCTCGCCGGTCGCCAGCAGCGCCGCCATGTCGGCCACGATCCTGCGATAGCGGCCCTCCATCGTGTTGAGCTCGGCCTCGCCAGCCAGCACCGCCTTGAGCTTCGCGCCGACGGCGGCCGGGTCGTTGCGCGGCCAGCCGAGACCGGTGATCGACACGCCGAGCGCCTGCTCGAACTCGCGGACCTTCGTCGTCAGGCTGTCGTGGAGCACCTTGACGTTGCGCTTGTCGCTCTCGGCGTAGTCGACGCCGCGATCGAAGCCGCGTTGCTCAGCGTCGCTGATCTCCTGCGGCGTCGTCTGGGCGCGGTGGCTCGCGTTGCGCAGCATCGACACCAACATGCCGCGGTCGAACTCCGGCGGCAGCGGCCGCTTCTTCTTGCGGCCCGTGCCCTCCGGGGTGAGGTCGCGCAGCGCCTCGGCCGCGCGGATCTGCGTCAGGCCGGAGCCGCGCGGCACGAGCAAACCCCAGCCCGGCGGCAGCTCGCCCTCCTTGACGATGTCGGAGCGCCCCGCCACGATCCAGAACTTGTCGAGCCGTGGGATGAAGTCCTCGGCCTTGGCCGGATTCCCCAGCTCGCGCAGCCAATCCGATCGCGAGGACTTCATCTCGAAGCCCTCGATCAGCAGACCGCGCGACGGCCAGAACCCCATGTAGACGGCGTCGAGCGATCGCTTGGCGTCAAGGCCCGCGGCGTCGCGCACCTGCGCGATCAGGACGCCGGAGACGCCGTTGCCGGTCTCGGTGCAGAGCTTGCGCTCCAGCATGTCGAACAGCTCGCCCTCGGTCTTGGGCGCGACGTCCTTGACGCCCATCAGGTCTTCAGGAGGCCCAGATCCCGCAGCGCGTCATCCCAGCGCTTCTTCGCAGCGTCAGCGTTCTTGCGCCGCCAGTGGTAGCTGTCGCGCGCCGCGAGGTTCGGCACGCCGGGACGCGTCACACACCAGCGCGGCCAGATCCGATGCACGAGCGCTGGCTGGCTCGGCGCAGCATCGCCCAGATCCCACGCCAACTCGCGCAGCAGCGCGACGCGCGAGTCACGCATCGGGACCCTTCTCAGCGATGCGCGCGGCGAGCTTGTCGGCCTGGAGCCTGGTCAACTGCGAGCCGCTCGCGCCGCACGCTGCGCCGGTCATCCAGAAGACGTAGAAGCCGCCTCCCGGATCGGGTGAGACCTGCGTCTCGGCCTTGGGCTCAGCCACCGAACTCCTCCTCTTCGTCGACTTCCTGGACCACCGCGTTGAAGGTGCCGTCCTCGGCCGCGGTGACGTCGTACAGCACGCCGGCCTCATCGACGTAGAGCGCCGATTCGTTGCCGGTCGCCGAGACCCAGCGCAGCGGCGGCACGTCGCCGCCGATCAGCGACTTGGGCCACGGGCTGCCCACAGGCGACGCGTACTGCGCGCCATCGGGCGGCGTGAGCGGATCCATTACCAGCGTCCCTTCGGTTCGACGAACGCCGGCATGATGAACGGCGGCGCGCATGACCGGCTGGACGGGAACCCTGCCAGATGCGCCGACGACATGACCTGGAACTCCAGCCGCATCTTGAAGCGGTAGTCGATGTCGGGCTCAACCGAGTAGGGGTCCTTGCCGGGCGTGGCCTCCCAGACCTGCTGGATCCGCTCGGCGCAGAACGCCTCGGCGCGCTCCATCAGCCTGTCGACCTCGGCCCACGTGTAGCCCGCCCACGTGTCGCCCGCCTCTGCCGCCTCGGGCGTCGTCGGTCCGACGGGCACGACCAGCTTGGGCTTCGGCACGACAAGCTCGGGCTGGCACGCGGTGCAGATCACGAGGTCGCAGGAACAGTCCACGGCGCACATGCTCGCACGACGTTCGGCAGCGCGAAGGCGTGCGCCGCCATGCTCGCTTCCCCGATCCAGTCACAGATGATGCCCCGCTTCTGCGTCCACGCCGAGCAGAACAGCAGGTCGTCGCCGGCCGCCGTGGTCAGCGCGGATCCGCAGACCGGGCAGCACAGATCCGGCCGTGCTGGCTTGAGGACGATCGCGAAGGTCATGAGACCCACCGTGCTCGCGCGCGCACGCGCTTCGGCAGCGGGAAGGCGCTGACCGTCTCCCACGGCCTGCCGTCCCAGCAGATCTGTTCCGGGCGCGAGGTCGCACCCGTCGGCCAGCACACCGCCGACTGCGGTCCCATCTGCGGAGCGAACACCGGCACCAGCATCGCGACCTCGCGACCGCAGCGTGGGCACCGCGGGTAGGTCGGAATCTCCCGCGCCCTCGGGTGAATGACCAGCAGCCCTCGGTTGCGCTTACGCCGTCGCGGCCACACGACGTCGCCCGCGGCGCGCGCGCTTGAGGATGGCAGCGTGGCGCTCGGCGACGCGGCCCCAGTCGGCACGGTCCCACGCGTCGTGCGTGTAGCTCTGCCCCGTCCAGATGCTGTTGCCGTGCGTCGTGTGCTTCTTGAGCGCGGCCAGCTCGCGGCCATCGACATCGGCCGGCGCGACCTTCGGGACCGTCCACACGACGGTCTCGGCGTCGTAGCCGGCGTCCGATCCCATGATGTCGTGGCTGATCGGCGGATCGTGCACGATCGACGAGACGATGATGGTGCGGCCGTCGCGGTGGGTGAAGCGGTCGACGAGGTTGAACCGGTGTCGGCTCACGGGATGCTGCACAGCGTCGTGAAGGTGCTGCCGTTGGGTAGCTCGCCCATCAGGCGGAAGTCCCACGGGTCGCGCGGCTGGTTGGGCGCGAGCCGCACGCTGCGCATGATCTCGCGCTCCTGGCCCTCGTCGAAGCCCGCGACGTCGCGGATCCAGTTGCGCAGGTGGATCCGTGCCTTGCGGACGTCGTCGGCGTGCACGCCCGTGCCAGCGAAGACGAGCTGCTCAGGCGGGTGCTTGCGGCTCACTGCCATCCTGATCCCTTCGGGTTGTCGGCACAGGATCGCCTTCGATCGCGAGGTAGCAGACGAGGATCCCGTGCTCGCGCGCCGCCGTCGAGAAGCACGGTGGGCACACGACGTGGTGGTCCTCGACCATGACCTTCTTCCACAGCTCCTCCGCGGCGTGCCACCACGAGCCGGTGTGCGGCCCGACGCGCCGTCCGCAGCGCTGGCAGATCTCGGTCTCCCAGCGACGGATCAACGTCCAGTAGACCGCGCGCGCCTGCGCCAGCAGCCCGCCGTGGAAGTGGACGAGGCCGTACGCATCCGGGCGCTTCAGCATGTACTTGTTGATGATGTAGCTGGTGCGCTCGCTCAGCACGTCAGATCCAGCCGAGGTTGCGAGCCGTGTTCAGCAGCAGGTGGCGCATCTCGTCGCCGTAGCCGAAACGGCCAGCGTTCGCCTGGATGGAGTTGAAGAGGTCGCCGTCGTCGTGGCGCATCGTCGCGGCCTTCCAGTCACAGAGCATCTCGATCACCTGGAGCAAGTCCATGTCGCCGATCCCATTCAGGAAGTGCTCGGGGTGGTGATCGTTGACGGCGTAGTGATGTTGCAGTCCTTCGCCCATCCCCACCAAGAACTCCCGGTACTCCGGCGAGTCGTAGGTGGTGGCCTTGAGCTTGGGCGTGAACTCGTCGAAGATCTCGACCTCGGGTGAGGTGAGCTTGGACTTGTCGTGATCGTCGGCGCGCCGTTCGAGGTCGATCGTGATCTGCCGCAGCCGACGACGAACCTCGTCGATGTGCTCCCAGGTGTCCGGGCGACTGTCGTAGGACATCAGCGCTTCAACGCCTTCCGGCGCACACGCGCCGCTCGCGCCGCTCGCACGCGGTCGCTGTGGTTGCCCGGCACGTTCTTACACTCCTCGCCGCGCTCGGCCTTGCACTTCGAGCAGCCGACCATGTTGCGCACCTGCTCGGCGGTGAGCAGGCTGCTGCCATAGCTCGTCACGCTCTCGGCCTCTGCGCCGCCAGCGCCTTCGTGTACGCCTCGAAGTGCTCGTCTTCGAACAACACGAACTTGACCACGCCGATGCCGTCGACATGCTTGCCGCGGAGCGACGCGACGGCGATCGGTGCGGCCTGCTTGACGGGGTAGCCATAGATGCCGCAGGAGATCGCCGGGAAGGCGATGCTGACGTCGCGGCCATAGGCGCTAGCGAAGTGGCCCGCGACCTTGCACGCCGACACGTGCGCCCCACGAAGCAACTCGGCCTCGCAGAACTGGCCGCCGCCCCACACCGGCCCTACTGCATGGACGACCGCCATGAAGTTGAGCTCTCCCGCGTGGGTCGCGACCGCGCCGCCGGTCGGCACCAACGGCAGGCGCTCGCACTCATCCAACAACGACGGCCCAGCCGCCTCAGCGATCTTGCGCGCCAGCCCGCCGGCATGGTTGAGGCTGCCATTGGCCGGGTTGACGATCAGGTCGACGTCCTGCGCGAGGAGGTCGCCGATCTCGACGAGAATCTCGACGTCGCTCATCCGGTCGTCACCCGCCAGCGGTACGGACCGCGCACCGTCCGCTCAACCTTGAGGTCGTCGGCGTAGGTGATGTGCAAGTCCTTCAGCTTGGCCCGCGCCGCAGCCTTGTCGGTCGCGACGTCGATGTTGTGCGGAGCCTTGGCCGCGACGTCCTGGAGCGCCTTCAGCCGCTTGAGGTTGCGACGCGCCATCCGGCGCAGGTAGTGGCGACTCACGGTGTGCTTCGTTGGCATTTCGCTCCTTGGTCGGATGCCGGGATCGCCCCGGCGAGCGTTACTGCAAGACCTGCTGACCCGCTACTTCTTGCGCTTGCGTGCCTCGACGCGCTCCGCATTCTCCTCGATCAGGTCGGTGCCGGCCTGGCCGACGGGCGCAGCGTCGGTGGCGCGCGCATGGGCCTCTGCACGCTGCGCCTCGCGCAGCGCTGCCTCGCGCTCCTCGCGGTCCTTGACGGGGTTCTTCTTGGCCTCGCTCATGCCGACATCATCCCGCATCGCTCGCACCGGCCCACACCGCGGTCACGAGCTCCCCGTGTTGGTGACGGCCCGCCGCGGGCGCTCGGCACCAGCGAGGCGGCGTTTCGGCGCCCGCGCTATCGCACGGTCACAAGCCTCGGATGCCCTCACCGAGGCGGCGTAGGCGCCCTTCACCGGATGACCGCGCACGAGGAGAGCACCGAGCCGGATGCGTGCCGCCCAGATCGCGTTCACGGCGGCCGCAAGATCCTCGACCGCTTGGACGCGCAACTCCTCGTCGGTCATTGACTCGACTGGGCGTCGACGCACATCGGCGGCGGGCAGGAAGTGCGTCGGGGATGGGGGTGTCGTGCCGCTCATCGCCCGTCTCCCTGGCTGGTGGTGTCAGATCGCCACCAACGCGGAACCAGGATCCACAGAAGGGCGAGCCACAAGGCACCGTCGTAGGTGAGCAACGCGACATCGAGCGCGGTCATGAGGGGGCTCCCTCAATGGTGTCGGACCGAACCTCGGTTGGCAGCATCGTGAGGCGGTGACGTTCTTCGGAGGTGACACCGCCGGCCGCTGCCACGCAGTCCGGACACCACTCGATTACGTCGTCCCATTCCCCCGCTCGCCAGGTCTCGTAGTCGGTCGCCGCGACCTCTGCCACCGTCTGGTCACAGAGCGTCGAGGGATAGGACCCCAGGACGTGGATCACGACCCGCCTCCTTCGGTGTCGGACCGAACACCCGAAGCGGCAGCAACGGACTCGGCCTCGAAGTCCAGGCACAGGCACACGCCCTCGTAGGGCTCGGGCTCACGGTCGATCGAGCGCGGATCAACGTGAGAACAGATCGCTGGGTACAGGTCGCTGAGGCGCTCGTGGACACGCCGCGGGTGACCGCAGATGCAGAGTTCGCTCACCAGGGCACTCCCGCCTTGGCCGGCTCACCTGTCATCGACGGTACGGCTGGGCAGCTGCACGACCCGATGCGGCTGCTGTCGTAGTGCCCATTGCAGCGCGAGCACCGGTCCGCGCGGCGCGTTACCGGCGCAATGACGCTCAGCGCCGCCCGTGCAGCACCGTCGGCGTCGGCGGGTGGCACGCCCCACTGGCGCAACTCGGCCGCGACACCCTCGATCTCCGCCTCCGTGAATGGGAACTCAGCCATGGCCGTCTCCTTCGGTGTCGGACCGAACACCTGAATCGAGCACAGCGGGCAATCGCGGAGGGCTGTCCGTGCGCATTGGCTCGTAGGCCGCCCCCGTCAGCGCCTCCCAAAGCGACTCGAACGCCTCGACGCTATGGCCCGCCGCCGCGATGGCCGACGGCGCGTGACCACCGAGCACAGCGATCAGCAGGCTCACCTCGTCGTGGCCGAAGGTGAACGTGTCGGTGCGCCGGTGATCAGCCATCAGTGGGCTCTCTTTCGACGGGTCGGATGTGGAGCTCGCACTTCCAGCACCACCACAGCAGAACGCCGCGCCGACGGCCTCGGACCGGGGTGGCCTCGGTGCCGCAGTCCTTGCAGACCTTCACGGCGCTCCTTCGGTGTCGGACCGAACACCAAGAGCAGCGACGAGACGTGCGGCAACAGCGGCAACCTGCAACGCCTCTTCCTCCGTGTGGGGCCAGCCCGCGACCTTGCGCTCATCACGCCACGCCCGCCGCACCTCTTCGGCCTCGTCCTCGAGCGCGGCGGCGGCCAGGCGGACACCGGGCACGTCAGAGACGAAGTCGCCGTAGTTGTGACGCTGACGATCCATCTCGGCCGCCAGTCGCTCGAACAGCGGCAGATACTTACGCACCCTGCCGACCACTCTCGCTTCAACCTCAAGCGCCGGACAGTCATCTGAGTGCCCCTGGACCGGAGCTTCGCCCGGGTCGCAGTTGCAACCGTACGGAAGCCGGCTCATCGCCCGCTCCCCGTGTCGGCCCGCTCGAAGATGGACGGGCGCGTCTGGATCGACCATTCGTAGGTCACGGCCCAAAAGAGCCACGCGGGCTCAGGGTCGGGCATGGCCCACCCGAGAACAAGAATGTCGCGCGGGCTCACGTCCCGCTCCCCGTGTTGGTGTCGGGACGCGGCGGGTCAGCAGACGTCACGCGCAAGCCATCGCGCTCGGCCATCACGGCCGCCAGTTGGTCGCGGAGGTCTTCGATCTTGTGCCACGCGGCTTGACGGTCCAGGACCAGCGTCTGCACGCGCGACCGGAGCCGATCCCGCTCTCCCTGTGCGCGGTCGACGTCCCGTTGGGCGGCCTGTCGGAGCCACGTCAGCGTTGGGCAGTCATGGCACGGTGGAAGGGGCGCCCCGCTCATGCCGTGTCTCCTGTTCCGGGCCGCGACACGGACTCACGCCGTGCGGCCAGGAGGGCGACCTCAGCGTCCGTGCCCCGGATCGCGGCCTCGCGTCGATCGCAAGCCGCGAGGCCCGCCCATGTCATGTGCCAGCCGTTGTTCTCGCACAGCAGGTTGCCGCAGGTGACGGTGCCGTGAGGGGGTGTGCGGCGAATCCTCATGCCGCGCCTCCCGTTTCGGGCCATTGCGGACGGCCACCCCGCGCCGCCTCAAGCGCAGCGTCGGTCAGCGCGTCGTGCGGATCCCGGCTCGTCGCAAGCTCGATCAGGTGCTCGTTGGGTACGAGCGTGTGCCCCTCGCTCGACCCGGCCGCTGCGGCAAGCGCTGCACGCGCGTCGTCGAGCAGCAGCACCCGCTGATACTCGGTCGTCTGCTCCCACTCGTCGACGTCCTTCCAAGAGAGGTAGCGGAAGGCGAGCACGCGAGCGACACGCTCGACATCGCCCGCGGCCGGTGCGGGTGCTTTGACGAGGATGCGTGCACGTCCGTTCTCGCCGGGCTCGTACAGGATGCGACCGATCGCGCAGAGCAGGTCGCACGCCCGCGGACCGTCGCGTTGGTCGACCTCAACCCACAGGCCAAGAGACTCATCGCGCGGCTCGTCGGTGATCCCGCTCGGTGTGGGCGTACGCTCAACACCCTCCACCAGGACGGTCCGCGCCCGCTTCACCGCGCGACCTAGGGCCGTCCCCGAGCGCTCGTGCAGCCTCGTCCCGCTCTGGCCGTCAAGCGCCTCGACCAAATCCGCCAGCGCGTCTTGCGTGCCGAGCGGCACCGCGGCCATCAGCCAGCGCCCTCGGTGAGCGCGGGGATGCCGGGCAACAGCGCTGGCATCTGGCCCGTCTCGTAGGCGTGGTCGACCTGCGGCAGCAGCCACTCGCCGACGGTCGTGTTGTCGGGCAGCACGAAGTGGACGGCGAACTCTTCCTGGAAGGTCACGATGCCGCTCTCGACCGCCTCCAGCTTTGCCTTGATCATCAGCAGCATCGCGCGCCAGCGCTGGCGCTCCGCCTGCGCTCGGGCGGTCTCGATCTGCTTCTCGGTGCGGGTGTAGCCGTGGTGGTCGTAGCGGTGCTCGCTGGCCGTCGGCACCGGGATCTCGAAGCGGACGGCGCGTCCGTGGGCGCGGAACGTCACGATCGCGCGGCTGCCGTCCTGGCCGAAGCCGAACGCGTCCGCACCGTAGCGACGCAGCGTCTGCTCGATCTCCATCCGCGACTTCTCGGGCGACACCTGCGTCTTGGCGGCGTAGGTGCTCACGAGACCGCGCGCTTCTCGTGGTGAGCGACGATCCCATCGACATGCGCGACGGTGACGCTCCAGTTGCCCGTGTAGAGCACGGCGCGATCATCGACGTAGGCGACGGCGATCGGCTTGGCGTTGGTGACGTCGGAGACGTAGACGTCTAGCTCCCAGCTACGCAGCCAGTCCCAGACCGCGCGCAGGTCGCTGCGCACCGTCGAGATGACCAAACGGTAGCGAGCGCAGAGCGCGATCAGCGCGATCTTCGCGCCGTCGGTTGGCGGGTCGTAGATCACGCCATTCTGCCAGCCCTTGGAGTACCGGTGCAAGACGCCGTCGAAGTCGACGCTGAGCGTGGGTCGCTTGTCGGGCTCGTTGAGCCGCGCGCGGATCCCCTCCTCCTTCAGCGCGCGAGTGCTGACCATGTCGACGTAGGCGAGCCACTCCTCGGGAGTGTCATAGCCCTCGGGCACGTCCAGCAGCAGCCCGGCGTTCTTGAGCGCGAGCAAGATGTAGCCCTTGGCCTCGTCGGACGGCATGTCGTCGCCGAGGATGGCCGCGCTGCGCCCAAGCACCGTGTCGAGGACTTCTCGGGGATTGGTCATCGGAACCTCCCTGCCATCGGGCAGTCTGCGAAGTGGTTGAGGTGCAGGCCGACGTTCTTCTCGCGGAGCAGCTCAAGCCCTGGCCCGCCGATCACCGCGTAGACGGTGACAAAGTCGCCCGGCGTGCGATCGCTCGTTGCCGCCACGTAGGTGCCGTCCTCCTGGCGAGCGAAGCGGGTCTTGGATCGGCCCAGCCAGACGTTGCCGTCCTGCTTGGGCTCGACGGTGATCGGCGACACCTTCATGTTGACCGACAGCGCGCCAATCAGCGCCGCGCCGCACTCGCAGATCCAACGCTCGCCGGCCTTGCGCGCGCTCATGAGCCGCGCCTCGTGATCACGCGACCGCGAATGGCCGGGTTCTCGGTCGGCGAGAACCGTGACCGCGTCGCGCCCTCAGCCCAGACGATGTCGCCGTGGCGATGGTCGCCCTTGTGGCCGCGACGCCGGCCGCAGCGTCCGTTGCACGCGCGGTGGAACGGCGCGGCGGGCGGCGTCGCGCAGCAGGTCTTGCGCACGTAGCGGTCCCAAGCGTCCTTCGCGGTGTTCTCGATGCGCAGCGATAGCCGCACGGCGCTCCTCCTTGGTCGGTCCGGAGGAACCTACTGCGGGCGGCAGACGCGCTACGCGGCGATCGACGCGACGCACTCGAACGCCTCGGCGACGGCCGTGCGGTACGGCCGCTTGGAGTCGTCGGAGAGGCTCTCCCACGCCATCACGTGGTAGGTGCTGTCGCTGGTGTCGTGCTCGCGAGCGACGGCGGCGTCCTCGACGCGCTCGCGCATGTAGGCGTTCTCGGCCACCGCTTCCCGATACTCCGGGTCTGCCAGCAGCTCGCGCACGTCGTCGTCCACGATCGCGAAGCTAGCGCCGGTCACGGACAGAGACAGCCCCGGCACGGCGGCAGCAGATCCCGCAGCCCGGCCTCGGCGACGTCGTAGGCCGCGCGCGTCGCCAGCCCGCGCGGGCCAGCGCCGCGCCGCCCCCAGCCCACCAGCCGCTCCAACCTCGGACGGAAGCGGCGCTCGAACGCGTCCTCTCGGCAGACGGTGCTCATGCGCGGCGCGCGCTCGGCTTCAACCCGGGCGTCGTTGACGAGGCGCTCGAGGCGCGGGTCGACGCGGCAGAGGTCGGCGAACGATCCCGGCAACGGCCACTTGCCGGCGGCGTCGGCGATGACCTCCTCGAGCTGCGGCGAGCGCGAGAACCACTCGCCCTCCAGCCGATCCCGGTGGAAGGTCGCGTGCAGCCGGGCCTCGAGCGCCGCGTCGTCCTCGCTCCACGCGACGGCCAGCAGCTTGAGCTTGAGCCAGTGCGAGGTCTGAAGCGAGGCGAGCCGCCGGTCGGGACGGTCCGACTTGCCGATCTTGACGGGCATCCCCGCGCCAGCGCTGACGAAGTAGACGGGCAGGCGGCCAACGTGCCGGATCGGCCGGACGGCCCAGATCTATGCGCGGAAATTATGCGTGGCCGGCGATACTTGAGGACACTTGAGTCCCCTGCAAATCGGCCGGTTTTAGAGATCGTTCAGACGCCGTAGCGCTCGTCGTCCTCGCGCGTCGCCGTCTCCCGGCCGCCCTCGTAGTAGTCGGCCTCCTGGCCGGGCGTGTAGTCGGCCAGCCGCGAGCGCTCGAAGTCCACGAGGTCGTCGGCCGTGACGTCCTCCTCGTGGGTGAGCTGCTGCATCATCTCGCGCAGCAGCCACAGCTCGGTGGCGACGAGGTCATAGACCTCGGCGTGCGCGTAGTCGTCGGCCGCGCCGCGCTTGACGTAGCTGACCTTGCGCTTGCCGACCTCGTCCTCTTCGATCGTGCGGATCAGCGAGCCCATCTGCGCGACGTAGCCCTCGGGCAGGTCGGCCGGCAGGTGGTTCTTCTGCTGGCGGACCATCTCGAAGGTCGCGTCGATCGCCTCGGTGCGCTTGACGGTGACCTTGCGCATCTCCTCGTTGACCTTGAGCACCTCGGGCTGCGTCGTGGTGCCGGAATAGGCCACCGTGTAGACGCGGCCGGGGAACTTCTCGGCCAGCGCCATGCCCAGCCGGCCGTCCGGCGCGTGGTCGATCGCTGCCATGTGCACGCCGTAGCGACGCATCAGCGCCTCGATCGACGGACCCTCGCCGACGTCGTACTCGAAGAAGCGCTCGACTTCGCCGATCCACAGCGCGCGCTTGGAGACCTCGTCGGCGAGGTGCTCGGAGATCCGCACGCTCATCGCACGCGCCGACGCGACGTCGACGCCCATCGTGACCAGCCGGCCGCCGTCGTAGCCGCCGACCATCGTGTAGCCGTCGCCGCGGCTCTGCGCC
>JBEVLC010000090.1:0-8885 GCA_040509415.1 Baekduia sp. | reverse complement strand
ATGCTAGCTCCTATTGCCGGCCTATCACTGCTAGGGCTTGACCACCATGAAGAAGATGGCGACCAGGACCAGGGCGCCGAGGGTCGCCTCGGTGATCAGGTAGCGCTGGTAGACGCGGTCGTACTCGGCGCTGAAGACCACCGCGTCGCCGCCGGCGTCGAGGTCGGTCCGGGCCAGCTCGGACAGCTCCTTGGTCCACTTCACGATGCCGCCACCGGCGATGGCGATGATCGCGAGGATCGTCACGCCGACCATCACCCAGGACTCGCCCCAGAGGTCGTCCTTGGAGGCCATGTACACGCCGAAGGCGAACAGCGCGACGGTGCCCGGGCCGGTGAGCGCGATCGACAGCTTGTGCTGGACGTCGTGCACGCCGGGCAGCGTGCGCGGGTGGTTGCGGCGCAGGTAGGGGATGACGAACGGGTAGGCGAACGGCAGGCCGTAGGCGGCGAAGGCGGCCATGACATGGAGCGCCTTGATGACGAGGTAGAACGTGATCGCGGCGGTCATGCGACGGCAGCGGTTGCGCTTGCCGGGACGGTGGTGCTGGTGATCCCGAGATGCTCGTCGAAGGCCGCGACCTTCTGGGTGTCTTCGAACAGCTCCTCGTGGACGACGCGCCCCCAGCGCGTGCGCAGGACGATCAGCGCGCGGTTCTCATACACCTTGGTGCCGTGCGCGTCGCAGGCGTGGTCGTCGAACTCGATCGCGATCCGCGTCGCCCATGGCGGGCCCTCGACGAAGATCGCGCCGAGCTCGCCGCGCAGGCCCGCGGCGTGGAAGCGGCGCAGGAACGCCTCGATCTCGTCGCGGCCACGGTAGGTGCGTCCCCAGGAGTGGACGCCGGGGAAGACCATCGTGGCGTCGGGCGCGTACATCCGCAGCAGCGGCTTGGGGTCGCCGGCAAAGAGCGCGGCGGCGTTGCGGCGCAGGATCGCGCGGACGGCGCCGGCATAGGCCGCGCGGGCAGCTGTCGCGGCGGCTGCTCCCGCCAGCGCGGTGGCCAGGGTGGGAATGCGGGCACGGCGGGTGTCGGGCATGGGGAGTCTCCGGAGTCAGGGATCAAATTAGGTAGATCGCTCTAGCGGCACGCTAGCTATCCTCGGCGGAGATGTCGACCCCCACCCGTCAGCGCATCGTCGAGGCCGGCGCCGAGCTCCTGCGCGTCAAGGGCTACACCGGCACGGGGGTCAAGGAGATCGTGGCTGCCGCCGAGGCGCCGTTCGGCTCGCTGTACCACCACTTCCCGGGTGGCAAGGAGCAACTCGGTGAGGCCGTCATCCGCTGGTCGGGTGCGATGTACGGCCAGCTCGGGCCGGCGATCTTCGACCCGGCGCCCGATGTCGTGACCGGCGTGCGGATGTTCTTCGCGGGCGCGGCGGAGAACCTGGAGGAGACCGGCTGGGAGGACGCCTGCCCGATCGCCACGGTGGCGCTGGAGGTCGCGTCGACGAGCGAGCCGCTGCGGGAGGCGACGGCGGACGTGTTCCGGTCGTGGATCGATGGGCTGGCGCCGCGGTTCGCGGAGGCGGGGGTGGACGACGAGCGGGCGCGGGAGCTGGCGATCGCGATGATCTGCGGGCTGGAGGGGGCGTTCGTGCTGGCACGGTCGTGGCAGTCGAAGGAGCCGCTGCTGGTGGCGGGGGACGTGGCGGCGCGGGCGGTGGAGGAGGCGCTGGAGGGCGCGGCGGCTTCGGGGTAGGGCGCGGCTTGCTGGGTGCTGTCCGCGGGTGCTGGCTTGCGTGGCGCACCCGCGGCGCTCCGCGCGTTTGCTGTGCTGGGTGCGCAGCGTGGTTCGGGGGCACCGAGGGGAGTGAGCAGTTGCTGGCGGCCGGGGCGCGGGCTTGTCGTCCGTTGGCGCCGGGGCGCGGGTGCTTCGGCGCGTGTCGGGATCCGGGTCGTTTTGGACCCCATATAGGGACACCAGGCGACCCGGATCGACGATTCGGGCCCGAAGTGTCGGTCCGGGTCGGTTCGCCCCTCATATGCGGGGGCCAGACGACACGGACCTCACCGCGAACGTGGCGGATCGCCCACCCGTCCCGCGAACCCTCGCGCGGAAGGCAGAGGGCGCCGCGAGCCACGACGGCTTCCTCCCCTCGGTGCGTTCGAAACCCCGTCCCGCACCGGTGCGCGCGGAGCGCCACGGGTGCGCCACGCAAGCCCGCATCGCGGACCGCCGAGGAACGTGCCGTAACGACCTACGTCGCCGCCCCGTCGTGCAGCCCGCGCCGGCGCTCCTCCGACCGATTCCCCGGCAGCAACTCCAACAACAAGTCCTCGACCCGATCCGCGTACAAATCCGCCCCAAACCGCGCCGCCCGCTCGCGTGCCGCGACACCCATCGCCTCCCGCTCCTCCAGCACGCGCAACACCGCCACGGCCAACGCCGCCGTGTCGCCCGGTTCGACCAGCGCGCCGGTGACCCCATCGACCACAAGCTCGGGCAGGCCATCGACCCGCGTCGCGACCACAGGCGTCCCCGCCGCCATCGCCTCCGCGACGACGGTCCCGAACGGCTCCTGGCGCGAGGGCAGCACCAGGACGTCCAAATGCCCCAGGATCCCCGCCGCCTCGGCGACGCGGCCGATGTGGTCGATGTTGGGCGAGGCGCGCACCGCGGCGGCGTACTCGGACTCCTCGTCCTCGTAGGGATCGTCGCCGACGATCACCACGCGCACGTCGGGGCGCGCGGCGCGGATGGCGGGCGCCGCCTTGACGAGATCGAGCGCACCCTTGCGTGGGATCAGGCGGCCGACGAAGCCGACCACCGGGCCAGTCCCGCCGTTGCGCGGCGGCCATGGGGCCGGCGTCGGCGCGGGATCCAGGTCGACGGGGCAGCCGATCACGTGCACGTCGAGCGGATCCAGTCGCCCGCCGACGGCTTTGGAGTCGGCCAGCACCAGGTCGGCTCCGTGCCAGTGCCTGGGCACGCGATCGACGATGTCGTGAACGTGAAGCACGGTCGCGTGCCCGCGTAGCGCGGGCAGCAGCCGGCCCGCGACCGTGCCGTTGAGGTAGGTGACGTCGGCGTCCTTGGAGAGCTTGCGCGCCCGCGGCCAGGAGGCGACCGCGCGGGCACCGGCGCCGTGCTCCAGGCCACCGACGGCCAGCGGCTCCCACGGCCAGCCCGCGTCGGCCAGCTGCGGCGCTTCCGCGCTGCCGGGCGAGGTCAGCGTGATCTCCCACCCACGGGTCTCCAAGCGACGCAGCAGCCGCAGGAGCCCGATCTCGGGACCTCCGGGACGGTCGACCTGGCAGACGGCGAGGAGCCGCATCGGCCGGCCGTCTAGCCCTTCTTGCGCTGCTTCTTGGCTTCGCGCTTGGCCTTCGCCTCAGCCTGGCGCTGCGCCTTCGCGTCAGCCTGGGCTCGCAGCATGCGCAGCGCGGCGAGGTAGTCCTGCGCGCCGGTCGGTGAGTGCGGATCGAGGTAGAGGGCGGGACCGAGCAGGCGCAGCGCGAGCTTGGGGTTGTTCTCCTGGTCGACCGCGAAGCGCGACAGGTACTCCCAGGTCTGCGGGTTGGACGGCTGGCGACGGATCGCCTCGACCAGCGCGGCGCGGGCGCGATCCGGGTGCTGGGCGGTGCTCTCGACCAGCGCGCGGGTCAGCAGCGGGTCGATCGACAGCGGGTTCTGGTCCTCGGCCTTCTCGGTCAGCGCGACGGCCTTGGCATAGGACGCCGGCCCGGGCGGGAGCGCGAGCGCCTCGTTATCGGAGTCGACCGAGCGCAGCGGCTGCAGCGCCGCCCAGCCGGCGAGCAGCCCGAGCGCTAGCGCGCCGCAGGCCAGCGCCACTCGGAACGGCTGGCGGACGCCTTGGGCGAGTCGCGCGCCGAGCATCCGGGCATCCGCCGCGGGCTCGCTCAGCGGGCCGCGGCCGGCGACCCAGCCCGCGGCGACCAGCGCCATCACTGCCGTGCCGGGGACGTACCACGTCCAATCGACGAACGAGTGCACGCCGAAGACGAGCACGACGGTCGCCAGCGTCGCCATCGCGACGTGCTCGGGGCCGAAGCTCACGCGCGGATCCAGGCCGCGCGCGCCGGCCTCCGGCATCCGGCGGCGGGCGAAGCCCGGGAGATACCAGCCGAGCGTCCGACCCGTCGCGCCGATCCAGGCGAGCAGCAGCGCCAAGCTCACGAGCAGGCCGAAGACGCCGAGGTCAGCCGCGGTCTGGACGCCGTAGCCGTGGGAGTGCTGCACCGCGAGGTTGTCGGTCCGGTAGCGCAGCCGCGCGGTCTTGTAGGCACCAGCCCCGACGCCCTGCCACGGATGGGCCCGGAAGATCTTGATCGACTCGTCCCAGTAGCGGGCCCGGACGCTGCCGACCGACGTCAGCCGGCTCGGATCGTTGAGGACCTGTGTCTGGTCGTTGGGATCGGTGAGGGAGTTCCATCCGCTGGAGATGCTGCCGCCAAGGCCCTTGGACGACATCGCCAGCGCGATGACGAGGAAGACGGGGACCAGCCCGAGCGCGACGAGGATCGTCGCCCCCGCGCGCTTGCGGGCCGGCGCCGACGGTGCGCGCCGCGCGGCCGCGAAGCCCATCGCCAACCCGGCGGCCAGCAGCACGAGCGCCATCACCAGCACCGCGATGCCGAGCTCGTGGCCCGACGTCGCGCGCTCGGCGATCGGCACGCCGTCCTTGGTCAGCGTGTCCTGCGCGAAGACCCAGCCGATGACGGCCAGCGCGCCGATCGCGCCCACCGCGAGGACCGTGACGCCGCGCAGCCGTAGCGGCACGACCACGAACCAGAACGCGCAGCCGACGGCGACCGCCAGCAGCGAGCCCCGCGAGTAGGCCAGCAGCACGGTCAGCAGCAGGATCCCCATGATGGGGTAGGCCAGCGCGTTGATCGCCGCGTGGCCCGAGCGGCGCGCGCCCAGCCACAGCGTCGGCGGCACGCCGAGCGCCGCAGTCAGGCCGACGGCGTTCCAGTAGCCGAACGGCTCCCGCAGCCGCGCGTAGACCTCGTCGGAGGCCAGTGCCCCCGGGAAGACCTTGGTGAGGATCGCCCAGACGCAGATCGCGACCGTCGCGGCGCAGAGCGCGCCGAGCAGCGCGCTCCACCACGCGCCGACGGTGCGCGACAGGGTCACCGCGCCCGCGAAGACCAACAAGTAGGAGAAGGTCCGGTTGGCCTCCAGCCAGGAGTCTGACGGCTGGATCGACCAGGTGATCGACAGCGCGGTCAGGCCGGCGAGGACGGCGAAGATCCCGATGGTGATCCCGCCCCACCAGCGGCGCGTGCTGACCGCCAGGACGGCGAGCGCGGCGAGCACGCCGCCGACCACGTCGAGCGTGACCTCGACCTTGGTGGTCGGGTTCAGCGCAAGGCCGCCGCCGGCCCGGAGGCCGACGGCGATCAGGGCGGCGGCGAGCGCCGCGCCGAAGAGGAGCTCCGGGCCCGGTCGCCACAGCCTGCGGCGCGGACGGACGGGCAGGCGCTCGGGGCTGGGATCAGGCGGGGCGGCGACTGTGGACAAGGCGTCTGGTTCCGAAGCCGGCGGCGCTCAGGCCGCCGATGGCCAGCAAGGCGAGGATCGCAAGCAGGGGCGTCGGCAGGTCGGCGATCCCGTTGGACTTGGCACCGCCCAGCGCGCCGGGGTCGATCGGGCGGCCATCGACCTCGACGGGCGCGTCGCCGGCGGTGATCGCCTTGCGGAAGCTCGCGCGCTCGGCGGGCGTGGCGGTGTCCAGCGGGTTGACGGCACTCGGCGGCGCGGTGCCCGCAGCGCCGGCGCCACCGTCGGTGGGGCCGCCGGGGCCCGTGGTGATGCCCCCACCGCCACCGGAGCCGGTCCCGCCGCCGCCGTTGGACGACTTGCCGCCGCCCAGCTGCGCGCGCTGGATCTGGCTGCGGCAGTCGCTGTACTCGTCGAGGTCGGCCGGGAGGTTGGCGAGCGCCTGGGCGTAGTCCTTCTGCGAGTAGCGGCTGTCCAGGCTGCCATCGGCGCAGTCCTTGAACAGGGCCTGCGTGCTCGCGTGCGCGAGGGCCGGCACGGTGAGCGCGAGCAGGAGGGCGAGGGCGGTGGCGATCCGGAGGCGGAGGCGCAAGGTCATACGCGGGCCTCCGTCGTGATGAACGTGATGGAGCTGGAGTCCCTGCTGAGCGGACACGTTACCTGTCCCCTTCCTGGCCCGCGCCCACGCTCACCAATGCTGAGGAGACGCCGGCGGCCCACGCGTCGAACGTGAAGGCGGCGACGTCTTGGGCGGCAGCGGCGCCGAGGCGGGCCCGCAGGGCGGGATCCTCGCGCAGCGTGCGCAGCGCGCCGGCGAGCGCGGCGGTGTCCCCGGCGGGGATCACGAGGCCGTTGCGCTCGTGGCGCACGAGGCCCCCGGCGGCGGCGCCGACGGCGGTGGTGGCGATGACGGGCAGTCGTTGGTGCATGGCTTCGTTGGCCACCAGCCCCCAGGGCTCGAGGAAGTCGCGGGTCGCGATGGCCGACATCACCAGGACGTCCGCGCCGGCATAGAAGTTGCGCAGCGCGATGGGATCGAGGCGGCCGGCACGGTGGAGGCCGGGCGGTGGTGGGCCGTCCTGGTGCACCGTTTCCCCGACGAGCGTGAGCGCCTCCTCGGGAGGTCCGAGCCCGGACAGGCGCCAGGCTCCCGTGAGCTCGGGGACGCCCTTGTAGCGCGCGGCGCGGCCGACGTTGAGCGCGACGAAGTCGGCGCCGTCGGGGCGGGTGGCGCGCGCTGTGTCTGGGTCGACGGTCTGCGACCAGAACGCGACGTCTACCGCCTGGGGTGCGACGTGGACGTTGCGCGCGCCGCGCTGGGCGACGAAGGCGCTGACGTGCGGTCCGTAGGTGACGACCGCGTCGGCGCGGCGGTAGAGCGTACGCAGCAGCGGCGTGCCGGCGACAGCGAAGGCAGGCGTGCGCGGGTGGGCCCAGAGCGCGGTCCACAGCAGGAACGGGACGCGCGCGCGGCGAGCGCCGGCCCACGCGGCGGGCAGCGCGGCGCGGCCTGCGGTGCCGGCGATCACCGCGCGGTAGCGACCCGAGGCGGCCAAGGTGTAGGCCTCGCGCTGGGTGATCGAGCGATGCGGGACGCCGGGGTCCTCGACGGGTGCGGTGGCGTGGTGGGAGCGGCCGCCGAAGAGGGCGAGCTCGACGTTCTCGCGTCGATGAAGGGCTTGGAACGCGCCCGCGCGATCTGGGGCGACGAGGTTGGTGACGAGCAGGACCGGCCGCGCGTCGGCGCTCATCCGCTGATCGCCTCGTCGTAGGCGGCGACGGTCGCGGCGCCGCAGGCGTCCCACGTGAAGTGGGCGGCCACGGTCGCCTGGGCGGCGGCGCCGATCCGCGTGCCCCAGTCGGCGTCGAGCAGGTGGTCGATCTCGCGCGCCAGCGCCTCGGGGTCTGCGGGCGGGACGAGGCGCATGCCGTGTCCGAGGCTGGCGATGTCCTCCGGACCCGGCTCGCCGCGCGAGCCGATCGCGGGCAGGCCGGCGGCCATCGCCTCGACGTAGGCCACGCCAAAGGCCTCATCGGTCGAGGGCATGACGAAGATCGACGCGTCGCGGCCGCGCTTGAGCGCCTCGGGGTGCGGCAGCTGCCCAGTGAACTCGACGCGCTCCTCGAGGCCGAGCTGCCGGGCGGTCAGCGCGAGCGCGTCGCGCTCCGGGCCGTCGCCGATCATGCGGTAGTGCAGGTCAGGGCGGCGGTCGCGCAGGATCCACATCGCGCGCAGGACGTCGGCCTGGCGCTTGCGCGCTATGAGCTGGCCGACGGTGACGAGCGTCGGCGCGGCGGGCGGGCGGCGCTCCATCGGGATCAGGTCGGTGCCGAGGTGGACGACGCGCGTCGTCCGGGCCCCGAGATCGCGGCAGGCGCGCTCGATCCCCATCGAGTTGGCCAGCACGATGCGCGCGGCGCGGAAGGCATGCTCCACCCGGGTGCGCCCGGCGGGCGTGCGCGCGGTGTGAAAGACGTCGCCGCCGTGCTCGGAGATGACCATCGGGGTGCGGTCGCGCGTGTGCAGCAGCGCGTCGGCGGCGGGCACCGCGTAGTGCGCGTGGAGCACGTCATAGGGGAACTCGCGGCGGATGCGGCGCAGCTCCAGCGCGAGGCCGGGCGCGGCGAACGCTCCCCAGTGCGCGTAGCTGCGTCCGCGCGGTGGGGAGACGAACTTCAGGTAGCGGACGTCGAGGCCGTCGAGCTCTTGGCGTCCCGGCTGGCTGAGCGCGGCGCGCCAGGCGTCGGGGTCGCGGAAGCGGGCGGCGGGGGCGATCGGGCGGTGCAGGACGACGACACGCATCTCTGCACCGTGATCGCGCGCGGCGAGCGCCTGGCGGTGGGCCCAGATGCCGAGCGCGGGGTCGGCGACGCGCGGGTAGAACTCGGCGACGACGAGAACCTTCAACGCTCAGCGACCCTGTGCGTCGCGAGCGTGCGGACGTCGTCGCGCGGGACGTAGGGGCGGCCGTCGAGGAAGCGGCGGGCCTCGGCGGCGGCGGTCTCGCGCGGGTAGTCGGCGGCGGCGGGGCGGATCGTGTGGCCGATCGGCGTGGCGTCGACGACGCCGATCCGCCAGCCGCGCTCCTGGGCGATGGCCGCCCAGTGGACGTCCAGGCCCCAGCCCATCTTGAGGTCCTCGGGGAACGGCAGCAGCTCGGCGGCGGCGGCGCGCGAGAACGCGGTGACCGGGCCGATCTCCACGAACGTCGTCTCGCGCCAGTCGCTGTCGCGCGCGCGGTAGGTCACGGGCCAGCCGGCGTGCGAGTGGCGCCGGTGGGCGGGCTGGGCGAGCTGCAGGCCGCCCTCCTCGGCGAGCGCGAGGAACGTGTCGAGGAAGCCCTTGGGGAACGCGACGTCGTCGTCGACCACGAGGATCCAGTCGAACGCGTCCAGCGGCGCGTGGCGGGCCAGGATC
>JBEVLC010000089.1:0-7454 GCA_040509415.1 Baekduia sp. | reverse complement strand
TCCCACGGGGTTTGCTGTGGATGGTTCGCGGGCGTTTATGACCACGACCCAGCAACTGGTCAACGGTGACACCGACGCCTCCAACGATCTGTATATGTGTGACATCCCGGCCGGGCCGATCGCTGCCCAGGGGCCGCTGAACCCGTGTCCGAACCTGCGCCGGCTCACGACGGGTGCGGCCGGCGGTGCAGACGTAGAGAACGTGATCGGTTCCGCCGCGGCCGGTGTCTCAAAGAATGGCTCGCACGCCTACTTCGTGGCCCGTGGTGTGTTGGCCGCCAACCGCGGTGCGAACGATCAGCTCGCGGTCGCCGGCGCCTACAACCTGTATCTGTGGCAGACCGATGCCGCCCATCCCGCCGGCCACATCACGTTCCTGGCCCAGATAGCGAACCTCAGCGATGTGGTGGGTAACAGTGCGACCCAGGTCACGCCTGATGGTCGCTACCTGCTGATCGGCACGTCGACCCCGTTGGTGAGCTCCGGTCCGGCTGCTGATACCGATAGCGCCGATGATGTGTATCGCTATGACTCTGAGACCGGGGAGTGGCTGCGGATCTCGACCGATACCACCGGCAGCGGCGGCAACGCAGAGACCTCCACCACAGTCGGATATCGAAAAGCGATGACCGACGATGGTCACACCATCGTGTTCATGACCGCAGAAGCGCTGGCCCCGGCCGATGCCAACAGCAACACCGATGTGTATGCCTGGCACGAGGGGAAGCTGTCGCTGATCAGCCCCGATGGTGGCGGAGACCCTGGGATCAGCCCTTCGGGGACCGACATCTACTTCACCACCACCAGTCAGGTAACCGCAGCTGATACCGACACGCTGTCTGATGTGTACATCGCACGGGTCGATGGTGGCTTTGACCTACGTGAGTCGGGCCCGTGTGAAGGCGAGGGCTGTTCGGGGGCGCCCAGCGCGCCGCCCGGCCTTCGCACCGGTGCGAGTGGGCTCGGTGGGCAAGGCGATGTCCAAGAGCCCGCACCGAGCTTCACCCTGCGAGCAATCAGCGCAACGCAGCGTCGAGCGCTGGCCCAGACCGGACGCGTAACGGTAACGGTAACCGCGAATGCGCCGGGGTTGGTGTCGGCGCGGGTCACGACAACAATCAGCGGCAAGCCCTCCAACGGCGCCATCGCGCGACAGACCATGACCCAAGCAGGCAGCGTGCAGCTGACGTTGCGATTGTCGCAGAAGGCGCGAGCGCGGTTGGCGTCCAAGCACCGGCTGACGGCCAAGATCATCGTCACCCACTCCAAGTCCGCGTTGCCCCGATCAGCGACACTCAAACTCACCCTGACGGCCAAAGCCGAAAGGAAGGCGGCCAAACGCTCGTCGGCTGGGCGTGGCGCCAAGACGACCAAACAGCGCTAACCCGCGATCAGCAGAATAGGCAACTCGGAAAGTGTACAATTGGCAAGGTGTCTACCTTGCCCTCGCGCCTCCGCGTCAACGCCGGCGGCAATCTCGCACCCGAAGAGGTCGTCGGCCGAGACGTCGAGATCGCCAAGATGTGGCGCACCCTCGAGCGCCAAAGCGTTCTGCTGACCGCGGAACGGCGAATGGGCAAGACTTCGGTGCTCCATCGAATGCTCGCCCGGCCACCAGCGGGCTTCATCGCGCTGAACCGCAATCTGCAGCCGGTCGCGACACCCTGAAGAGTTCGTCACCACGCTCATCACCGACGCCGAGCGCGCCGTGCCTGGGCTGTTCAAGCGGACGCTCGCCGAGCGGTTGAGCGACGCAGGGGGCCAGAAGATCGGCGTGTCCAAGCTCTCATTCGAACTCGCCAAAGAGGGTCCGGGCAGCTGGAAGACGGCGGCCGAGGCCACGTTCACCGAGAATCTCTCCGAGCGCGTGGTCTTTCTCTGGGACGAACTGCCGCACATGGTCGCGAACATCCGCGACACGACCGGCGCGCTCGCTGCCCGCCAGACCCTCGACCTCCTCCGGGCCGCTCGCGAGAGCTACCCACAACTGGGCATGGTGTTCAGCGGTTCGGTCGGCCTCCACCACGTCGTGGACGAGCTCCGTGCGCAGGGTGGGATGTGGGCGCCGGTGCACGACATGATCGTCGTCGACCTGCCGCCACTCACGACTCCGGATGCGGAGTTTCTCGCGAACGCACTACTCACCAACGAGCAGATCGGCTGCGACGACCTGCCGATGGTGGCAAGGACCATCGCCGGCGAGGTGGAACCTGCGCCGCGCCGTTGTGATGGGTGTACGGGCCGCCGACGACCGACCACACCAGGCGCCGGGCCTCGTCGTCGCTGGTGATCAAGACCTCGCGGACCTCGACTCCGGAGACGAACGTCACGATGCGGTCGGCGCCGTCGAGCCGCGTGTTGGCGACGAAGCCGCGCGCCAAGCGCTCGTGCAGCGCGCCCTAGTCGGCGAGCGCGTCCCAGGCCGCGGCGGGCTCGACATCGATCAGCACTTCCTCATAGATGGTGGCCATCGCCACACCATCGCGTCTCGCCGGCCCGCGCGCTTGAACAGATGTGCGCACTTGCGATCATGGGGCGCGTGCTGGACCTCCGCACCCTGGCTGAGCATGACGGGCTCTCCGTCACCGATGTTGTCTGCCACCACCGCGCCGGGCGCGGATCCGACAAGCCGGTGGACGTGCTCGGCATCGTCTTCGTTCGCCGTGGACGCTACGTGCGCTGCGCCAACGGCCGCGAGACGCTGCTGGACCCCACGCTCGCCTACGCCATGACGCCGGGCCAGGAGCAGCGCTGCGATCACCTCGACGATGCCGGGGACGCGTGCACGATGCTGCGGATGACCGCGCCGGTGGCCGCGGAGCTGTGGGGCGACAGCGACCTCCCCATCGCCGCATGGCCCACGCACGGCACCATCGACCTCCGCCATCGCCTGCTGCTGGCCGCCGCCGCGCGCGGCGAGGAGACCGACGAGGCGACCGTCACGCTCGCAGCCACCGCGCTCGAGCAGGTCGACCGGGCGCGCGTCGCGTCGGGACGTCCCGCGACCGAGCGCGCGCGCCGCGCCATCGCCGACGGCGCCCGCATGCTGCTCGCCGACGAGCCGTGCAACTCGCTGGCGCAGCTCGCCCGCGCGCTCTCGGTCTCGCCCCATCACCTCTCACGGGTCTTCAGCGAGCAGACCGGCAGCACCGTCTCCACCCACCGGCGGCGGATCCGGGTCGCGCGGTGCTCGATCGCCTTGAGCACGGCGAGGCCGACCTCGCCCGCTTGGCCGCCGACGTCGGCTTCGCCGACCACGGCCACCTCACCCGCACCGTCCGCCGCGAGACCGGCGCGACCCCGTCGCGCCTGCGCGAGCTGCTGACGCATGCGCGGTGACGGCGACATGCTCGCCGAGTTGCGTTCCTGGCACGAAGAACCCGCAAATGCGCCCTAGACCTCTGGACGGCTTGGCAGGAATTCCCTTGCGCTCAGCATCACTTTGCGGAGAGAATGGCGAAGGATGCATCGCTCCGCAATCCGTCGTTTTGACGCCGGACGTGCGTCCGCCCCAGCGGCGGGCGCTGTTGCTGTGCTTCCAACGGCCGATGAGCGACCTATGGTGCCGACGCGCTCGCTAACCTCGCGGAGCATCTTCTACGAGCGACACGATGACGGCCTCCCAGAACACCGACACTGACCTGGACCTCAGCCGTCCGCGGCGTGACAGATCGTTGTTACGCGCATGGCCCGAGATCATCAACGGCAACGTCGTCGTCGTCGATGGCAAGGTCAACGAGCGCCCGTTGGACCAACCGGTGCGCGGCTTGCTGACCGAGGTACAGGAGTGCGCTCACCGGTTGGCCCAAGCGTCGGCTGGGACCTCGAGCGGCTCCTGGACAAAGCCGGCTGCACGACCTCCAAGCGCTCGGACCCCGACCAGCTCGCCGACGAGAAGCTGGAGCGCTGCAAGGCGTTCCTCGCTTGGGTCGAGGAGGCCGTGATGGCGCTCGACAGCGTCCCGGAGCGACGGCTCATCGTCAGTGGCGCCGCCAAGCTGCTCAAGCAGGCCGGCAAGGCCGTCAAGCCGGGCGAGGACGTCGACCTCTTCCTCGCCGTGACCGATAAGGGCGATCCGTCCTGCGTCGCGCTGCTCAAGCTCGGCGAGCTCGGCTTCGCCTGGCAGGAGGCGCGTCGTCACCTGCCAGGCAATGTGGGCGACCGCGCGCGCCGGATGTGGCTCAGCACCCCGTACGTGATCGGCGCGCCACATCTCAGTCCCAAGCGGGTGGATCGGCTGCTGAACGATCCCGCGCGCCTCGGCGACCAGGTGGTCGAAGCCATGCACGAGCATCTGCAAGGCTGCGACGTCTGCCGGTCGGCGTACCCCAACGCCGCTCAGCGCGAGTTCACCAGCCACTGACGGCGCCACCGCCGCCTGTGCTCCGGTTTCCGGCGCTGCGCTGGCGTTCGGCGAGGGAGATGGACAGGTTTGGTGTCCGTGGTCGTCGTCAACGCTTTCAAGGTCGTCAGTGCTGCATATCCATTTCGGGCCGTCTCCGCTGGCCCTGTCCCTGTTGCTTCCGATCTGCAAGCACTGTGAGATCGACACCTGCCTGATCGGCCGCGCCGGAAAACAGGAGCACAACAGCTACATCTTGCATTGGGAGTCCGGCGACCCGGAGGTCCGCGACGTGCGTTGGGCCTGCGGCCCGCTCTCGCTGGCCGAGCTGGATCCGGAGGGCGCTGACCGAATCCATGACCCTGGGTCGGCCCTGCTCATCACGGCCACGCTGCGCAACGCCATCAGCGACCGTCGTCCGCTGCTCGACGAGATCGTCCAGGCGCGCCGTGACTGCGGCGCTGCCGAGACGACCGTCGTCGCGTGCGAGAACGCGTTGCCGCGCGACTGGCACGACATCAGGACCACGTACGCCGAGGTCGCGAGCTTCCCGGCAACGGTGATCGATCGTGTCGCTCGCTGCCCAGACGACGAGCTCGACAAGTACGCCGCATACCCGATCGAGCTGGGCCTCCCTGATCGGGCATCTGCACCGAGCGATGGACGAGGCATTGGCCTACCGGTACCACACAGAGACACTGCCGGCTATACGTTCGGTGTAGACCGGCTGCGCGTCTACACGGACGTCAACGACAAGGTGTCGCGCGTGGTCGGCAAATACAAGCGCCACGACCTCGCTCCATATCTCGCCGACCTCCAGACTCGCGTCTTCGGGCCGGCCGGCGTGCTGGCGTCGAAGCTGCGGCGAGCTGCGAGCCCATGGGCGAACGGCGCGATGGAGCCGTTCCAGGTGATGCTCGACTTCGTCGATGCCCTCCTGGAGAACGTGTACCTCGCCGAGGACTGGGAGCACGTGGATGTCGGCACGCTCTCCGACCAGGCCGACGCCGACGCGGTATCGGCCTACGCACATCTCGCACGTAGTTGCCTGCCGCCGGACGCCGCAGAGCGTCGCATCCGGGCGATCCGCGAGCTCCTCCGCGACCACCGCGAGGCCTACCAGGCCTGAGACCGGCGCCGGCACCACACACGCCCATCGTTCCGCCGCCCCCTCCGGTAGAGTCCCGCAGCGACATCATTAACATTGTTCGCCCCCGCGACCGCGCAAACGGCCCGGGGGCATGACCCAAGGAGTTGTGACCTCCATGAGTGCCCACCAGGGTAATTCAGCCTGCCGTATCAGCGTCGACCCGTCGACCGCCGACGTGCTGCGCATCGAGGCCAAGAAGGTCTTGATGTTCAACCACGACCCCTTCGAGGACTTCCTCGACTACGTCCCGACCAAGCAGCTGGCGCTCGCCGATGTCTACCGCGACGCAACGGCGGTGATCGATGCGCTGGGCTGGGATCCCGAGATGGTTCCGCACGACGACAGCGTCGAGGTGCCGCTCACCCGCGGCCACATCGAGCATCTGCACGAGCGTCGCTGCGATCTGTTGGCCACCAACCTCGATCTCCTCACCGACAACGACGCCAATGCCGTGGTGATGAGCGAGATCCACGCCAACCGCCACGGGGTCGAGGCGCTGAACCGCGTCTTTGACGCTTACAGCGACACGATCACGACGTAGCCCGTCGCACTTCCGTTTTGGGGTCTGACCCCAAAACCAAAACGGAAGTGCCGCGAAGCGTTTGGGCGTGCAGCTCGGGCGTTGATCGTGCCGCGAGACGTGGTCTGTCGGCACCGAGGGGAGTGAGAGCGGGTTGGTGCCTCGGTGCGCTGGTCCGTCGTCCGTTCACGCCCGGGATCGGGAGGCTCGATCGCACCTTGACCGCGCATGTCGCACGGAGCCCGCGGTATGCGCGGGTGATGTGCCATCGGTGACCGGTCGTGCCCGAATCGTCCACACCGCCATCGAGGTGGGCCTGTTCAGCGAGACCACATCGCGGCAAACGGGCCCACCCCCTCCCGGGCGCGGGCGGATGACGTGCCAACGCACCGTGGCACCGCCCGCTCCTCACTCCCTCGGTGCGGACGAACCACGCCGCGCGGGGCGACTAACACCCGCACTGCGTGCCACGGCGCCTGCACCCAGACCCGCGCGCACCCAGACCAGCGGGCACAGCCAACTGGCCAATACCCCACGAAGCCAGTCGGCAAACGGAGAAATGCTGTAATGTCCGAATCCCTATCAAGTTTGCATGGAAAGGATTGCCCCTGTGACCTTCGTCCCCAGGCGCGTCGTGGTCGCAGGCGTGGTGCTCGGCTCACTCGCCGCTGCTGCGCCCGCCTCCGCCGCAGTGACCCAGATCGCCGGCTCCGGATCGAGCGCGAGCACGCCCTACCTCGAGGTCTTGTTCAAGGCCTACAAGAAGGTGGATCCGAGCGTGAAGTTCGTCTTCACGGCCAACAACGGCAACGCCGGCGCCGCCGACGTCCAAGCCGGCCGCAGCCAGTTCGCCATCCAGACGCGGCCGCCGCTGCCGTCGGACTCCGGGCTGAGCTACTCCAAGCTCTTCCTCGACGCGCTGACGATCTCCGTCAACCCGGCCAACAAGCTCTCCAACCTCCCGCTGGCCAACGCGAAGGACATCTTCACGGGCAAGGTCACGGAGTGGAGCGCGTTCTCCGAGTCGGGGCTCAACGCGCCGATCTCGGCCTTCGGCCGCAACGCGACGGCGGGCCTCTACACGTTCTTCACCGCCGCGGTCCTCGGCGGCGAGGCACAGGGCACGAACGTCACGCCCCTGGACAAGGACGGCGAGGTTGCCGTCGCGCTCTCCAAGAACCCGAACGGCATCGGCTACGTCGGCCTGGCCAACTCGCGCGAGGGCAGCGGCGTCAAGCGGCTCTCGCTCAACGGCGTGGCCGCGACGCCCAAGACGATCAAGTCCCTCAAGTACCCCCTCTCGCGATACGCGTGGGTCGTGCTGCCCGCCAAGAGCCCCAACAAGAAGGTCCTGAAGTTCGCCGACTGGGTGCGCAGCAGCTACGAGGCAGGGGTGGTCATCGAGAAGGCCGGCGCGGTGCCGGCATTCAACGCGACCAAGG
>JBEVLC010000088.1:0-7850 GCA_040509415.1 Baekduia sp. | reverse complement strand
CCAGGTCAGCAAGACCTTCGACGGCACCGTCGCCGTCGACGACGTCAGCCTCGATCTCGCGGTCGGCGACGTGTGCGGGCTGGTCGGCCCCAACGGCTGCGGCAAGTCCACGCTGATCAAGATCCTGGCCGGCGTCTACCGCGCCGACCCCGGCAGCGAGGTCCAGCTGCACGGCGACGAAGGCGCCACCAGCATGGTCTTCGTCCACCAAGACCTAGGACTTGTTCCCGACGCGAGCGTCCTGGAGAACATCGCGCTGGGCACCGGCTACCAAACCCGCTCGGGCTGGATCCGCGCTCGCGCCCAGCGTGAGGCGACCGTTGCCCTCCTGGAGCAGTTCGATGTCCAGGTATCGCCGGATGCACTCGTCAGCGCGCTCGCGCCGGCCAACCGCTCGCTGGTAGCGATCGCGCGTGCGTTCGCGATGTTGCGTCACAGCAACGGCCTGCTGGTTCTCGATGAGCCGACGGCGAGCCTCACCAGCGAGGAGGCTGATCGTGTCCTTGGTGCGGCCACCGAGGTTGCCGCCCGCGGGAACGCGGTGCTGTTCGTCTCCCACCGCCTCGATGAGATCTTGCGCGTGTGCAACAAGGTCGCGGTCATGCGCGACGGGCGGATCATCGACGTGACGGCGACCGCCGGCCTGGCGCATCAGACGCTGGTCGAGCTGATGCTCGGCCGCCCGGTCGAGGCCGTGGCCAGCAGCCCGCCGCGACCCAAGGACACCATCAACGTGCTCGAGGTCCGGGCTCTGAGTGGTCCGCGCTTGCGCGACGTCTCGGTCGAGGTGGCCGCCGGCGAGGTCGTCGGCGTGACGGGCCTGCTGGGCTCGGGCAAGAGCGAGCTGGCGCGGATGATCGCCGGCGCGCAGCCGGCTGGCGATGGCACCGTCATCGCCGAGCCCAACGGCCGCAACGTCGAGGTGCGCAACCCGCGCGACGCCCGTGGGGCAGGCATCGCCTACCTGCCACCTGACCGCCGTGGCCAGGGGGCGGTCCTGCCGTTCACCGCGACCGAGAACCTCACGCTGCCCGACCTGCGCAGCTTCTTCGGACGCACCGGCCTGAGCCACCGCGCCGAGAAGCGCGAGACACGCCGCTGGATGGACAAGGTCGACGTGATGCCGCGGTCGCCCGACAAGCCGTTTGCGACCTTCTCCGGCGGCAACCAGCAGAAGCTCGTGCTGGCCAAATGGCTGCGGCTGGAGCCGCAAGTGCTGGTCCTTGACGAGCCGACTCAGGCGGTCGACGTCGGTGCCGTCGCCGACATCTACCGCCTCATCACCGAGTACGCGCAGCGCGGCCTGGCCGTGATGGTCATGTCCTCCGAATGGGAGGACCTGGCGCGGATCTGCACCCGGGTCTACGTGCTCGAGCGCGGGCGCGTGGTGGCAGAGCTGCAGGGGGCGGCGCTGACCGCGGACGGCATCGGCGCCGCCGCCCTCGGCCTGCACGGCAACGACGAACGACCTTCAGCGGGGAGCGACTCATGAGCGTCACCACCAGGCCGAGCGAGACCAAGCGCGACGCAGCGCCCAAACGCAAGCCGCGCTTGGAGATGGACGGGCTGCTGACCCGGTACGCGGCCGTGTTCATCTTGTTGTTGCTGATCATCGGCTTCTCGATCCTGCAGCCCGACACGTTCCCGACCAAGAACAACGCGACGGCGATCCTCAACACGCAGTCGATCACGCTGATCGTCGCGCTCGGCACGATGGTGCCGCTGATCGCCGGCGAGTTCGACCTGTCGGTGGGCTATGTCCTGGGCTGGGGCGCGCTGCTCGGCGCGAAGTTGATGTCCATGGATGTGACGCCGGTCCTGGCGGTCGTGCTGACGCTCATGGCGTGTGCGGCGATCGGGACGCTCAGCGGCGTGCTCGTGGTGATCTTCCGGATCAACGCCTTCATCGCCACGCTCGGTGTGGGCACGGCCCTGTCGGGGCTGACGCTCTGGCTCTCGGACGGCACCGTGGTCAACGGCGTGCCGGAGTCGTTCGTCGACTTCGGGCGCTGGGCGATCTCGGACTTCCAGATGCCGCTGTTCTTCGCCATCGGCGTCGTCCTGCTGTTCCACATCATCTTCAACCACACACCTCTGGGGCGGTACATGTACGCCATCGGCGGTGGCCGCGAGGCGGCGAGGCTGGCGGGCATCGCCACCGGGCGCCTGCGGATCGCGGCCTTCACCGTGTCGGCGACGGTCGCCGGCCTGGCCGGTCTGCTGCAGACGGCGACGTCCGGGTCGGCGTCGCCGGACTTCGGCCCGTCGTTTTTGCTGCCGGCGTTCGCCGCCTGCTTCTTGGGTGCGACGGTGATCAAGCCCGGGCGGTTCAACACGCTCGGAACGGTCGTCGCGCTGTTGCTGCTCGCCGTCGGGATCGACGGGCTTCAGCTCAGCGGCGCGCCCTACTGGGTCGGCCCGGTCTTCAACGGCACCGCGCTGTTGCTCGCGGTGGGCCTGTCGGTCAGCCGCAGCGTCTCGCAGGCGACCGACTGAGGCCGGCGCGCCCACGGTCAGAGCTTCGAGACCTCGCCTCCGTCGATGACGAGCGTTGCGCCGCTGACGAAGTCCGACAGCGGCGAGGCCAGGAAGGCGACCATGGCGCCGAACTCGTCCGGGTCGCCCATCCGCCGCGCCGGGATCTTGCGGATGCGGCGAGCGAGCAGCTCCTCGTCGGAGGTGACCGCGCGCTGCGCGTCGGTCACGAACGCGCCGGGTGCGATCGCGTTGACCTGGACGCCGAGCGGCGCCCATTCGGCGGCGAGCGCCTCGGTAAAGCGCAGGAGCGCGCCCTTGGAGGCCGAGTACGCGGCCAGCAGCGGCTTGCCGCGCAGGCCAGAGGTCGACGCGATGTTGATGATCTTGCCCGAGCCCTGGTCGGTGAAGATGGCGCCGGCCGCGTGGGCGAGGATCGCGGGCGCGGTGACGTTGGTGGCGAGCACGTCGTCCCAGGCTCGCCAGTCCTGGTCGGCAAAGGGCGTGGCAGGCGCGATGCCCGCGTTGTTGATGATGATGTCGAGGCGGCCGAAACGGTTGAGCGCCTCCTGGGGGAGGGCGGCGACATGCGCGCGGTCACGGAGGTCGACCGCGACGGCGGCGATGCGGTCCGGGTAGGCGCGCGCGAGCTCGTCCAGCGCGTCGGTGCTGCGGGCCGCGGCGAGCACGCTGACGCCTTCGGCCGCCAGCGCGGTGGCTGCGGCACGGCCGAGCCCGCGGCTCGCGCCGGTGACGATCGCGACCTTTGCGGCAAGTCCTAGATCCATGGGTGCGCTCCTGGTGAGGTGGAGATATCTAGTATAAGGAGTATGCTAGTTTAGGGGCATGGCGGCAGAAGAGACGCAAGCAGATGCGGCGCCGGGCCGCGACGAGGCGGGCATGCAGGCGCTCGTGGAGGCGGTCGGCGCGTTCGCCCGCAAGGAGATCGCTCCGCGCGTCGCCCAGTACGACCGCGACGAGGAATTGCCGCGAGACCTACTGGAGCGCATGGCCGAGCTGGAGTTCTTCGGCGGGGTCATCCCGGTGGAGGATGGCGGGCTGGGGCTGGACTTCGTCACCTACGCCCAGGTGATCGAAGAGATCTCCAAGGTCTGTCACGTCATGGGGACGCTGGTCTCGATGCCCTCGGGGCTGGTGGGCGCGAGCATCCAGCACTACGGAACCGACGAGCAGCGCGAGCGGTGGCTGCGCCCGCTGGCGGCTGGCGAGATCTTCGGCGCGGCCGGCGTCACCGAGCCCGGCTCGGGCAGCGATGTGGCCGGCATGACCACCACCTACCGCCGTGACGGAACCGACTTCATCATCAACGGGGCCAAGGCCTGGATCTCGGGGCTGAACATCGCGTCGTTCGTCCTGACCTTCGCGACCTCGGACCGGCGCTTGCGCCACCGCGGCGTCAGCGCGTTCCTGATCCCGAGTGACACCCCCGGGCTCGGGTTACATCCCTACAAGGACAAGCTCGGCTTCCGGCCGCTGTCGACGGGCGATGTTGTGTTGGATGACGTGCGCGTGCCGGCTGATGCGTTGTTGGGGGAAGAAGGCGACGGGTTTCGGGTGGCGATGACGGCGGTCGAGCGCGGCCGTCTGGGTGTCGCGGCGCGGTCTGTCGGTGTCGCGACCGCGTGTCTGCGCGACTCGATCGCTTACGCCACCGAGCGGCGGGCGTTCAACAAGCGCATCGCGGAGTTCCAGATCGTGCAGTCCAAGATCACCGAGATGGCCACCGGTGCGCTGACCGCGCGGTTGCTGGTCAAGCACTGCGCCGAGGCGATGCAGGAAGGGCGACGCGCGCGGGAGCTGACGAGCATGGCCAAGATGTACGCCAGCGACGTGGCGATGCGCAGCGCGACCGATGCCTTCCAGATCCACGGTGCCGCGGGGGTCTCGCCCGACCACCGGATCGGTCGCCTGTTCCGCGACGCCAAGGTGCTGCAGATCGTCGAAGGCTCCAACGACCTGCACCGGGCGTTGATCGGGGAGCTCGAGCTCGGGCTACGCGGCTGAGCTCGCGCGCTCGCCCGCGAGGCCGGCCTGCCACAGCTGCTCGATATGGCGCATCATCGGCGGGTAGACGAGCAGGTGTCGGAACGGGTTGATCGCGGCCATGTACGCGCTTCCGAACAGGCCGTTGGGCTTCACGTAGACCGCCATTTCGGCGTGGTAGCCGTCGCCGGTCGCGTCTGCGACCCAGCCGACATGCATGACCCCATGGACGGTCTTGTTGGCGATCTCGGCCGCGAACTCGTCGTCGGTCAGATACAGCGAGCTGAAGGGGAGGTCGTCGAACTCCGGGCCGGCCGGTGCGTCGCGGAGATCGTCGGGCAGGCGGTCGCGGAGCGTTGGCACGCGGGAGCCGAGGCCGGTGTCCGGATCGTCCCAGCCGAGCAGGCCGCCGACCTTCCACCGGATCGCCCAGAGCGCACGGGAGATGCGGGAGGGGCTCTGCGCCGGGTCGCCGGCGGCGAAGGCCTGGATCAGCAGCGGGAAGTCATCCGGGCCGCCCGGTGTCGGCAGTGCCCATACGTCTTCGAGTCGAAAGTCTCCGACGACCTCGTGAATCCGCCAGGGCCGGGAGGTGTGCGCGGTGTTCGGGAGTCTCATCTGTCATCCGCCTTCTATACGGTGCCGTATAGAAGAGGCTAGCCTTGACGACGTGGTGGTGTCAAACCCGACCGCCACCTGACACGACCGACGACGATGCCCGCAACCCGAACATTGCGCAGCGGATGGATCGATGAGGGTCTGCGAGCGCTGGCCGCCGGCGGTCCGGACGCAGTCCGGATCGAGTTGTTGGCCAAGGCGCTCGGCGTTAGCAAGGGCGGCTTCTACTGGCACTTCGAGAACCGCCGGATGTTTCTCGAAGAGCTGCTGGACGTCTGGGAGCTGCGGAGCCTCGACGAGGTGATCGAGCTCGTCGAGGCCGAGGGCGGGGACGCCAGGGCCAGGCTGCGACACCTCTTCGCGCTCGCCTCCACCGCCGGCCAGCTCCTGAAGATCGACCTCGCCGTCCGCGACTGGTCCCGGCGCGACGAGGCGGTCGCCAGGCGCCTGCGCCGCGTTGACAACCGGCGGATGGACTACCTGCGCTCGCTGTTCGGTGACTTCTGCTCACCCGAAGAGGAGGTCGAGGCTCGCTGCCTGCTCGTCGGCTCGCTCTGGATCGGCAGCCAGTTCATGGCCGCCGATCACGGATCACGCAGCCGCGCGGAGGTCCTGGAGCTGGCCTTGAGGCGGTTGTTGGTTTAGGGCGTCGGCGCTTCCACACCGAGATGGTGGTGCTCGCAGCCGCGCTGGAGTTGGCCATCGAACGTCATGACAGCTTCGATCTCGCCTGCGTCGCGTAGCGCGATCGCGGCGTCGAGGTGGATCGCGTCGAGCGATCGGACGTCGGAAGGTGGTAGGCGCGAGGCCCGTTCCAGGGTCGCACGATCCAGCTGATGCAACTCCATCTCGGCGAGCAGCGCCTCGCCTGCGCTCTCGCGTCCCGCCCGTGCCGCGAGCCGTCGCAGCTCGACCACGAGCAGTGCGCTCGACCACCAGCGGTCATAGCGACTGAGAGTCGAGCGGATCGCCGTTGCGTCGGGCTCGGTGAGGAGGATTCGTCCGAGCGCCGATGTGTCGACGTAGAGCCCTGCCATCAGATGGGGCGCTCGCGATCGGCCTGTCGCAGCCGATCGGTCGTGCCCGCCGGGCTCGGTGTTGAGTGCGCAAGGTGCTCGTCGATGACCTTGAGCAGTTGCCCGCGGTCGCGCGACGTGACCTCGGCGCGGTGGACGACGATCGCGTCGTGATCGAGGTCTTCGCGGTCGACCTCGACCCGAACCTCCTCGCCCGCATCGAGCTTGAGTGTCGCCGGTTCACGCATGACCTGGATTGTCGCACGAGCCGTTCGCCACGGCCATCGATGAGCGACACGGATCTCGATTCTGCTGGGGCGTGAACGACGGTCTGCTCAGCCGCGAAGCCAGCGCAGGACTTCTCCAGCATGGCCGTCGGGCGGGAAGATGGGGTAGAAGACGTGCTCGACGATCCCGGCGGTGATGATGAGCGTTAGGCGCTGGTAGCGCGTCGTTCCTCCCGCCTCGAACGTCGGCAGTTGGAGCAGGTTGGCAAGTTGTAGGTCTGGGTCGGACAGGAGCGGGAACGGCAGATGGAGTCGGCTGGCTGCTTCGACCTGCTCCTCGGTGCTCTGGCTGGAGAGGCCGTAGACCGCGTTGGCGCCGGCGGCGAGCAGGTCGGCGTGGTGATCGCGGAAGGCGCAGGCCTCGGGCGTGCAGCCGCGGGCGCCGGGGATCATGTCCCAGCCGTCGGGCAGCGCCTCGCCCGGTCGGCCGGTCATCGGATACAGGTAAAGCACGGTGCGGCCGGCGCCGAGCTGGTCGAGGCAGACGGTGGCGCCCGAGGTGCTGGCCAGCGCGACGGGCGGCATCGCGAGTCCCGGTAGGTGGCGCGCGGCGCCGTCGTCCTCGGGTACGGGAAGGTCGGCGGGGAGCTGGGTCGGGTCGGTCATGGGTAGGGACGTCCTACCAAAGCAGCGGCGGCGGCTGTGCTTGGATCCCTGTCATGGGCGATGCGCGGCAGGCCCCGGCGGGGGACTTCGACTACGAGGCGCACGGGGCCGGGTACACCTCGCGCCGTCAGCCGGATCCGCGGATCGCGGCGATGGTCCACGCCGCCCTCGGCGACGCGCGGACGGTCATCAACGTCGGTGCCGGCGCCGGGTCCTATGAGCCGCTGGATCGGTACGTGGTCGCCGTCGAGCCGTCCGCGGCGATGCGCGCGCAGCGACCCCATCATCTTGCTCCCGCGCTCGACGCGACGGCCGAGCGCCTGCCGTTCGACGACGACAGCTTCGACGCCGCGATGGCCATGATCACCATCCACCAGTGGGGTGACGTCGACGCCGGCCTGCGCGAGCTGCGCCGAGTCAGCCGCGGCCCGGTCGCGATCCTCACCTTCGATGCCGAGGCGCTGCCGGAGCTCTGGCTCAACGAGTACGTGCCCGAGGTCATTGCCACCGAGCGTGCGCGCTTCCCCACCATCGATCACGTCGCGGCAGTGCTCGGCGGCGAGGCCGAGGTCATCGACGTCCCGATCCCGATCGACTGCACCGACGGGTTCGGCGAGGCCTACTACGGGCGCCCCGAGGCGTTTCTCGAGCCCGATGTCCGCGCCGCGCAGTCCGGCTGGGTGCTGACCGATCCCGACGCGATCGCGCGCGGCGTCGCGGAACTCGCCGATGATCTGAGCTCAGGACGCTGGGACGAGCGCCATGGGCATCTGCGCAGCCAGCCGGAGCGGGTCGGCGCGGTGCGGCTGATCGTGGGGCGCTAAGCGACTCGTCCGCGCCGGAC
>JBEVLC010000087.1:0-6987 GCA_040509415.1 Baekduia sp. | reverse complement strand
GGGAGAACGTCAAGTTCCGCCTGCGCGGCTCCACCGACGCGAGCACCGATCGCGTGATGGCGCGCGTGGGCGCGATGCTCGAAGGCCGTCGCGCGCGGGACTTCCAGCGGCTCGGGCCACAGGTGCTGGCCGGCGTGCTGCCGCGCCTGTATCCGCAGATGCTCGACATCGCCTGGGGCCATCAGGACGCGGGCCGGCCCGTCTACATCGTGACCGCCGCGACGCAGGACACCGCCGAGATGATCGCCAAGGTCCTGGGCTTCGACGGCGGGCTGGGCACGCCGCTGGAGGAAGACGCCGAGGGCCGCTACACCGGCAAGCTCGCCGGACCGTTCGCCTACCGGGAGGGCAAGCCGATGGTGATGCGCGCGCTGGCCGAGGAGGAGGGGATCGCGCTGAGCGAGTCCTATGCCTACTCAGACTCGGAGTCCGACCTGCCGATGCTGCGCGCCGTCGGCCATCCCGTGGCCGTCAATCCCGACGGCCCGTTGGCGCGCATCGCGCGCGAGGAGGGCTGGGACGTCCTGCGCTTCGACCGCCTCGGCGGGCGGCTGAAGATGCTCGGCGGCCTGGGTGCCGCGACGCTGCTGGGCGCCGCGGGCAACGCCGCGCGGCGCAAGGTGGTGTCCAGATGAGTCTCCACGAGCTCTCAGACGAGCAACGCGAGATCCGCGACCTCGCCCGCCGCTTCGCCGACGAGGAGATCGCACCGCACGCCGCGGGCTGGGATCGCGAGCACACCTTCCCGCGCACGGTCTTCGGCGCGCTCGGCGAGCTGGGGCTGATGGGCACCTGCGTGCCCGTCGAGCACGGCGGCGCGGGCGCCGACTTCCTGTCCTACATCTTGGTCTTGGAGGAGCTGTCGCGCGCCGACGCTGGGGTGGGGGTGACCGTCGCGGTGCACACCAGCGCCGGGACGCTGCCGATCCTGGCCAACGGCAGCGCCGAGCAGATCGAGCGCCTCGTGCCGCCGCTCGCCCAGGGCCATGAGCTTGCGGCCTTCGCGCTGACGGAGTCCGGCAGCGGGTCCGATGCCGGCGCGATGCGCACCCGCGCGGCCGACAACAAGCTCACCGGCACCAAGCAGTGGATCACCAACGGCTCCTACGCGCACACGTTCGTCGCGTTCGCCAAGGACCCCGACAAGCCGTCGGCCTTCATCGTCCGCCGCGGCGCCCCCGGCTTCAGCGTCACCCGCGAGGAGGAGAAGATGGGGTTGCACTCCTCCTCCACCGCCGACCTCGCCTTCGAGGACACCCCCGGCGAGCCCCTCGGACCCGCCGGCGGCGGCATGCGCATCGCGCTCTCCACACTCGACGGCGGCCGCATCGGCATCGCCGCCCAGGCCGTCGGCATCGCCCAGGCCGCGCTCGAGCTGGCCACCAACTACGCCAAGGAGCGCCACGCCTTCGGCCGGCCGATCGGCGGCTTTGGCGCCATCCAGCAGAAGCTCGCCGACATGCAGACCGAGATCGAGGCCGCCCGCGCCCTCGTCTGGCGTGCCGCGCGCCTCAAGCAAACCGGCAAACCCCACACCGTCGAGGGCGCCCAAGCCAAGTTGTACGCCTCGCGCGTCGCCCGTCACTGGACCGGCGAAGCGATCCAGATCCTCGGCGGCTACGGCTACACCAAGGAGTTCCCGGCCGAGCGCTACTACCGCGACGCCAAGGTCACCGAGATCTACGAGGGCACCAGCGAGATCCAGCGTCTCGTCATCGCCCGCGCGCTGCTCGGCGAGGCGGCCCGCGAGGCTTAGACTCCGCCGATGGCGACCATCGAGGTCAACGGCACCACCGTCAACTACGTCGACGAGGGCCCGCGCGACGCACCCGCGCTGCTGTTCAGCCATTCGATGTTCTTCGACCACCGGATGTTCGCCGCCCAAGCGACGGCCTTCGGTGACCGCTACCGGATCGTCCGCTATGACCTCCGTGGCCAGGGCGACAGCCAACGCCATCCGCGCGAGCTGCTCGACATGGACACCCAGACCGAGGACGCTGCTGCGCTGATCGAGGCGCTCGGCCTGCGCGACGTGACGTTCGTCGGCAACTCAATGGGCGGCTTCATCGGCCTGCGGCTCGCAGCGCGCCGGCCGGACCTCCTGCGCTCGGCGGTCGTCCTGGGCACCTCGGCCGACATCGAGGAGGCGGCCGAGGGCATGGACGCGCTGGCGGCCATCGTGCTCGAGCAGGGCATCGAGCCCGTGCTGGATGGCGTGTTGTGGTTCATGCTCGGCGACACCACGCTCAACGACCCGTCGCGCGCCGAGATCCTCGCGAGCGCCCGCGAGCTGCTGGCCAGCAGAACGCCCGAATACGCCGATGCGGCCTGGCACATCGCCCACCGGCCGCCGATCCTCGATGAGCTCAAGGACATCAAGATCCCGTTGACGGTCATCGCCGGCACCGAGGACCACACCTACCCGCCGCCGAAGTCCGAGCAGATCGTCGCCGGCGTACCACACGCGAAGTTGGTGGTCATGGAGCGCACCGGCCACGTCCACGCGCTGGAGAACCCCGAGGCCGTCAACGCGGTCCTCGAGGAGCACCTGGCGGCGCTCGGCGCCCCTACGGCTCCACCAGCCCCCGCCTGATCGCGTAGCGCGTCAGCTCGACGCGATCGCGCATTCCGAGCTTGTTGAGGATGTTCTCGCGGTGGCGCTCGACCGTGCGCGGCGAGATCACCAACAACTCGGCGATCTGTTCGGTGCTGTAGGCCTCGGCCACGAGCTTGACGACCTCCCGTTCACGCGGCGTGAGCACCTCGCCGTCGGTCTCCTCACCGGCTGCGGCGGCATCGAGGTGCTCGCGGATGATCGTGCGCACCGCCGGCGGGTAGAGGAACGGCTCGCCGCGCAGCGCGGCGCGACAGGCCTCCAGCAGGTCGCGGTCGGCGGCCGACTTCAGCACGTAGCCGGCCGCGCCCGCGCGCAGGGCCTCGAAGAAGTACTGGTCGACGTCGTGCATCGACAACATGAGGATCTTGAGCTCCGGTCGGCGCGCGGTCAGCTCACGGGCGGCGGCCAGCCCGGTGCGCCGTGGCATCGCCACGTCGAGGATCGCGAGGTCGACGTCCTCGCGCAGGCCCAACTGCACCGCCTCGATCCCGTCACCCGCCTCGGCGACCACGCGCAGATCCGGCGCCGCGTCGAGCACGTGGCGCAGCCCGCGCCGCACCATCGCGTGATCGTCGGCGATCAGCACGCCGGCCACGAGCGGCACGGTCATGACAGTGGCACCGCCAGTCGCACCTCGGTCCCAGACGGGGCGACGTCGCGGAGGTCCAGCGTCCCGCCCGCCAGGAGCGCGCGCTCGCGCATGCCCTGCACGCCGGTCCCGGCCGCAGCGCCGCGCATCCCCACGCCGTCGTCGCGGACGGTCAACACCATCATGTCGCCCTCCGGCGCGGCGGCCAGGAGGACCTCGCGCGCGTCGGCATGGCGCGCGACGTTGGTCAGCGCCTCCTGCGCGACGCGGTAGACCACCAACTCGCGCTCGGGCGCCAGCGCCGGCAGGCTCGGCGCCAGCTCGCGCCGCACGCGCAGCCGCGTGCGGTCGGCCAGCGTCGAGGCGAGCGAGACCAGCGCGCCGCGCAGGCCGAAGTCCTCCAGCGGCTCGGGCCGCAGGCCGTGGGTGATCTCGCGCACGCCGTCAGACGCGGCCGTCAGCGCTTCGCGCGCCGCGGCGATCCGCTCCTCGCGCGCCGGCCCGTCGAGCGCCTCGACGCCTTGCAGCTCCAGCGCGACGCCGGTCAGCGCCTGGCCGACCTCGTCGTGGAGCTCGCGGCCGATCCGCGCGCGCTCGGCCTCCTGGGCGGCGATCGCCCGGCGGGCGCTGTCGTGGCGCTCGGCGAGCAGCCGCTCCAACATCGCGTCGTAGGCGCGGCCGAGCATCGCGACCTCGAGCACACCCGTGCGTGGTCCGTGTGGCGGCGCCGGTCTCAGCAGGTCGACGGTCGCCATCTCGGCCGCCAGCGCCCGCAGCGGGGCGAGGGCGCGGCGCATCAACAGGACGTTGGCCACGAGCGCCAGCGCGATCCCGGCGGCCAGCAGCCCGGACTCGCTGGCCGTGATCCGCGGGCTGATCGTCGCGGGGGAGAGGGCGAGGATCATCGCGCCCACGAAGACGACGAGGGCGTTGCCGGCGACCACCCGCTGCAACAGCGTCATGGCCACCATGGTGGCGCCTCATGCGCGCAGGCGGGATGGGGAGCGGTCCCCATGGGAAGCGGGCGGCCGCGCCGGGAGCCTGAAGGCATGACCGATCAGGGCCCCGACACCACCACGACCACCGACGCCGCGACCGACCCCCACGCGCGGGGCGCCAACGGCCTGCTGCTCGATCCCGATGCCGCCCGCCGCGAGGAGCGCCGTGGCTGGATCATGCTCACCGGCATCTTCGTCGCCGGCGGCGTGCTGGTCATCCTCGCCTCGCTGATCACCTAGATGGACGACGGCTCGATCCTGCTCGTCGCCGGCATGCTGCTGGCCGGCGGCATCGCGGTGTCCCAGGTCGGCGATCGCCTGCGCGTTCCGGGGCTGGTGCTCGTCATCGGCCTTGGGATGGCGCTGGGCTCAGACGGCCTCGGCCTGATCCACTTCGACGACTATGGGCTGGCCAAGAGCGTTGGCGTCGTCGCGCTGGCCGCGATCCTGTTCGAGGGTGGGTTGGCCGCCGGCTTTCCGGAGATCCGGCCGGTGCTGCGCCCGGCGGTCGCGCTCGCGCTCGTCGGCACGACCCTGACCGCGATCTTCGCCGGGCTGGCGGCCTCCTGGCTGCTGGACCTCAGCCTCCTGGAAGGCCTGCTGCTCGGCTCGATCCTCGCCGCGACCGATGGCGCGGCGATCTTCGCGATCCTGCGCGGCTCGACGCTGCGCCGCCGCGTCGCGCGCACGCTGGAGGGCGAGGCCGGGCTCAACGATCCGGTCGCCGTCCTGTTGGTGATCGGCTTCAGCGCTTGGATCACCACCGAGGGCTACGGGCTCTCGGACATGATCCTGGAGTTCGTCATCGAGCTGAGCGTCGGTGCCGTCGCGGGCCTCGCGGTGGGCGCCGCCGGCGTTTGGCTGCTGCGGCGCTCGTCGTTGAGCAGCGGCGGCATGTACCCGGTCGCCTCGATGGCGCTGGCCGCGATCGCGTTCGGCATCGGCGACGTGCTGCACGGCTCCGGCTTCTTGTCGGTCTACCTCGCGGGCCTCGTCCTCGGCTCCGCGCCGTTGGCCGAGCGCGAGGCGATGGCGACCTTCCACGACGGTCTCGCCTGGGTCGCGCAGTTGGTGATGTTCTTGACGCTCGGACTACTCGTCTTCCCCGACGCGCTCGGGCCGGTCGCGATCCAGGGCACCGTGCTGGCGTTGATCGCCGCCGTGGTCGCGCGCCCGCTGGCGGCGCTGATCGCGACGACCGGGGCGGGCTTTGACCTGCGCGAGCGCGCCGTCCTCGGCTGGGCGGGCCTGCGCGGCGCGGTGCCCGTCGTGCTGGCGACCTTCCCGGTCCTGGAAGGCGTGCCGCGCAGCGAGGAGTTCTTCGCGATCGCCTTCTTTGCCGTGCTCGTCTCGACCGTCCTGCAGGGCACGACCTTCGAGGCGCTCGCCCGCCGGCTGGGGGTGACGACCGGCGAGGCGGCGCTCCCGCAAGCGCAGACGATCCCACCGCCGTAGCCTCCACCTCCATGGCGCCCCTGCGCATCGATCCCGTCGCCGAGGCGCGCCGCCATTGGGAGGACCGGTGGGGGCCTGAGCCGTCGCGGCCGATGGCGGCGGTGACCTCGATCATGCGCGCCCAGCAGGTGCTGATGGCGCGCCTCAACGAGCTGGTCAAGCCCCACGGCCTGACGTTCCCGCGCTACGAGGCGCTGGTGCTGCTCTCCTACACGCGCACCGGCGAGCTGCCGATCGGCAAGCTCGGCGAGCGCCTGCAGGTCCATCGCACCTCGGCATCCTCGATCGTCGCCGCGCTGGCCGACGACGGCCTCGTCACCCGCGTGCCGTCGCAGCGCGACGGCCGTGCGACGCTGGCGGTCATCACCGACGCGGGCCGTGCCGCCGCGCGCGCCGCCACCGAGGCGCTCAACGCCGCCGAGTTCGGCCTCGGCGCGCTGGCGCCCGACGAGCAGGAGGGCCTGACGACCGTCCTGCGCGCTCTCCGTCTCGACGCTGGCGACTTCGTCGCGTAACATGGCGGCTCCACGAGATATGAGGAAGTCCTCCTAAATGGCCACCCAACAGCGCCCCGCCGTCCCCACCACCCACGAGGAGTGGCTGGCCGCCTACGGCGCCACCCCGGAGCGCGATGCCGAGTTCATCACGCTCTCGGGCGAGGAGATCAAGCCGCTCTACACGGCTGACGACGTGGTCGTCACCGACGCGGACGGCAACGATCGCATCGGCGTCCCCGGCGGCTTCCCGTTCACGCGCGGCGTCTACCCCTCGATGTACCGGGGCCGCCTCTGGACGATGCGCCAGTTCGCGGGCTTCGGCACCGCCGAGGAGACCAACGAGCGCTTCCACTACCTGCTCGACCACGGCCAGACCGGCCTGAGCACGGCCTTCGACATGCCGTCGCTGATGGGCCACGACTCCGACCACGCCAAGTCGCTGGGCGAGGTCGGCCGCGAGGGCGTCGCCGTCGACACCGCCGTCGACATGGCCGACCTCTTCAAGGGCATCGACCTCGGCACGGTCAGCGTCTCGATGACGATCAACGCGCCCGCCGCGATCATGTTGGCGTTCTACGTCGTCGCCGCCGAGGAGCAAGGCGTGCCCACCGAGCGGCTCGGCGGCACGATCCAAGCCGACATCCTCAAGGAGTACATCGCCCAGAAGGAGTGGTGCTTCCCGGTCGACCCGGCGATGCGCCTGATGGGCGACATGGTGCAGTGGTGCACCGAGACGATGCCGCGCTGGCATCCGGTCTCGATCTCGGGCTACCACATCCGCGAGGCCGGCTCGACCGCCCAGCAGGAGCTCGCCTTCACGCTCAAGGACGG
>JBEVLC010000086.1:0-12180 GCA_040509415.1 Baekduia sp. | reverse complement strand
GTACCGCTTATGAAGGTCTGCGGATCAGCCGCTACACGTCGCCTTGCCCTCATGCTCGACCTGCGTCCCGTCGTCAAACTGCACCCGCGCGTCGTAGTCCCACCCGTCGTCCGGGCACTCCGGAACCACGAGCCACGGCCCGCGCTTAACCGTGAGCTTGAGCGACTGCAACCCGACGGGGACGCCGGCGATCGTCTGCAACGCGGGCGGGAAGGTGAGGTCGAGCTTCAGGCGATCGTCATCCTCGGAGATCTTCGCGGGCACGACCGTCTTCACGTAGGCCGGATTGCGGACGACGGTCGCGAGGTAGACGTCGTCCTTGCCGCCGTTGATGGCGGTGATCTGCCCGATCGTCTTGCTCTGGTCGGTCAGGCCGACGGCCTCGCCGGCGCCGATGATCGAGCCGGGCGGGCAGGCGTCGACGCCGCCCTTGAGCGTGTCCGCGTCGCACGAGGGCGTGTCCCCGCCCTTCCACTTGATGCCCTTGGGCAGCGTGATCTGCGCCGTGTCGGCGATCGGCGGGTCGGCGTCGGAGGGCTGGCGCAGCCGCAGCGACACGTCGACCTGGCCGGCCTTCACGTCGACGCTGGAGCCGAGCACCGAGACCGGCGAGGTGGCCGGCTTGCCGTCGGGCGTCGTGGCGGCGGTGGTCTGCGCCGGCGTATCGGCGGTCGTGGCGTCCTTCTCGGAGTCCGAGGAGGAGCCGCAGCCGGTCGCGGTGGCGACCGCGAGCGCGGCCAGGACGAAGAACGACGGGCGGACGCGCATGAGCAGCGGAGCGTATATCGCGCCTCCCATCGCCGTCCAGACACAACCCCATGCCTACATAAAGCCCACTTTAGAATCGGGACGTCATCGGCGGCTCGCCGCGTCCGCCGCCGCGCCCCAGCCGGGTTGTCCATCTCGCTTCACCCGATTCGCACATACATCTGTGCCAAGAGTCGCAGACAACTGCCTCTGGTACAGCTATGTTTCCCCTGTGGCCCAGCAAAAGAAGAAGCGCGCACGCGAGCCCTACCAACTCCCTGCGGGTCGCCACGGCCTCCCGCGGCAGTTCGTCGTCAGTAACCAGCGCCAGCGCATCCTGGCCGCGGTCGCCGACGTCTGCAGCTCCGCGGGCTACGTGTCGATGAGCGTCGAGGACATCGTGGTGGCCTCCGGGGTTTCGCGCCGGACGTTCTACGACAACTACCGCGGCAAGGAAGACGCCTTCCTCGCCGCCTACGACGAGGTCTCCGCGCAGCTGCTGGGCCAGGTCCGGGAGGCCTACGACTCGGCCGACGGGCTTGTAGATCGCGCACGCGAGTGCCTGCGCGCGTTGTTGGACTTCATCGCGTCAGAGCCGACCTTCGCCGACATGTGCATCGTCGAGGTCCTGGCTGCAGGCCCGCAGGCGATCGCCCGACGCAACACCATCATGAGCGCGCTGGCGGCGCTGGTCGACGAGGCCGCTAAGGGCGACCTGCCCAAGTCCAAGCGCCCGGCGCCGATCATCGCCGAAACGCTCGTCGGCGGCATCTACGAGGTCATCTACTCGCGCGTGCTCGCGGGCAGGTACGCCGAGCTCCCGAGCCTGTTGCCCGACCTCGTCTTCGCGCTGCTGCAGCCCTACGTCGGCACCGAGGTTGCCCAGGAGATCCTCAAGAAGGAACGTCGCAAGGCCGCACGCGCTGCCGCCGCCAGCAGCGCGAGCGCTTAGCGCAGGCGGTCGACCAGCGACCGGCCCGCGTCGGTCAAGTACCAGTGGTTGCTGCGCCCCTTGCGCACGCGGCGTACGAGCTGCGACTTCTCGAGCGTGCGGAGATGACGGCTCGCCTGGCTCTCGAGCCGGATGCCGACGGCCGCGGCGACCGCGCAGTTGCTGTCGCCCGGATGGGCGTCGAGATGCAGGAGGGTCGAGCGCGCGAGCATCGAGAGGCGCGGCGGTGGCTCGTGGGCTTCGACGTCGGCTTGGTGCTCGAAGCGCGGCGGCGCCATGTCGAGCCCGACGGGGCGCTGCGCTTCCCTCAGCGCGGCGCGACGGCCGAGCCGCTGGGCGAGCTCGAGGTACGCCACCGGCTCCAGGAGCTGCTCCAGCGCGCCGGCTTCGCGCTGTGAGCCGAGCCGCTCGGCGGCCAACGTGACCAGCGCGCGCGTGGCGAGCGTGCCGTCGACGCCTTGTGGCGGAGTGCGATGGGCCCGCGGCACGACAACAGCCAGCCAGGCGCGAGTCGGGTCCACGCGCAGCGCGCCGGCAAGCCGACGCACGGTGACGGGCGCATCGTCGGTTGGGTCCGGGTCGGCTTCCGTCCGCAGGCCGGCCGCCGCCTCCCCGATCGCCGCGTCAAGGCACGCCCGCCGGTCAGCGAACAGCTGGTAGTACGTCCGTTTGGAGACCCCGGCGTGCTCGCAGATGCGCTCGACGGTGATCCGGTGCCAATCGTCGAGCCGCGCGAGCGCCCCGGCCGAGGCCAGCAGCCGCTCCCGTGGGGAAGCGCTGCCGGCGACGGGCACAGAGCGCCCGCGGGTGCTCATGCTGTGGGGGCCTGGGGCTTGGACTTGGCCTTGGTGAACTTCACCTTGAAGGCGCCGGGCTTGGCCCTGCCGGTGCGCTTGGCGGTGATCGTGGCGACCGTGGACTTGCTGATGGACTTGGTCGTCTTGCGGATGCCGCGACCGGTGACGGTGACCTTGCCGGCGCCGAGCCCGCCGATCTTCAGCGCGACGGTCGTCCTGGTGATCGTCTTGCTGATGATCTTGGTCGGGCACGACGGGGTTTGGATGAACACATCCGTATCGGCGGCATTGCCATTCTGCCCATCGACCTGCTGCTCGGCGATCTGCGTGGACTTGCAGATGTCGGTGCCAGATACGGCCAGGATGCCGCCCTTGCCACCGTTGATGTTGAGCTTGAAGCTGCTCACCGGGGCGTCGGGGACGTTGTCGAACGTCGTGACCAGCCGATCGTCCTCGACATCGCTGGTTCCTGTCAGCGTGAGCTTGATGCCGTTCTGACCCGTGAGCGGGATCACCAGCTTCGGCAGCGTCCGGATGTCCCGCCCCGACTTCGGGTCCTTGCGCACGTTCTTGACGAAGTACACCGGCCCGATCATCGGCTCGTCGAGGATCGGCGTGGTCGCCGTCACCGACCCCACGATCGACGCCTTCGGGCACGTCGGCGAGACCTTCGAACCATCAGCGAACTCGCACAACCCGTTCGCATTGTCGACATCCAGCGCCAGCGACAGCGGCAACGCGACCCGCACCTTCTTGAGGTTCGACTGCCCCGGCTTCTGCACCAACGTCGCAGTGATCGCCGGATGCTTGCCGTCGGTCGTCTGCCCCTTGCCACTCAACGACAACCCCAACTCGGGCTTGAGATCGAGCGACGCGCACCCACCGACCTGGAACAGCGCCGAAGGAGCTGCCGTCGCACCGTCGACCGAGCCAAGGACGCCGTCGATCGACTTCCGTGCACAGGATGTCGGGTTGATCGTGAACTTCGGCTTGTCGATGTCCACGGCGATCGACCGCAGCCGCACCGGCACGCCCTTGACCACTTGGGGCAACGGGTCGGAGACCACCGACACCGCGGCGGTGATCGGATCGACGTAGAGGGCTTGGCGGACCCGTACCCAGCCAAGGTCAAACGGACCTGCCTTGGCGTGGACGTGCACCGCCAAGCCGTACGGCGCGCCCTTGTACCCGTCGGTCAGGAACACGTCGCCCTTCAGGAAGAACGGGCTCGCGCCCGGGCCGGCGCCAACCGTGGCTGTGCCGATCCGAGAGCCGGCAGGGCAGTCACCGTCGGCAGCCGGGCCAGACCCGCACAGCGGCACCCCGGCCAGCTTGGCCAGCACACCCTGCGGCATGTCGATCGAGACGCCGGACACGTACTGCTGGCGATCCTCACGGTCGATCCGCACCGCAAACGGCGAGAACGCGCCAGCGGTCGGATCGAGCGCGCCCGCCTGGAAGCGGGGCGCAAAGCCGCTGGCACCAGGGCACGCGACGGCGACGGCGTCCTGCAGATCACGCTGACGATCCGCCCAGGAGCCGAACGTCGCGTTCACGGTCTTGACGCCACAGCTCTGCGGGGTCGCCAGCGGTGCTCGCGAACCGCCCTTGAGCTTGAGCGTCAGCTTCGAGAACGGCAGCTGCGGGTTGTCGTCAAAGGTCGTCGTGACGCGGCCGGTGCGCTCGTCGAGGCGGACCTGTCCCGGCAACTTGATGGCAATGCCGCGGTCATCGTTGCGGATCTCGATGGCGATGCGGAACATCTCGCCCGAAGCGGGATCGCTCGACGCCTGCGAACGGACATAGACCCCGCCGGACAACTTCTCGTCAAGCAGCGGCGTCTCAACCTCGACGCTGCCGATCTTCGACGCGTCCGGACACGCCGCGGGCCCGTCGACGCCGAGCTTGAGCTCGGCGTCGGTGCACGCCGCAAGCCCATCCGCCGAGGAGGGCGAGATCGTCATGCCCTCCGGCAGCGAGACCGTCGCCAGCCGCATGTCAGCCTGCGTGAGACCGGTCAGGTTGTCGTCCTGCGGGATCGACAGCTCGACCTCCAGGCCAGCCGGCGAATCCGGTTGGCTCGATGTCGACCGCACCTCGACGGTGGGGTCGAAGCGCAACTGGTCACAGCCCGCGATGCCCTCCTGCGCAGTGAAGCTGGCGGTCGCGACGCTCCCGAGCCAGGACTGCGCCCACAGCTTCGTCTCGAGGCCCTTGCCCGCGGCGGTGCAGGAGGTGGGGTTGCGCAAGAAGGGCTTCGGCGCCACGCCCGCCGCAACAGGCTCCTGGCTTCCGTCAAGGCACGAGCTGATCGGATCGACCGTCGGCCATCCGCCCTGCTCGAACACGCACCGCCCGCGGAGCACGTCGTGGCTCGCATCCGCCGGGATGCCCCAGACGCGAACGTCGCTGATGGCAACGGGCACGGCCTGGTTGATCTCGAAGGCCTCGACCGAGACGCCATAGTCAGACCCGCCGCGGAGCTTGGCGACCAGCACGACCGGAACGTCCATGAAGCTGAATCCGAACGCGGCCACGGCCCCCGGCGGAGGCTCGAGGTTGAACAGCCGCTTGAACTCCGGGAGGTTGCCCAGGTAGTTGACCCCCACCACTCCGACTTGCGTGTAGGACCGGCAGAAGTTCGGCGAGGCCGTCGAGTGCTCGGCGAGCTGCTCGAACGTGCACTTGGGCATCGCGTTCGAATTTCCGACGAATCCTGGCGGGAGATCGACCCGCAGGGTGCGAGCGCTCTCCAGCGGCACCAACTGCCCGGTCTCGGTTCGGTGCGTGATCTCGATCCGATTCCTGGTCTCGTAGGGATGGCTTCCTGCCTGGGTGGCGGGCGTGCCGTCGGCGTTGAGGACGGGAGCGTCGAACGCGTCGATGTCGAAGTTCGCCGCGGCTGCGGCCGACACGGGAACCAGCGCGAGCGCCAGCGCGAGGATTGCGAGTGCGCGCGCGGCGCGTCCCATGATGGTGTCGAACGTGGTCATCTCAGCCTCACCGGCCCTTTCTGCTGGTGTGGTCGGTGGCGTGTCGCACGGCGGGCAAGGTCAAAGAGGCACTCCGCCGGCCGGGCTTGCCGGCGAACGTCAGCGCCAGCGAGAGCCGGACCGTCTTCCCCCGGCTGATCTGACGGCGGGCGGCCTTGGTGAGCACGAGCCGCACCTTCACGGTCTGCGCCTTCGCTGCGCGCTTGGAGCCGCGGCCGAGGATCTGGCTCTTGCCGCCGAGCTTCCCGCGTGCCGTGATCGTCACGGTTCCGGCGCCGTTGACGGTGACGGGGATCGTGGCGTTGCCGTGCTTGCGCAACGCCGGTCCCACCCCGGATCCGAGCCGGCCGAAGGTCGCCCGAAGGCGCGGTCGTGGGGAAACGCCGCCGGCCGCTCCCTGCACATGGTCACTTGCCGGGTCAGCGAGGTCGGGCCGCTTCGATGGCGGGTCCTGGCAGCTGTCGTCCTGACAGACCGGCACGAGGTCGGGCGGATCCGGGAGGCCACCGTTGACGCGGGCGTCGTAGAGGTCGATCGCCTCGTCCTTGTCCCACTTGCTCAGGCGCTCGCGGGTGAGGAAGAAGGCGTCCTTGCCTCCGGGAGAGGCTTCGGCGAGCAGCGAGTCGAAGGCGCTGCGGCCTGAGGAGATCAACGCCACCGAGTCGGTCGCCTGGTCGTAGCGGTAGACATCGACCTTGTCGTTGACGTCGGCCTGCACGAGCGGGCTCCTGGTGTTGAAGTACGCCTGCACCCCACGATCGGTGTCAACCATCATCCGAGGCTGGTAGCCCATGATGTTGAGCGGTGGCTTGGAGAAGATCGCCGTCACCTCATACGGCGTCGCCATGCCACCCCGGACGCAGGACATGCACCGCAGATCGTCAGTCGACGAGTCATAGAGGTACAGCTGGGCAGTCCCCGCCGTGTCGGCGGAGGTGAGGTCGACCTGCGAGCGGAACATCAGGTGTCGTCCGTCAGGGCTCACCCGCGCCAGGTTGTCGGCGCGCATGTCCTGGTTCCAGTTGCTTCCGTCGCGGTAGGGGAACATGTCGTCGTCCCCGGTGGAGTACAGGGTGGTGATGAACCGCAAGGAACCCTCATTCCACAGATAGAGCTTCGGCTCCGGGTATTGGGTCTGCTCGGCATCGTGGGTCAACGATCCGTGTGCCACGAAGTAGACCCGCGAGCCGTCGTCGCTGACACCGACCACACCTCGGACATTCGCGACCTGACCACCCGGGGTGTCGGCGACGTGCGACAGACGGGTCAGGCGATGTCCTTCCGGGAGATGCAGGTCATACATGTAGAGGTCGGTTGACGTGTCGGTGTCCTCCTCCACGAGCTGCTCGGCGGTCGTGAAGAACACGCGCGAGGCGTCGTCACTGGCGTCCCGGAACCACGCGGGCTTCGGATCAGGATCCGGCACGGCCTTCTCGGACTTCGAGAGCCAGAGCGTCCGAGCTGCCGGCGTGCCGCCGTTCTCACGCAGGTAGAGCTTGCCGCCGATCGACGTGCAGCAATCCCCAAGCACCTGATCAGCGGTGAAGATGATGCGCGAGCCATCGCGCGAGAGCGCCTTGTCGCCTCGGAACGTGCCTGACATGAGGGCGCTCGCGTTGAGGCCGAGCATCGGGTCGGCGGCAGGCGTCCCGTTCGGCAGGATGCTGACGAGGCGAAGGTCGCCATGGTCCCACTCATAGAGCTTGCTGCCGGTCGACGGAGCGTCGGGGGTACGACGGGACGTCGACTCGAACACGATGTGCTCTCCGTCCTCGGTCACCGCACGCGGGAAGGGCAGGTCGCTGTTGAACCCGTAGCCGCCAGGACCCAGCGGACCGACCAGTGACTTGGACACCAGTTGGTAGGAGTTGTCCGTGAAGCGATGCCGATACAGCGACACGCGGTCGGCCTCCGCGTCGGGGGTGACCGCGACCCGCAGCGAGAGCGGCGCCGAGTACTCCAGATCCGCGGAGTAGGTCTGCGGGAAGTGCATGACTCCGGTCAACGCGGTGAAGCCACCGATGTCAGCCGGGTTGGGCCCGATCGGAGGATCGACCGACCGGGTCTGCCAACCGCCCGCGGTCCTGCTTGCCATGTAGCGCGGGCTGGTCGATGCGCCAACGCCACCGGTGCCCGGGAACTTGTTGTAGCTGACGAACGTGATGCGATCACCGTTGACCGAGCTCCGGCTGTCGCCGTGGAGCTGGCGGACGTCGATGCCGCCCTTGTCCGGCGGGGAGACCATCTCGTAGACACGCCCGTCGGGGAGCCCGGCGGCGGGGCTCGCCGCACCGGTCGTAAACGTCCTGTCCGATCCATAGGTGGTGCCGGCGACGTTGCTCGCCGCCACGCGGAAGTGATAGGTGGTCTCCGGCTGAAGGTCTTGGATCTGCCGTGAGACGACAGTCGGCACATCGCCATCGCCGGCGTCCGCGTCATGGGCAGCCGGACTGCTCGTCCCGTAATTGGCGTCGGTGCCGTACTCGAACCAGTACGCGGTCTGTGACTTGCGCGGATCGACCGTTGCGGCCAGCGCGACGCTGCGAGATCCGATCCGCGTCGGGGTGCTCGTCATGACCACGGGCGCGACGGCGCCGGTCGTGAAGGTCTCGATGCTCGAGCGTCTGACGACGGATCCCTTGCGCGCGACGAGCCGCACCTGATACTCGGTCCTCGGGTCCAGTTCGGAACGCGTCAGCGCGACCGGGACGTCGGCGGACCCGTCGCCGGCATCCTGCTCCGGCGTGGAAGCCCAATTCGCACCGCCGTCGTCTGAGAGCTCGAACCGGTAGCTCGTCGGCAGCGGTCCGCCTTGGGGGTTGATCGTGCCGGAGAGATCGACGCTCGCTCCGGTGATGTTGGACGGCGTGGCGATCGCGACCGTCGGCGGCGTGACCTCTCCGAACGCGAACCCTCGGGTCGGCCCAAACGACTGGTCGTAGGGGTCCTTCGTCACCACGTAGAGCCGGTCTGACCCACCGCCGACCGGAGCGATGCCGCGAGGGATCGCCCACACCGCGTTCAGGTCGAAGTCGCCGGCCGGTGTCCCATCAGCCTCGAACGTCCATAGGTGCGGCGGCTGGCTGCTGCTCCAGGTGTGGAACTTGCCCCCGACGATGACACGGTCGCCGTCGGGGTCGACCGCCACCGCGCCCGCGCCGTCGACCGGGCCGATCGTGGCCTCATACGATCCGGCTGCGCTGTAGCGCTCGACGCTTGAGCTCGTGCCGGTTTGATCGCTGAGAACGTCCCCGGAGGAGTCGACGACCAGAACGTCCCCGGTCGAGTCGACGGCGATGTCGAGCAGACCCGTGAACGCACCCGGCGAGTTGACACCCGCAGAGCCGTTGAAGGATCCGTCAGGTGTCCCATCAGCGTTGTAGCGCTTGACCGTGTTCGACGCGGCATCCGCCACGAGGAGATCGTGGGAGACCGGATCAACGGCGAGCGGGCCGGTGACCGCCGGGCGCGTGAACGTGACGTCAACGGCCAGCGAGGCGTCGAACTTGACAATCTCGTCGGCGTCGCTCACATAGACGGCGCCGGTCGACTGATCGATCGCGATCCCAAATGGATTGGCGAGGACGCCCGAGCCGAACTGCGACTCATATGCGGCGCCCGTCGCCGTCGGCGCGAAAAGCTGGACGCGGTTGTTGCCCGCGTCGACGACCAGCAGCTTGCCCGTCGAGGCCTGGATGGCGGCGCGACCGGGCTGGTCGAGCTCGCCGTCACCCGCGCCCGGCCCTGAGAACGTCCCGATGGTTCCGTAATCGGCTAGCGCGACCGAGGCCATGCTCGCCATGCCGGCGAGGGCAACGGCCACGAACGCGAGGAACTTCTTCATCGAGACGACTCCTTGTTCAACAACTCATATCCGCAGGCGGCGTAGGCCTCTGCGCGCTTGGTTTCAGCAACGGACATCGCGAACACGCGGGCCGCGACCCGTGGCAGGACCGAGGGGTCCGCCACCGCCTTGCGGTGCGTCTTCACCATGCGAAGAAAGCCCCGCTCGCGAGGAGCGGCCCGGCGAGCGGCGAGCGGCAGGTACTTGGACAGCACGACGGAAGCCGTGTGCTGCTTGCAGAAGCTCCGGGCAGCTCGCACCACAGGGGTTGCGTGAGCGATCGCGCTCGTGCGCTCGGCACGGTCAGACGGTGCCGAGCCGGCATCCCCGCAGGCCGTCAGCACCAGCGACAGGCCGATCCAGCACGACACGACCGCCACCGTTCGGCAGCCGGCTCCCCAAAGACCCAACAAGAACTCTCCTCACTCCTGGCTGTGCCCAGACGGCTGATGCCGCCGAGCAGATCCTTGAGAGATCAGACACCAGCGTGTGTGCCGTTGTCAAGTGGTTTGTGCTGGTTTTGGTTCTGAAGATGACGCCGAGGATAAGGGCGGCGTGAGGAATTTATGGCTTATTTGCAGCGATTTCGTTGCATACCCGAGCCGTGACTCGACGCACAAACTTTTCTGGTCTAGCCTGTGCACATGAGCGTCTCAACTGTCTGGGGTCCCGGAGAGGTCGATGCCTCGGCGCTGCGCGCGCACGCCCAGCGGGAGCGCTTCACGCGTGGTCTCGCCGAGGTGCTGATGGTCAAGGCCTATGACGCGGTGACCGTCGCCGACGTCTGCCTGCACGTCGGCGGGTCGCGGCGGACGTTCTACGAGTACTTCGATGACAAGGTCGGCTGCCTGCTCACCGCCTACGACGACGCGGCCGGCGCCGCGCTGACGAAGGCCCGGGCATCGTTCGACGCCGCCCCGGACTGGGCGGCGGGCATCCGCGACGGGCTGGCGACGTTGCTGGACGCGATGGCTCACGAGCCGGAGCTGACGCGGCTGTGCGTCATGGACGTGCTCGCGTGCGGCCACCTCGGGCGCCAGCGCCATACCGCCACGCTGGACGCGATCGCCGAGATCATCGATCGCGGCCGCGCCGAGATCCCTGACGATCTGGTGCTCCCCCACCTGCTCGGCCGCGCCGCCGCGGGCGCCGGCTTCAGCCTGATCTACGACTGGGTCTGCACCGACCGCATCGCCGAGCTGCCGAGCCTGGCGCCGCAGTTGACCTCGATCGTGCTCGTGCCCTACATCGGCCGCACCGCGGCGGCCCGATACGCCCCGCTGCCACTGCGCCTCGCCGGCTGATGGCGCAGCGGCAGCTGCCGGGCGGGCGCCACGGTCTGTCGCCGCAGGATGTCGCCGACCACCAGCGTCAGCGGATCATGGACGCGGTTGTGCGCGTGACCGTTGAGGACGGCGCCGGCGCGCTGACCGTCCAGCGCGTGCTCGCCCACGCGGGCATCTCACGCAAGACGTTCTACGACCACTTCGCCAACCGCGAGGCGGCGGTGCTGGCGACCTACAGGTTGGTGACCGAGCAGCTCGTCGCCGCGATCTGCAGCGCCGCAGCGGATGGCCGGGATCCTCTGGCGCACGGCGTCGACGCCTTGTTGTCGTTGGTCACCGCGCGGCCCGACGTCGCGCGATTCTGCTTCGTCGAAGCGCCGCGTGCGGGCGCTGATATCGCTGATGTGCGGGAGGCGTTGGTCGCCGCGCTCGCCGGCTGGCTGGAGCGCCTCGGTGGCCACGGGGCGATCCGGCTGCGCGCCGGCGTCGGCGGGCTCCTCGAGGTCCTCGCTGCCGGCCCCGGCGACGGCGCCGAGCTGCTGGCCTTTCTGCGCGACGTGGTCGCGGACGGCTAGGTCTCGTCGTCGCTGCGTGCCATCAGCGCGAGCGCCTGCTTGAGGATGTCGCGCTCACGCGTGAGGACGCGGACGCGGATGCGCAGCCGCTTGAGCTCCTCGCGCTCAGACTCGTCGAGCTCCCGCTGCGGATCCTCGACGTCAGCCATCTCGTCAGCTTCTTTGACCCAGTTGCGCAATGACTGCACCGCGACGCCGAGACGCTCCGCGACCTCGGGAATCGACTCCTCCCCGTCCCGCACCAGGTCGACGGCGTCACGGCGAAACTCTGACGGATAGCGCTTGGACAATGGACTGGGCTTCCCTCGAGCACCCTCCCCCGTTTTGGTAAACATCAATGTTCACGGCGGGCGCGGGTGCGTTTGGCCTGCCCAGTCTAGTGACCAGACCAGCTGTGTGTGGGCGAGTTTGGGCGGAGATTGTGCGCTGGGCTCAAGGGAGCTTGCGCACCGCCTTCCCAGACGGCCCGACAGTGAAGCCCAGCGCCGCCCAGCGTAGGTGCGGCCGAGCCTCCAAGTGTGTGCATCCCACAGCAGCAGCGGCCTTTGCGGCACCAGCGATCAGCGCAGCGCCAACACCGTCAGCATCGGCGCAGCGGCCGTCGACGACGAGCCACGAGATCCGCGCCGCCTCGCCGGCAGACGCGTCCACGGCGACCGTGCCGACGACATCCTCATCGTCATCGAACGCCACGTGCAGCCAGCATCCCTCGGCAAGCCCGACGCGTTCGATCCGCGTCGACTTCGCCGATGTCACCGACCGCTTATCCATTACCTCACGCTCACCATGCTCATCCGACAATACGCTTGCGGTATATGGATGTACAGACGGCGTTTTCAGCACGTCAAGAATTGGCACCTTGCGAAGGTGCCAAATTACGTCATTTGCAGGGGAGAAGTGTCATTGACACGCCTCCGCAACATGTGACGCAAGTGAGGATACCAATTTGTGAAACGTTCACGTGTCCCGTGAACGTGTGTGGTGCC
>JBEVLC010000085.1:0-13501 GCA_040509415.1 Baekduia sp. | reverse complement strand
GGGCGCATGAGGCACGCCCGGGCAACCCGTGGCCGTCTCCGCGCCTACCCGCCGAGCCGGTAGGCGACCAGGGCCGGCGCCTGGCCCTGGGCGGCAGCGAGGCCGCCCGCCGCGATGACCGTGTCGCCGCTGATGGCGACGCCCGTGTTGCTGTTGGCCGGGAGGGTCGCGCTCCAGACGGCGTCGCCCGTCTTGGTCGACAGGGCGGCGACCTGGCCGTCGAACGTGGTGACGAAGACGAGGTCGTTGGCGACCGTCGTCGCTCCGTAGGCCGGGGCCGGGAACACCTGATCCCACTTGATCTTGCCCGTGTTGATGTCGATGGCCACGACTTCGCCCGTGTTGCTCTGGCCGCCGCCTTGTGAGGCCTCTCCCGAGAACGTCGCCGAGTTGTTGACGACCGGGACGTAGACGAACTTGCCGTCGCTGGCCATCGGGGCGATCACGCCGCCAAGGATGCCTGGGTAGACCTCGGTGCCCTCCTTGAGCTTGGAGTACTGGCCCTTCATCGCGTACAGGCCGTCGTTGTCGTGGCCGTTGTGCTGGCCGACTGGTCGCTTCCACAGCAGCTTGCCGCTCTTGCGGTCGACGGCGATCACGATCCCGCTCTTGCCCGCCTCGATGACCGCCGGCTTGCCCTTGACCTTGGTGAGGATCGGCGGGTCCTGCAGGTCCCAGTCATAGATGTCGTGGGGGGTGAGCTGGTAGTACCACTTCATCTTGCCCGTCTTGGCGTCGAGCTTGACCAGCGAGTTGGTGTACAGATTGCGGCCCGGTCGGCTCTTGCCCCACGGGTACTCCGCGTTGCCCGGCCACGGACCAGGGTTGCCGACGCCGAAGTACATGGCGCCCTGGTTGTCGAAGGCGGGCGCGTGCCACAGGCCGCCGCCGAGGTTGATCTTGGTGTGCTTCTTGGACCACGTCTTCGTCGGGGCGGTATCGAAGCTCCAGACCCGCTTGCCCGTCTTGGCGTTCAGCGCCCAGAGGATGCCCTTGGTGCCCTCGTTGTAGAACTTCGTGTTGTTGCCCGGCACGGTGGAGACGTAGACCATGCCGTGGTGGTAGCCGGGCGTCATGTCGATGCCCTCTTCGTCGTTGCGGATCAGCTTCTCGAACCAGATCTCCTTGCCGGTCTTCTGGTCTAGGGCGAACGCGCCCTCGGCGGTGGCGCCGAAGACCCGGCCGCCGCCGACGACGATGCCGTTGGGACCCTGATCAGGCGAGTTGTACTTCTTGGCCCAGATCACGTCGCCCGAGCGCAGGTCGATGGCCTCGACGTTGGACTCGAGATCCTGCGAGTAGACCACGCCGCCCGCGATGACCGGGATCGAGGCGTAGGCGCCGTACTGGCTCTTGGCCGTCAACGGGTGCGACCACACCTGCTTGAGCTGCGACACGTTGGCGCTCGTGATCTTCCCGCCGGCCGAGCGCGTGTTGGACAGGTCGTTGTTGGAGTAGCCCGACCCCGTCAGTGAGGCCTTGGAGTTCGTGTCGGGGTTGGAGCCCGACGGCGCCGAGTTGGGCGTCGAGGTCGCGTTGGTCTCCGACTTCGGCTTGTCCGACGACCCGCAGGCCGACAGTGCCACGATCAGCACGATCGACAGCGCGACCAGCGCGGCCTTCGGGCTCCCCTTCATACGCTCGTACATCAGCTCGCCTGCTCCTCTCGAGCCTGTGTCAGCTCGTCGATGATCTCGTCTTCTAGGCGGCACGTCGCCGCGATCAACAGCTCAAACAGCTCGGCGCTGAACTCCGGTGGCAGGTCGACCGCCGCGCCGCGCGCGAGATACCCCGCTCGCACCGCGGCGACGCGGTCGGGCTGCATCATCGGGATGTCGTGCGCGCTCTTGTAGTGCGCGACTGCCCGGCAGATGTCAAAGCGCTCACCGAGCAGGTGCGCAATCTGATCGTCGATCCGGTCCAGCCGGTCGCGATACTTTTCCAGGTCACTCATGCCGCATGCTCCTCCAGGAGTCCTGTCGCGAAGGCGTGGCTACAGTCGGCCAGGGTCTCCAGCGCGTAGCCGCCTTCTTGGATGACGCAGATCGGGAGTCCGGAGGCCGCGAGCAGCCGTCCGATCTCCGAGAAGATGTCGGGCTCGAAGCTCCACGAGCCGTGAGGGTCGCCGGCGACGGTGTCGTAGCCCAGCGAGAGGACGAGCGCGCGAGCCGAGCGCGCGAGCGTGGTCACCGACGTGCCGACGGCTTCTAGGTAGCTCGCGGCGTCGGGGGCCGTCCGGAACTCGATCAGCGCCTCGCGCTCGGTGCGCGGCAGCACGGGATCCTCGGGCGCGTTGGTGACCGGCCAGGCGTGCAGCGAGTGCAGCTCGGCACCGTCCATCCGCGCGACGATCGCCGAGGTGCCGTTGGGGTAGTGCAGGTCGAGATCGAGGATGCCGACGGGACCGGCGCCGGCATCCAGAAGTGTCTGGGTGGCGGCCGCGGCGGTGTTGAGGTAGCAGTAGCCGCCGAGCCACGCCGGGCCCGCGTGGTGGCCGGGTGGACGACACAGCGCATAGGCGAAGCGCGCGCCGGCGGCGACGCGCTGGGCCGCGGTGATCGCGGTGCGCACGCCCTCGTGGGCGGCGGCGACGAGGCCGGCGCCGACCGGGATGTCGGGCTCCAGCCCGGGTGCCGTGAACGCCGGCATCAGCGCCGGTTCTCGCTCTTGGCGGCGGACATCGCGCAGTGCGTCGAGGTAGGTCGGCTCGTGCAGCGCGGCGAGCACTCGCTCGACGTCGGTGTCGGAGGCGTCGGCCTCGATCGCGCTGACGCGCGCATGGCGCCACAGGCCCTCTTCGAGCGCGGCGAGCCGGCGGTCGTGGTCGTGGCCGCGCATTCGGCGGCCGCCGTCGACGATCCAGGGGGCCGCGTCGTCGCCATCGCGGCGACGCTGGGTCACCATCACCAGCTGCGTCACGTCACACGAGCTCCCGGCGCAGCCGCCCGCCGATCGTTCCGAAGCCGTTGCGCAGGTAGAAGCGCCGCGTCGCCTCCAGGTGCGGCCAGCCATCGCGCGGGACGCCGACCTCGATGCGCGTCACCTGATGCTGGCGCGCGGCTGTGACGAGCGCGTCAACCAACCCGTGGCCAACCGCCTGGCTGCGCCAGTCGCGGTGCACCCACAGATCCTGGATCAACCCGTAGCGGCCGGGGATGTGGATGGCGATCTGCCAGCTCGCGGCGAGCATGCCGACGATCGCGCCGCCGGCGTCGGCCAGGAAGACCTCGCCGGCATCACGGTCGGCGATCAGGGTGCGGGCGGCGGCCTCCATCGCGTCGGGGGCCGGCGGCGTCGCGTCGAGCTCCCGCAGCAGAGCGCGCGCGGCGGCGGCGACGACCGGCGCCTCCTCGGGGGAGGCGGGGCGCACATGCCATCCCCACGCCGCCGCCAGCGATGCTGATGGCTCGACATCGGTGCGGTCGCTCATGTGGAGGCCACGGTCGCGGTGGGCTCGATCTCGACCTTGAACGCTTCCGGCCCGGCGCTGCCCGTCATGGCCTGGGCGATCGCCGTCATCGGCGCGCGCGCCTTGAGCAGGATCTCGTCGAACTCCTCCTCGGGGTCTGACTGCATGACGATCGCGCCGCCGGCACCGATCGTCGTCGCGCCGGGACGCAGGACGATCGTGCGAATCACGATGTTGAGGTCGACGTTGCCGTCGGCGCCGAAGTAGCCGATCGCGCCGGAGTACACGCCGCGCGCGACGCGCTCGATGTCATCGATGATGCTCATCGTCCGCAGCTTCGGCGCGCCGGTCATCGAGCCGCCGGGGAAGCACGCGCGCACGCACTCCACCGGCGTGCGGTCGGCCTCGAGCCGGCCTTCGATCGTCGACACGAGCTGGTGCACGGTCGGGTAGGTCTCGACGATCATGTACTCGGGAACCCGCACGCTGTCGACGTCGCAGACACGGCCGAGGTCGTTGCGCAGCAGGTCGACGATCATCAGGTGCTCGGCGAACGTCTTCTCATCGGAGAGCAGCTCGGCGCGCAGCGCCGCGTCGGTCGCCGGGTCGGTCGCGCGCGGGGCGGTGCCCTTGATCGGGCGGGCCTCGACGCGTCGGTCGCGGTCGACCGAGAGGAAGCGCTCGGGCGAGGAGCTGACGATCGCCAACTCGCCGAGCTTGAGGTAGGCGGCGAACGGCGAGGGGTTGCGGCGACGCAGCACCTGGTAAAGGGTGAACGGGTCCGGGCTGGCGTCGGTGGAGATCTGATCGGTCAGGCAGACCTCGTAGGACTCGCCGGCCGCGAGCGCCGCCTGGCTGCGGGCGATGTCGGCGAGGTACTGCGTGCGCCCGCGCCCGACGCGGAAGAGCACCGGCTCCTCGGGCGTCTCGGCGGTCTGCACCGCCGGTGGCATCGCGGTCATGTCGGGTGGTGGTGCGGCCAGTGCCTCGCGCACTGCAGCCTCGGCCTCGTCGAGCCAGCGGCCGGCCGCCCCGCCGTCATCGGCGCCCGTCAGCGCCAGCAGGTGCGTGCGGTGCTGGACGTGGTCGACGGCGACGACGCGGTTGGCGAACATCATCACCGCGTCCGGGATGTCGGAGCGGTGGACGTTCGGAGAGCCGCAGTCGGCCTTGCATTCGTAGCCGAGGTAGCCCACGTATCCGCCGATCAGCCCGGCGGCGATGCCCTCGGGCGGCTCGATCTTGGCGTGGGCGATGTCGCGGTCGATGACGTCGAAGATCGAGTCGGTCTCGACCGTCGCCTCTCCCGCGCGTGTAACTGTGACCTGGCCCGCCTCGATGTCGTAGTGCAGGAGGCACTCCTCGGCGCCCGTGCTCGTGCCGAGGTAGGAAGCCTGCGCCAGGCGCGTCGGCGCATCGGCGCTGTCAAGCCAGAACGCGTGGTCGGCAGCCCCGAACAGGCGCTGGAAGACGAGCTCGGTGGGCGGCTCGGCATCGAGGGTCCGGATGTGCAGCTCCAGCCCAGTGCGGCCAGTCTCGCGGGTGGGCCGTGGCGGGCGTGCGTCTGGGGCGGGCGGGCGTCGCGGCTGGCGCCGGCGGCTCGGCCGATGCTCGCTTGCCATGTCGTAGAAGTTCTTGACGATCGCGCGCCCGTGCTCTGAGGCGATCGACTCGGGGTGGAACTGCACGCCCCACAGCGGCCGGCGGGTGTGCTCGATCCCCATGACGACGCCGTCCTCGGTCCACGCCGTCACGCGCCCCTCCGGGCCGAGCGGGCCGGTGACGGCGAGCGAGTGGTAGCGGACCACGGAGAAGTCCTGCGGCACGTCGGCGAAGAGGCCGGTCCCGGTGTGCTGCACGTGGCTGAGACGCCCGTGCATCGCCTCGGGCGCGGTCTCGACGATCCCGCTCAGCACGTAGCCCAGGCCCTGGTGGCCGAGGCAGACCCCGAACACGGGGATCTCGCTGGAGCGCAGGATGTCGGAGCAGACGCCGAAGTCGTGCCAGCGGTCCGGCCGGCCCGGGCCAGGCGAGAGCACGATCGCGTCGAAGTCCCAGCGCTCCAGCACCCGCCAGGAGACCATGTCGTTGTGGACGACGATGGGCTCCTCGCCGCTGACCTCGGCGAGCAGGTGGAAGACGTTGTAGGTGTATGAGTCGTAGTTGTCAATCAACAACGTGGGCATCAGGTGGCCTCCAGTCCGAGACCTCGCGCGCTGCGGTCCAGCAGCGTGTGCACGACGCGCTCGACGTGCTCGCCGCGGTCGCGCTCCAAGTGCCAGCGCGCGAGGTGCTTGAGGTAGAGCGCGAGCTGGGTGACGTCGAGCCGCTCGACGGCCAGCCGCAGGTGCTGGCGATACAGCTCCGACTGAACGACCGCGAAGCGGTACTCCGGGTCGTCGGCAGGTCGGGTCGTGTCGGTCTTGATGGTGCCGCGATGGGCGCGGGCGCGGACGAGGTCCCAGCCGACGCTGTCGGTCTCGCGCAAGAGGTGCTCGGGCTCGAAGTCGATCGGCCGCGCGACGGGATAGGGCAGGAAGTAGCCGAGCGCCACCTGCGAGGCGATCCGCTCCGGCGCGGGATGCCCGAGGCGCAGCGCCCGCCATGCGGGGACCTCGTCGATCCGCTCGTCGAGCCACTCGATCAGGTCATCGATCAGCAGTGCGCCCTCGCTGGAGGCGATCGCGCGCTTCTGACGGGCGACCATCGCGTTGAAGATGTCGTGGGTCGGGTGGATCCCGCCGTTGCCGGGCGGCGTGAGCTCGTCCATCAGCTTGCGCCGGCAGGTGACGTGGGCGACCCACTCCTCGCCGCAGACCTGCATCGAGGTCACCTCGCCGAGGTCAGGCGCCGCCATCCAGTAGGCCAGTGCGCGCATGTGCTGCGTGGTGACGCCGTCGGGGCGCACGAGCGGGAACTCTTCGAAGCCGTCGATTCCGCTGGGGTAGACGACTACGCCGTCTTCACGGCGCTGCAACGTGCCGTCGCGCAGACCGCTGGCGCTCAGCTCGGCGGCGTCGGCGAGGAAGTCGGACTCGAAGAAGACGCGGTCGAAGGCGACGCCGAGACGGGCGAGCGTCTTGCGCTGGCCAGCGATCACCCAGGCGCGCGTCTTGTACCAGAGCTCGACCGTCTCGCGGTCGCCGAGGAGGACCTGTCGCAGCAGGTCGTCGGCGTCATCGCCGCGCAGCGTCAGCTCGCGGGTCTGGGAGTCCTCGGGGAACTCGCCGTCCTCGCCGCCGGCGGCGGGGATCGCGGTGGCCGCGACGTAGTCGGCGTAGCAGATGCCGACGAAGTGGTCGCTCTTCTCGTTGCCGTCTGGCCAGCTGTGGGCGTGGCGCACGCCGGCCATCGCCTCGCCCATGCTGCGGCCGGCGTCTGAGATAAGGCTGCGTCGCTCGACCTGCCCGCCGGCTTGGGCGAGCGCCGAGGCGACGGCGTTGCCGATCGCGAGGTTGCGCAGGTGGCCGACGTGCAGGGCCTTGGTCGCGTTGGCATCCCAGAACTGGACCGAGTAGCGCTGCCCGTGGGCCAGGTCCGAGAGCGTCGCTTGGGCGCTGCCGCCGGCTTCGAGGCCGGCGCCGACGGTCTCGATCCACGCGTCGTCGAGGCGCACCTCGATGCCGGAGCGGTCACGCGTGACGGAGGCGACCCAAGGCTCCTGCTCGACTCGCTCAAGAGCGCTGACCGTAGCGGGGTCCTGCTCCCACGCGGGCGAGCGCGGGAAGAGCTTGAGGTCGAAGCGTTCGTGTGGCCGGCGTGGCGAGCGTGCCGCCCACGGGGCCTCCGCGGCACCGTCGGCGGGTGGCCCTTCAAGAAAGTCAAAAATGTTGTCTGCCATGTCAAACTCGGCGGCGAGTGTGGCAGTACGGCATGCAATGGACAACAGCCAATGTCGATAAATTTCTGCACTAGGCCAAGTGGCGAAGCGGTTTCGAACGCTGATGGCGGATCTGCCAGCTGGCTCTTGTGACGCCTTGCTCGGAGGGGTTACAACTCCTTCGGCATGCATTCGTTGCCAGCCGATGACGCACACGATGCGGGTGCGGCTGGCGCTGGACGCCCGGCGCTGCCGCCGGGGCCACGGATGCCGGCGCCGATGCAGGCCTGGCAGTGGACGCGCAGCCCGCTGCCCTTCCTCGACAGCTGCAGGAAGCGCTACGGCGACACCTTCACGCTGCGGATGAGTCACTCCGGAACCTGGGTCGTGCTCTGCGACCCCGAAGACGTCAAGCGCGTCTTCACGGCCGACCCCGTGCAGATGGGCGTGGCTGAGGCCAACGCCGTGCTGGGTCCTTTGCTCGGGCGTCGGTCGGTGATGCTGCTTGACGAGCCGGAGCACCTGCCGCGACGCAAGCTGATCCTGCCGCCGTTCCACGGTCGGCACATGGACACCTACGCCGACATGATGAGCGACATCGCGCGGCGTGAGGTCGCCCGCTGGCCGGTCGGTGAGCCGTTCGAGCTCTGGCCGCGGATGCAGGCGATCACGCTCGAGGTGATCATGCGCATCGTCTTCGGTGACGTCGGTCGCGACCGCCTCGACGAGGTGCGCACGTCGATCGAGCAACTCACCGCGTGGCTCAACGACCCGCGGCGCCTGGCGGTGCTCTCGGTGCTCGGCCCGCGCTGGATCAACAGCGACCGTGGCTTCCGTCGCGCGCGCGGGCGCGTCGAGCAGGCGGTGCTGGGCGAGGTCCGGCGGCGCCGGATGGAAGGGACCGAGGAGGTCGGCGACGACATCGTCGCCCTGCTCGGGCGCGCCCGGTATGACAACGGCTCGCCGCTGACCGAGAAGGACCTGGGCGACGAGCTGATCACCCTGCTCTCCGACGGGCCGACCTCGACCTCGCTGGCCTGGGCCTTCGAGCGGCTGCTGCGCCATCCCGACAAGCTCGAGCGCCTGCGCGAGGAGATCCACGCCGGCGAGCAGGACGAGTACCTCGACGCCGTGATCAAGGAGACGCTGCGCCTCTGCCCGCCGGTGCCGGTCGTGGTCCGGCGGCTGCGCGAGCCCGAGCGGCTGGGCGGCTATCTGGTCCCGGCCAACACGGTCGTCGCGCCGTCGGTCTACCTGATGCACCGCCGCGAGGACGTCTATCCCGATGCCGGCAGCTTCCTGCCGGAGCGCTTCGTCGGACAGGCCACGGGCACCTACACGTGGATCCCGTTCGGCGGCGGCGTGCGTCGCTGTTTGGCCGCGAGCTTCGCGCTGCAGGAGATGAAGCGGGTGCTGCGGATCGTGATCGGCGAGGTCGATCTGCGCCCGGCCGGAACGCCCTCGGAGGGGGTTGCCCGGAGCTCGATCGCCTTCGTGCCCGATCGTCGCGCGCTAGCGGTGGTGGGGGCTGCAGCATGAGTGGCGCCGCCGACCTCTTGGTCGTCGGCGCCGGCGCCAAGGCCGCCGCCGTCGCGGCGAAGGTGGATGCGATCAACCGCCTCGGGCTCGGGCGGCTCTCGGTGACGATTGTCGAGGGCGTCGAGCCGGCCGCGTCGTGGAAGGGCCTCAACGGCATGACGTCGGGCGACGAGCCGCTGGCCGTGACGCCGGTCAAGGACGTGGGGTTCCCCTACGAGAGCGCCAAGGCGTTCGGCGACCTGGGGCCGGAGATCGACCGCGCGGTGATGGACCACTCCTGGCAGCAGTACCTCGTCGGCCGTGGCGGCTGGGCGCGCTGGGTCAACGCCGAGACGCCGTCGATCCGCCATCGCGACTACGGCGTGTATCTGGCGTGGGTGCTGTCGCGCGCAACCGAGGGCGTGCGGATCGTGTCCGGGCGTGTGCGGCGGGTGGGGCTCGTCGACGGCGGGGATGGCTGGACCGTCGAGGTCGAGGGGCGCGACGGGACCGAGCATCACGAGGGCGGCGCGCTGCTGCTCACCGGTCCTGGCGTGCATCGCCATCTCTCGCACGATCCCGCGGCCGCGCCGCGGATGTTTCACTGCGACAGCAAGCGCGGAGACTTCCTGACCCGCGTCCCGGCTGAGGGCAGTCCGGAGATCGCGATCGTCGGCGGTGGCGAGAGCGCGCTGAGCTGCCTGGTCTTCCTGCGCTCCCACCGGCCGAACGCGCGGCTGACCGTCTACACGCCGACGCTGCCGATGAGCCGCGGCGAGAGCTTCTTGGAGAACCGCGTCTTCGCCGACCCCGACTGCGTCGGGTGGAGCGCGTTGGAGCTGTCACAGCGGCGGCTCTTCGTGCGTCAGTGTGACCGTGGCGTTTTCGATCAGCGTGGGCTGTTGAATATCGCTTACGACGAGCATTGCCGCTTTCTGACCGGCCGTGTCGTGCACGTGGCGTCGGTGGGTGAGGGCAGCGGCGTGGCGGTGGACTACGCCTCGCTGGAAGGGCCGAGCGTCGACCACTATGACTTCTTGGTCAACTGCACCGGCTTCGACCTGCTCGAGCAACTGCGCGGGCTGTTCGCGGAGGAGACGCGGGCCGAGATCGAGCGCCAGTCGGGGCCGCTGTGGGATCGCCCGCCTGACGCCGAGGTGCCGATGGGCCGCGCGCTCGAGATCGTGGGGCTACGCCCACGCGTGCACATCCCGGGGCTCGCCGGGCTGGCCCAGGGGCCGGGCTTCGCCAACCTTGGGTGCTTGGGGCTGACGGCCAACCGCGTGGTGGCGCCGCTGCTGCTCGGCGACGATGCGGTGCCGCGCGCGATGGTCGCGACCGAGGCGTGGTCGGGCGGCGCCGGCCGCTAGGCCGTAGCGTCGAGGTAGCGCGCCAGCCGCCGGCCGAACGCCTTGGGCTTCTCGGCGTAGAGGCGCCGGCCGAGCTGCCAGGCGCTGGCCTGGAGCTCGGCGCGCAGCTCGGTGATGGCGTCGAGGACCGCGGTCTCCTCGGGCAGGTGCTCGGCCAGCTGGGCGAGGTCGTGGTCGTCGCCGAGCAGCTTGGTCAGCTGGTCGGCCGCGCCGGCCTGGGCCTTGAGCAGCTCGGGCCATGCGTCGCGCAGGAGCCGCTGCTGGTACCACAGGTCCTTGGCCCGCTTGCGCCAGTCGTGGAGGTTGGTGGCGGTCGTATCGTCTTGTGCGAGGGCCAGCGCCTTGACGCCGCGCGCGTAGGCGCGGACGCTGCCGGCGACGAGCGTGTCAGTGTCGCAGCGACCGAGCTCCAACGCGCGGGCGCGGGCTGCGGCCTCGGCCAGCGCGGCGACGGTCTGCCCAGGGATCGCCCCGGGGCCGTCGGACTGCGCCGGTCGCAGCGACGCCGCGAGCTCCGCGACGCGCACGCGCAGCGCGTCGATCTCGAGCTCGGGCATCCGGCCGGTCAGCCGCGCGGCGACGAGCTCGAACGTCGCGGTCAGGACGTCGGCCTCGCGTGCCGCCGTCAGCGAGCGGGCGATATCGCGCAGCGCCTCGTTCTCGCTGCGATAGGTCGCCTCATCGAGGTCGGGACGCGCGAGGCGTAGCAGCGCGCGGGCCTTCTTGATGTCCTTGCGCGCGCTGTGGACCGCCTCGGCGGCGGCGTCCTGCTCGGCGTCACGCAGCGCGTCATGCGCGTGCTCCAAGCGCTTGACGAGCACCGCGCGCAGCGCGTCGGGAACAGGTGCTCCCAGATCCAGGCGGTAGCTCATCGCGGGCCGTCCATCCCTCCATCCTAGGAACGAGACGCCCATTCGGGTACTCGTTGACAAGATCTTGACGACACCGGATCGCATGTGCGCTTACCGTGATGGACGGCGAGCCTGACCCTCTCGCCGAGCGTCCCGCTGGTGACCGACACTCCTCCACCACGGGCCTTCGAGGGCGCGTCGCGGCGGCTCACACCCCCGCCGCGGCGCCCGCCCTCGAACATGCGCTCAGTCTGCGCCGAGCGCCTGCTCGATCGCGTCCGCCAGCGCGGGGTGCTGGTAGGCGCCTGGCCGGCGCAGGGCGTCGAGGACTTGCCGCTGGCTCTGCGGGTCCTTGTCCTGGCTCATCTTGACCTTGCAGACGAAGCGGGTGATCGGCAGCCGGAAGCCGACGGTCCCGGGCGCCAGCCGCGCGCCGACCTCGGGGTCGAGGTAGGCGGGGTCCTCGACGTGCTGCTCGAAGTGAGCGACGAGGCGGGTCAGGACGCGGAGGTTCTCGTTGGGCTCCAGCAGCTCGGGCACGCCGTAGCAGTGGGCGACGCTGAAGTTCCAGGTCGGTGCGCGGTGGGCGTGCTCGGAGTACCAGCTCGGCGAGATGTAGCCGTTGATCCCGGCGACGATCAGCAAGACCTCTCCCGAGCCGAGATCATGAACTTGGTCGTCGGGACGGCCGACGTGGGTGACGATCGCCAGCTGATCATCGTCGCGCTCGTCGAGCAGGATCGGGTAGTGGGAGGCGACCAGCTCGCCACCGCTGTTGCTGACGATCGTCGCCCAGGGGTTCTCGGCGATCAGCCGCCGGACGGTCTGCTTGTCATCGACGGCGTGCGCGGGGGTGTGACGCATGGCCTCCAGGTTACGAGCGGGCGGCGACCGCCGGCGCGTCGTCGCGCCATGGAGCGATCTTCAGCGCCGGGCCGAAGCCGGTCGTGAAGAGGGCGCCCGCGCGGCAGCCGTGAACGCGCTTGCCGTGGGCGCGTAGGAGTGGCTCGCCGCGCGTGGTGAAGCCGTGGCGTGGGTGTTGCTCCTGGACGCGACGGGCGCCGGCCGGGTCGAGCTCGGCGGCGCGGATCCCGAGGACGTCCACGACGATCCCGTCGTGGACCAGATGCTGGAGGGTGCCTTGCTGAACGCCGACCTTGGGGTTGAGATGCAAGGTGATGGCGTCGAGGACGTCGTGGCGGAGCGCCTCGGAGAGCGGTGAGGTCGCCAGGAGGTCGGCGGCGACCTCGGCGCCGACCAAGGTGAAGCACTTGCCGGTGATGGTGTCCATCGCGCCGAAGGCGTAGTCGTGCAGGATCGTGGCGGCGAAGAGCGCCTCGTCGTCGCAGCTGATGCCCTCGGCCTGCCCGAGCGCGCGAGCGTAGAGGTAGGAGCGGTAGCCGTGCTGCACGAGCATCGGATCGAGGTCGGCGCACGCGTCCAGCACCTCGCGCGTGAACGGCGTGTCGGGCGGCGTCAGCGCTGACGGATCCGGACCGGCGGCGGTCCCGCTCCGCCCAGCGCGCGCCGCCAGCAGCCGCGGCATGACGCGTGTGGTGGTCAGCACCGTGGCGGCCATGAAGCGCGCGCGCTCGCCGCGGCCGAGGATGCCGTTGGTCCTCCGGCACCACTCGATCGTCCCGATGTCTCCGAGCAGATTGGGCACGCACCGGAGCCTGAGCGTTCACCCGCCTGGCCACAAGGACGCGCATCCCACGATCTCGGCCGCATTTGTCACGGAACTGCGGAGTTTTGCGCACTTCCGTTTTGGGGTCTGGCCCCTCGAGGATGGCGCCTCGAGGAAGTGCTAGCCGCCCATGATGCGGTTGACCTCGGCGTAGGAGAGCCCGCCGCCGTCGCCGTAGGTGCCGGGGCTGCCGAGCAGCTCGCGCGCCGCCGCGTGGGCGGCCGAGAACGCCAGGCGCGCCGGCCCCGAACCCGAGCTGACGCGCGCCACGCCGAGCCGCGCCAGCTCGTCGACCGGTGGCAGCGCCGGACCGGCGAGGACGTTGAGGGGCAGCGGCGTGACGGCGACGAGACGGGCCAGTAGCCCGGGGTCCGTCGCGCCCGGGACGAAGAGGCCGTCGGCGCCCGCCTCCGCATAGGCGCGCAGGCGGGCGATCGTCTCGGCCTCGTCGGCGACACACAGCCAGACGGTGTCGGTGCGGGCGTTGACGAACGCCGGGATGTCGCTCGCGCGAACGGCGTCGACCGCCGCGCGCACGCGGGCGGCGTGCTCCTGCACCGGCGTGGGGCTCCCGTCGGCGCGACCGTCTTCGAGGTTGACGCCGACCGCTCCGGCGTCGAGCGCGAGCCGCACGGTCTCCGCGACGCCCGCGGGCTCCTCCGCGTAGCCCGCTTCGAGATCGGCGCTGACCGGCACCGTCACGGCACCGGTGATCGCGCGCACCGCGGCGAGCATCGCGTCACGGCTCAGCCGCTCGCCGTCGGGGAGCCCGAGGGCGAAGGCGACGCCGGCGCTCGTGGTCCCCAGCGCGGGGGCGCCGGCGGCGACGAGCACCTTGGCGCTGCC
>JBEVLC010000084.1:0-35317 GCA_040509415.1 Baekduia sp. | reverse complement strand
GGGCCCAGCCCTCACACAGCTTCTGCTCATATCCGATCGCTAGAGTCGGGGATCCGCGCCCCTCTTCCCGTGGACATCCCGATGACCGATCTCGCCCCTGACTCCGCCACCCCGACCGATGCGCCCCGAGCGGTGATCGTCGGCGCCGGGCCCTCCGGGTTCTACGCCGCCGACCAACTGCTCAATGCGGGCTTCGAGGTCGACGTCCTCGATGCGCTGCCGACCCCGTTCGGCCTCGTGCGCGCCGGCGTCGCGCCCGATCACCCCAAGATCAAGGCCGTCACGCGCGTCTACGAGAAGACGGCTAAGAAGGACGGCTTCCGGTTCTTCGGCGGCGTCGTCCTGGGCCGCGACGTCACGCGCGCCGAGCTGCTGGAGCGCTATCACGTCGTCCTCTACGCGCTGGGCACCTCCGACGACAACCGTCTCAACGTGCCGGGCGAGGACCGTCCCGGCTCGCACGCCGCCACCCACTTCGTGGCCTGGTACAACGGCCACCCCGACGCGGCCGACCACGAGTACGACCTCAGCGTCAAGCGCGCGGTCGTGATCGGCAACGGCAACGTCGCGATCGACGTCGCCCGCATGCTGGTCCTGCATCCCGACGAGCTGACGCCAACCGACACCGCCGACCACGCGATCGAGGTGCTGTCGGCATCGGCCGTCGAAGAGGTCGTCCTGCTCGGTCGCCGCGGCCCGGCGCAGGCCGCGTTCACCAACCCCGAGCTGCGTGAGCTCGCCGACCTGCAGCGCGCGGGCGTCGAGGTTGACGCCACCGATCTCGACCTCGACGAGCACTCCGCCCGCTGGCTGGAGGAGGAGGCCGACATCACGGCGCGCAAGAACGTCGAGATCCTGCGCGACTACGCCGAGAAGGGCCCCAAGGACGCGAGCCATCGGGTGATCCTGCGCTTCCTGCGCTCGCCGGTCGAGATCCTCGGCGAGGGCGAGCACGGCCCGGTCACCGGCGTCCGGGTCGTCGTCAATGAAATTCAGAAAGGTGAGGACGGCAGCCTTCGCGCCGTCCCGACCGGCCGCGAGGAGATCATCGAGGCCGGCCTCGTGCTGCGCTCGATCGGCTACCGCGGCAAGCCCGTCGACGACGTCCCCTTCGACGATCGCCGCGGCCTGATCCGCAACACCGGCGGCCGTGTCTGCGCCGAGAGCGGCGATGCGCATCGCGGCGAGTACGTGGTCGGCTGGATCAAGCGCGGGCCCTCGGGCGTCATCGGCACCAACAAGAAGGACGCGGCCGACACCGTCGCCCGCATCGTGGAGGATCGCGACGCTTCAACGCTGAACACGCCCTCGCGGAACGACCCCGAGGAGATCGCGGCCTTCTACGCCGAGCGCGCGCCCGACTCGGTCACGTGGGCCGGCTGGGAGGCGATCGACGCACACGAGAAGAGCACCGGCGAGCCGCACGGCCGCCCGCGCGTCAAGCTCGTCCGCCTCGCCGATCTCGTGGAGCGCTCGCGGGCCACCAGCAGCAGCTAGCGGCGCCCCGTCATCGCGCTGGTCCACTAACTACTGCCGTCTGCTGACTGTTGACTGCGGGCACGTTGCCGGGTCGCGGCACCGCGAGGCTCGCCAGCGCACCGAGGAAGCACGCCGCCGCGGCGAGGATGAAGGCCAGCTGGAAGCCGTGCTCGGTCGGCAGCGCGGTGCCCACGACGGTCCCGGCGATCACGCTGGCGCCGATCTGGCTTCCGACCGAGCCGCCCAGCGAGCGCATCACGGTGTTCATCCCGGTCGCGACGCCGGTCTGGTCGGGACGCACGGCCTCGACGATCAGGTTTGCCAGCGAGGCGAAGGCCAGGCCGATGCCGATCCCGAGGATGCCGGAGGCCGCGTAGATCTCCCACTTCTGGTCATGGGCGATCGCGAGCAGGACGAAGGCCAGGCAGGTCGCGAGCAAGCCGGCGATCAGCGGGACGCGTGAGCCGACCCGCGCCGAGAGTCGCCCGGCGATGGGGCTGACCAGCAGCATCATCACGGTGGAGGGCAGCAGGAACAGTCCGGCCTGCGTGACGCTGGCACCGAAGCCGTAGCCGGCCGAGGCGTCGGTCTCGGTAAACGCGGGCAGCAGCACGAACGAGCTGTACATCCCGGCGCCGACCAGGAACGCGGCCGCGTTGACGGTCCACACGCCGCGGATGCGCATCATGGTCATGTCGACCAGCGGCTCGGCGGCGCGCTGCTCGTTGGCGATCCACGCGCCGAGCAGGATCGCGGCGGCGACAAGCAGCCCGAGCGTCCGCGGGTCGGTCCAGCCCCAGGACGCGCCCTCGCTGATCCCGACCAGCAGCGCGACCAGCCAGGCCGAGAGCAGCGCGGCGCCGCTCCAATTGACCTTGCCGGGCGTCTTGATCGGCGACTCGGGCACAAACAGGATGGTCATGATCGTCGAGATCACGACGAGGACCAGCGGGATCCAGAAGAGCCAGTGGATCGAACGCGCATCGATGATCGGGCCGGCCAGGACGATGCCCAGGCCGCCGCCGATGCCGAGAATCGCGGAGATCAGCGCGATGCCGTGGGGGACGCGCTCCCGCGGGAACTCGTCGCGGATGATGCCGAAGGCGAGCGGGAAGATCGCGCCGCCGGCGCCCTGGGTGACGCGAGCGGCGATCAACATGGTGGAACTCGTGCTGGATCTCGGGAAGCGCTGGGGCTACGAGCGACTGGAGCACCGCGAAGGTGGCGCCGGCCAGCGCGAGGACGGCGAAGGTCAGGCCGTAGTGCTGGCGGTCGGACGCGGGGGAAGTGGTAAAGTCAGCAGTTGATGTCATCAGGCGCTGACAACGCTAGCAGCGCGGTCGCGACGCCCGTCGGCGCGGCCGTGGCCGGCGCTTCGCGCCGCCGCAACGACGCGCAGGCCAGCCGTCGTGCGCTGCTGGAGGCCGCCGCCGTGCTGTTCGACGCGCGCGGCTACCAGGGCGCGACCGTGCGCGAGATCGGCGAGCGCGCCGGCGTCGACGCCGCGCTGATCGCGCGGTACTTCGGCGGCAAGGAGGGCCTCTACCTCGCTGCACTGGAGGAGACCGAGCGCCCGCCGCTGCCGACTGACCCGCACGCCGTCTTGGCCAAGTTCCTCGGCAAGTCCGACGAGAACGGCTCCAACAACCCGATCTGCCGGGCGATGGTCAGCCCGTCGCCGAGCCCGGAGCTGCGCGATCAAGTCCGCGCGCTGATGGCGCGCCGCGTCACCGGGCCGCTTGCCCGGCGGCTCGCCACCGACGGCGTGCCGCAGCCGCAGCTGCGTGCCGAGCTGCTCGTGGCGGTCGCGCTCGGCGCGACGCTCACGCGCTCGAGTGGCACGTTGACGGCCCTCGCTGAAGCGTCGTTGGATGACCTCCACGACGTGCTCGCCCCGCTCGTCGACGCGCTGGTCAAACAGACACGCTGATGGGTCTAGCAACGCTCGTCGTCGCGGTCACCTGGGTGGTCGCAGCAATCGATCGGCTGGTCGGTCGCGGGCGTCGTCGTTGACCGTCTACGGCGCCGTAGCGCGCTCCTTCGTGTAACGGTGTGCAATTGAAACTGTAAAGCAGAAGTTGCACAGTGGTGACGGCGAGGTTACGGTTCCGCCGCATGTCGACTACCAAGAAGCAGATGGAGAAGCGGCGCAAGACCCTGCGACCGCACCCGGCCCGCTACCAGATCGTCGATGTGATGCGCAGCTACGGGCGGCCGATCAGTCCGACCCAGCTGGCACGGATCACTGGTGGATCCTTGGGTTCCACGGCGTATCACGTGCGCACGCTTGTCTCGGCTGGCATCGTCGAGCTTGCGGATGAGGGCCGCGTGCGCGGCGCCGTGGAGCACTTTTACGCGCTTGTCTCCGAGAACGAGGAGGAGCTGCAGTTGGCCGATCCTGTTGGTCAGCTGCTAGGGCTCTGCGGCGCGCTGACCGTGCCGGCGCCCGACGGCGGCTACCCGCGCCAGACTGTCCTGGATGCGCGGGCCCGCAAGCAGCTGATGCGCGTGATCGCGCGGCTGCGCCCCGAGGTGCGCGACATCGTGGCGGCGGCCACGGCTCGCACCGGCTCCTGAGCCGTGCAAGATCTGATCGCCGCAGGCGGCGGGCCGGCCGAGGGGGAGTCGCTGGCCCGCTGGGAGGCGCGCGCCGAACACACGATTGGCGTGCTCATCCAGCGCTTTCTGGCGCAGAACCCTCCGCCTGCGCCGAGTCGCGTGGCGCAGGATCTGCAGACTTGGTCACACGCCCTTGCAGTCGACGGGCGAGCTCGCCTTCAGGAGCTGGGGGAGGAGCACCTCCACCTGACGGACCCGGAGTCATAGGGCCGTCGCGGCGCATCAGCGTCGCGACGGTGTGCTCGAGCGCCTCGACGCGCTCGACCAGCGATGGGTCCTCGTCCTCGCGGAGAACCGCGGCGCCGAGATCGGGCACGGTGAACCAGGCGTAGGGCACCCCGCAGGCCTCGGCGATCACGCGCAGGTACTTCTCGTCATCGTCTTTGGCCTTGCGGCGGGGCGTGGCGATGCTCTTCAGCGTCGAGGTGCTGATCTCGGTGACCTTGGCCAGCTTCGCCCACGTGCTGACCTTTGGGTTGAGGGCTCTCGCCGCAGCGATGCGCCGCCTGATTTCGTCCTTGGGAACCACGGTAGGAGCACCGTACGGGGACAGAATCGGACAGGACTTGACAGCAAAGACCACCCCGGTTAGTTTTCACCCATTCCGGGTAAAAATCATCCGAAACGGCCAAATCGGCGCGACGCGGATGTCCGACCACGTCGTCGACCAGCGTGCGGAACTGACCTCATCGAGACGTGGGATGAACGACGTCGCAGATCGATCTCTGAGCTCGATGGATGAGCGCGTCTCCGTGGAAGTCCTGAACGCGATCGCGCATCCACTCCGCCTCGGGTCGCTTGTCGCGCTCGAAGAGCGGCAGCGGACTGCAGACGAGTTGGCGATGGTCCTCCGCGTGCCATCGCACGATCTCGGCGAGCATCTGGCAGAGCTCGTGGCGGCCGGGCTGATCGGCTCCGCCGACGGTGAGGGGCGGCTGCGTCCCTTGGCCCGCGGCTGGGCGGACGTGGCCGCGCGGCTGCGCCGCCTGCAAGGCGGCACGTCCTGATGACGAGCGCCGCCGCGCTACCCGACGACGACGCGGTCGCGTCCGTCGGCCTTGGCCTGGTAGAGCGCCTGGTCGGCGGCGTCGATCAGCGTGCGCGGGGCGGTCGTGCCGTCAGAGGTCGCGACGCCTGCGGAGAACGTCACGCCGTCGGGCAGCATGCCGCGCAGGCGGTTGATCAGGATCGCGGCCCCGGGCCCGTCGCAGCCGGGCAGCAACAGCGCGAACTCCTCGCCGCCCCAGCGTGCGAGCACGTCGGTCGCCCGCAACGTCGCCTGCCACGCCGCCGCCGCTGCGCGCAGCAGCCGGTCGCCGGCGAGGTGGCCGTGCTCGTCGTTGTAGCGCTTGAAGAAGTCGAGGTCGAGCATCGCGACCGACACGGGCTTATCGTGGCGCTCGGCGACGGCCAGCTCATGGACCAGCAGCTCGTCCCAGGCGCGGCGGTTGGGCAGGCCGGTCAGCTCGTCGGTCCGCGTTAGCTCGTCGAGGCGGCCGAGCAGGTCGGCGCGCTGCATGGCCAGCGCCGCCTCACCGGCCAGGACGCCGATCAGCAGGATCTCGCCGTCGGCGATCTCGGTCCGCGCCTGCGGCCAGGAGATCGCCAGCGCGCCGCGCACGCCCTGGGCGTCGGAGATCGGATGGAAGAGCACTGACGCGGCGCCGAGCAGGTCGATGATCCGGCGGTCGCAGTGCGGGCTGGTGCGGGCGTCGGACACGAAGAGCGGCTGGCCGGTCGCCATGACGACACGCGCGCCGTGCTCGGTCTGGTCGATGCCAATGCGGTAAGGCGCCGTCGTCTCCGGCCGCGTTGCCGTCGTCGCGAGGCCACCGTCGACGCCGATCTCCCAGAGGCTCACCGCATGCGCCCCGTCGGCGAGCGCGAGCGCGGTCCGGCAGATCGTGGGGCGCGCCTCGAGCGGGTCGCAGTGTCCGATCTCGCGGATGACGTCGGTGATCGTGGCCAGCTGCTCGGCGTGCTGACGCTGCCGGTCCTCGTGGGCGCGCAGCTCGGTGGTGTCGCGCACGGTGTTCAAGAAGCAGCGGCTGCCGTCGCCGAGGTCGGTCGCGATCGCGGAGATCATCGCCGGGAAGCGCGTGCCGTCAGCACGGGCCAGCTCGATGTCGAACGAGCCGCCGCCGGCGGCGACGACCTCGCGCAACAGCGCGATGTTGGCCTCATGCGACTCCGCGGGCCAGAACGGAAACGGCGGGCGGGCGCCCAGCAGCTCGGTCTCGGTGAAGCCGGTGATCGCGCAGAGCGCCGGGTTGACCTGGACGATCTCGCCGTTGCGCGTCAGCGCGAAGCCCTCGGACATCGCCGCGAGGATCGCCGCTGAGCGCTCGGCCTCGGCGCGTACGTGCTCGACGAGCGCGATCACGGCGAAGCCCACCGCGGCGGAGACGACAAGCATCAGCGTGCCGCCACGCCAGCCGCTGGACGGGTACCGCGGCGGTCCGGCGATGATCATCGGCAGGAAGTAGACGCCCGCGACACCGACGAGCACGAGCAGGAGTTCGGTGCGCCGGCGCTCCAGCGCCGCCCACATCACGGGCAGGAAGATCAGTGGCCCGAAGCCGGAGTTGGCGCCGACGCCGTTGCGCAGCAGCGCGATCGCCGCCAGCAGGGCGAGCATGCTCGCGAGCGTGGTGCCACGACGCTCGTGGCCACCCGCGGAAGCGGCGAGCCCGAGCCCGGCGCCGGCCAGCAGCATGAGGGCGAGCGCTACCTCGCCCCACTGCACGCGCGTCTCGCCCGGAAGCAGCACGAGGACGACCACCATGCAGAGGGCGAACGGGGGCAGGAGTCTGCGGGCTGAACGTGGCAAGAAACGATGCTCTCTCTATTTGACGCGGGTCCGGACCCCCTGGCCGGATGGCTCAACCACCCTGATCGGCGCTTGCGGCCCGCACTGGAGTGCAAATGCGCCGGGTTCTCGTGTGACCCCCTGAACGGGGGCCTCGGATCGCCGGTTTGGCGCACGGATCCTGCAGAAAGTCGTCCAACGTCCGTGGGAAACCTCAAAGTGGCCGCTCGCGTTCCGATCAGAGCGGGGGACCATGCGTCCTACGCCGACATCCCCTGCCGTCTCGCCCGCTCCCGGCCCCGTCTCTCGTCGGCCCTGGCTGGACCACTGGCTCGAGAGCTGCCGTGACCTCGCCGAGCTGAAGGCCTCGCACCCGATGGTGGATGCCGTCATCGAGGAGATCGACGGCCGCATGATCCGCGTCGGGGAACAGTGGCTGGCGGACTTCGCGTCCTGCAACTACCTCGGCTTCGATCTCGACCGCGAGATCATCGAGGCGATCCCGGCCTACCTCGACGCGTGGGGCACGCACCCGAGCTGGTCGCGCCTGCTCGGCAGCCCCGTCCTCTATGAGCAGATCGAGGAGCGTCTCACCGCGCTGATCGGCTCCGAGGACTCGCTGGTCTTGCCGACGATCACCCACATCCACCTCTCGGTGATCCCGCTCTTGGCTGCCTCGGGGACGATCTTCCTCGACGCGCGCGCCCACAAGACGATCTACGACGGCTGCCAGGCCGCCCGCGCCCGCGGCGCCGCGGTCCGGCGCTTCCGTTTCGAGGATCCCGACCACCTCGACGAGCTGCTCAGCGCCGAGCGCGATCCCACGCGCCTGGTGTGCATGGACGGCGTGAACTCGATGACCGGCAACCCGCCGGACCTGCCGGCTTTTGCTGCGGTCTGTCGCAAGCACGGTGCGCTGCTCTACGTCGACGACGCCCACGGCTTCGGCGTCATCGGCGAGCGCGGCGAGGGCATCACCAATCCCTACGGGTCGCGCGGCAACAGCATCGTTCGTCACTTCGGCGAGTCCTACGACAACCTCATCCTCGTCGGCGGCTTCTCCAAGTCCTACAGCTCGCTGCTGGCCTTCATCGCCTGCCCGACCGCGGTCAAGGACCTGCTGAAGGTCGCGGCCCCGCCCTACCTCTACTCGGGTCCGTCGCCGGTCGCCTCGCTGGCGACGGTGCTCGCCGGGCTCGACGTCAACGAGCGTCGCGGCGACGCGCTGCGCGACGAGCTCGAGCGGCTCACGCGCCGCACGCTCGACGGGCTGGAGCGTCTGGACATCTTCACCCCCAATCGCTCGGGCCTGCCGATCATCGAGATCCCGCTGCGCGACCACGGCCAGATCGACTCGGTCGGCCGCTTCCTCTTTGAGCGCGGCGTCTACGTGACGCTTGCGGCTTACCCGCTGGTCCCCAAGGACGAGGTCGGCTTCCGTGTGCAGCTGACCGCCGCCAACACCGACGCCGAGGTCGACATGCTGCTCGTCGCGCTGGAGGAGCTCGCCGCGCGCGGGGTCCTGCGGCCCGCAGGTGAGCTGCCCGTCGGGCCGGCCAGGAGCGCCGCCGCATGAGCATCGAGCTGGTCCGTCGCCGCGCCTGGATGGTCTACCTCGCCGCCGGCGTCGTGGCGACCGTGCTGTACCTGACGGCGGCGCCGCTGAAGGGCAACACCTTCGTGATGTTCGCGCTCGGGCTGTCGCCGGTCATCGCGATCCCGTGCGCCATCCGCCTGCACCAGCCCGAGGCCAAGGCCCCGTGGTACTGGTTTGCCGGCGGCTTCCTGCTCTTCTGGCTGGGCGACCTGTACACCTACAGCTACCCCAAGCTGACCGGCAACGAGACGCCGTTCCCGTCGCTGGGCGATGGCGCCTACATCGCGGTCTACCCGGCGCTGATGGTCGGCCTGCTGCTCGTCGTGCGCCGCCGTGCGGCGCGCTCGACCGATCGCGGTGCCATCGACGCCGCGATCCTCACCATCGGCCTGGCGGTCCCATCGTGGATCGCGCTGATCGCGCCCTACCTGCACGACCATGAGCTGGGCACCGCCGCCAAGCTCGTCTCGGTGGCCTACCCGTTGGGCGATGTCCTGCTGCTGGCGGCGGCCCTGCGCCTGGCGCTGGACGGCGGCAAGCGCGGCACCTCGTTTCACCTGCTGTCCTCGGCCATCGTCGGGCTGCTCGTCACGGACTTCGCCTATGGGTTGATGACCCTGCATGGCACCTACGCCGGTCAGCTCTGGCTCGACGCCGGCTGGATCAGCTTCTACGTGCTCTGGGGCGCCGCGGCATTGCACCCGTCGATGCGGATCCTCGACCACGGGCGTCCCGCGCGCTCGGCGCTGACGCGCGTCCGGCTCGTGCTCCTGGCGATCGCGTCGCTGATCGCCCCGACGGTCGAGCTGACCCACGACATCCAGCGCGGCGACACCGACATGGCGGTCGTCACCAGCGCGGCCATCATCCTTTTCGGCTTGGTCGTGGCGCGCATGGCGGGCCTGATGCGCAACCAGGAGCGCTCGATCGAACGTGAGCGCGCGCTCAGTCGCGCCGGTGCGGCGCTCGTCGCCGCTGGCACGCGCGAGGAGCTCAACGCGGTGGCGGTCACCGCCGCCCGCGAGCTGGCCGGTGGCGACGTCGAGGTGCAGCTGCGCGACGCCGCGATGTTCACCGCGATGGATCGCGTCGCCGCCACGGGTCACACGAAGATGGTGCTCGACCTCGATCCCCGCGAGGGCGACGCGTCGGTCCTGCTGCTCTCCGGCCCCACCGTCGCCGAGCGCGCGGTGCGCGAGGTGCTCGGCGCGCTGGGCACGCAGGTCGTGCTCGCCTTCGAGCGCGCCGCGCTGACCGAGGATCTCGCCCGCCGCAAGGGCGAGGCGCGCTTCGCCTCGCTGGTCAAGCACTCCTCTGACCTCATCACCGTGCTCGGTCCCGACGCGACGATCGCCTACCAGAGCCCCGCGATCGAGCGTGTGCTCGGCTGGACGCCCGAGGACGTCGTCGGCCGCCGCATCGACTCGCTCATGGAGCAGGGCGAGGGCAGCCGCCTGCTGCGCCTGATCGCCGACGGCGTCGACGCGCCCGTCGCCTCGCAAACGCTGGAGTGCACCCTCGCCCACAAGGACGGGACCACGCGCCAGTTCGAGGTCTTGTTCACCAACTTGACCCGCGACGAGCACGTCGGCGGCATCGTCCTCAACTCGCGCGACGTCAGCGAGCGCAAGGCCTTCGAGCGCCAGCTCGCCCACCAGGCGTTCCATGACCCGGTCACCGGCCTGCCCAACCGTGCGCTGTTCGTCGAGCGCGTCCGCCACGCGATCGCGCGCAGCCGCCGCGAGGCGCGGGGCATCGGGATCATCTTCATCGACCTCGACGACTTCAAGATCATCAACGACTCGCTCGGCCACGCCGCGGGCGACGACGTGCTCTGCCAGATGGCCCAGCGCCTAGCGCTGTCGATCCGCGCCAGCGACACCGCTGCGCGCTTCGGCGGCGATGAGTTCGCGGTGTTGTTGGAGGACATCGAGGGCGTCCAGGAGGCAGCCGACACGGCTGAGCGCATCATGGAGGCCGTCAGCGCGCCGCTGGCCGCCGCCCACAAGGAGCTCGCGCTGCGCTGCAGTCTCGGCATCGCGATCGCGTCCGACGACAGCGTGGCCGACGCCGACGAGCTGATCCGTGACGCCGACGCGGCGATGTACATCGCCAAGCGCGACGGCAAGGGCGGCTACCGCCTCTTCGAGCCCGAGATGCACGAGGGCGTGGTGCAGCGCCTGGAGCTGCGCACCGACCTGCAGCGCGCGCTGGCCACCGACCAGCTCGAGCTCTTCTACCAGCCGGTCATCCGCCTGGAGGACGGGACGATCAGCGGCGTCGAGGCGCTGCTGCGCTGGAACCACCCCGAGCGCGGCATGGTCGGTCCCGACCAGTTCATCCCGCTGGCCGAGGAGTCCGGCCTGATCGTGCCGATCGGCCGCTGGGTGCTGCGCGAGGGCTGCCGCGAAGGCCGCCGGCTCATGGAGAGCCTGCCGACCGACCGGCCCGTCTCGCTGGCGATCAACCTGTCGCTCAAGCAGCTCCAGCACTCCGACATCGTCACCGACGTCCGCGAGGCGCTGGAGGAGTCGGGCCTGCCGCCGTCACAGCTGACGCTGGAGATCACCGAGAGCGTTCTGATGGCCGACACGGATCTGGCCGTCCAGCGGCTGGCCGAGCTCAAGGCGCTGGGCATCAAGCTCGCGCTCGACGACTTCGGCACCGGCTACTCGTCGCTGAGCTACCTGTCGAAGTTCCCGGTCGACGTCTTGAAGATGGACCGCTCGTTCCTGCAGGAGGGCGCGTCGCCGCAGGCCGCCGACCTCGCCAACGCGGTCGTCGCGCTGGGCTCGACGCTGTCGCTGGAGGTTGTCGCCGAAGGCATCGAGATGCCCGAGCAGTGGAAGACGCTGCGCGACCTCGGCTGCGAGCTGGGCCAGGGCTTCTACTTCGCGCACCCGATGAACGCGGAGGCCGCGCGGGCGTTCCTCGCCGAGGGTCGTGCCGGGGAGCTCCTCACCGGCCTGCCCGTCGGCGACGATGCACCATAGCTACGAGGGCCTTGACGGCTTCGGCCAAGGAGACGGTCCCGCCCAGCCCAGCCGCTCCGGCATCCTGACGCCGCTGCGCGACCGCGACTTCCGTCTGCTGTGGATCGGGGCGACCGCGTCGCTGCTGGGCGACGGCGCGTTCTTGGTGGCCTTGGCCTGGCAGGTGTACGCCATGTCGAGCGGGCCGGCCGGGATGTCGCTGGTCGGCATCGCGATGACCGTGCCGACGATCACGTTCCTGTTGATCGGCGGCGTCGCGAGCGATCGCTTCGAGCGGCGCTGGCTGCTGGTCGGCGCCGACCTGCTGCGGGCGGTCGCGCTCGCGCTGCTGGCCGGGCTGACGATCGGCGGTCAGATCGAGCTGTGGCATGTTGTCGTTCTTGCCGCGCTGTACGGGACGGGCGCCGCGTTTCACGCGCCGGCCTTCGACGCGCTCGTGCCCGAGATCCTCAGCGGCGAGCGGCTGACGCAGGCCAACGCGCTGGACCAGCTGATGCGCCCGCTGGCGCTGCGGCTAGCCGGGCCGGCGCTGGGCGGCGTGCTCGTCGGCGTCGCTGGGGCCGGCGGCGTCTTCGTGCTGGACTGCGCGACGTTCCTGATGGCCGCGGGGACGGTGCTGCTGATGGCGCCGGCGAGCGGCAAGCGCGAGGTCGCCGCGGGCGGCTCGATGATCGCCGACCTGCGCGAAGGGTGGCGGTTCGTGCGTGGTCACTCCTGGCTGTGGGCGACCTTCGTCAGCGCCGCGATCGCCTACCTGCTCTTCATGGGCCCGGTCGAGGTGCTGCTGCCGTGGGTGGTCAAGGAGGGGATGAACGGGTCGGCGTTCGACCTCGGCCTCGTCTTCGCCGCCGGCGGGCTGGCCTCGATGCTGTGCGCCGTGGCGCTCGGCCGCTTCGGCCTGCCGCGCCGGGGCATCACCTTCATGTTGATCGTCTGGACGCTGGCGACGCTCGCGGTCGCCGGCTACGGCGCGGCCTCGGCGGTCTGGCAGCTCATGATCGCCAGCGCGATCTTCAACGGGCTGGAGACCGCGGGCACGATCGTCTGGGCGACGACCAAGCAGCGCCACGTGCCCAGCGCGCTGCTGGGTCGCGTCTCCTCGCTGGACTGGCTGATCTCGGTCGGCCTGCTCCCGCTCTCCTTCGCGCTGACGGGCCCTGTCAGCGCGGCAATTGGCGCACGCGAGACGCTGATCGCCGCCGGTCTGCTCGGCTCGATCGTGACGCTTGCGGCGCTGTACGTGCCGGGGATGCGCGTGCTCGACGAGCGCGCGGTGCGCGCCGAGGCGCGCCGCCGCGCCGTGGACGAGCGGCTGCGCGCGGCGACCTTCTGAGCTTTCGCGCAGACCGATGAGTTCGGGCGGTCGCGGCCGTCTCAGGGTCATGTTCAAGAACACGAAGGCCTTCAGCGGCTTCGCCGTGCCTGACGTCGAGGCGGCGCAGCGGTTCTACGGCGAGGTACTCGGCATCGAGACGTCGGTCGAGTACGGGATCCTCACGTTGCACCTCGAGGGTGGCGCGCGGCCGACGATCGTCTACCCCAAGCCCGACCACGCGCCGGCGAATTACACGATCCTCAACTTCCGGGTCGACGACATCGATGCCGCGGTCGACGGGCTCACCGAGCGCGGGGTGGAGATCCTGCGCTACGACGAAATGCCGCAGGACGAGCGCGGCATCATGCGCGAGGAGGGGCCGTACATCGCGTGGTTCGCCGACCCGGCGGGCAACGTGCTGTCGGTGCTGCAAGAGCGCTGAGCGGCGCGGTCGGCGACACTGGTCGCCATGACCGACGTCATCGCCCGCGCAGTCCGGGTCGCTCGCGGGCAGGAGCCGGCGGATCTCCTGATCCGCGGCGCGCGGGTCGTCGACGTCCTGACCCAGCAGATCCGGCCGGCCGACGTGGCGATCGTCGGCGACCGGATCGTCGCTGTGGCGCCCGGCCTGGCCGATGGCCGGGAGATGATCGAGGCCGCCGGGCGCTATGTCGCTCCGGGCTTCATCGACGCCCACGTCCACATCGAGAGCTCGATGGTCGCTCCTGGGCGCTTCGCCGACGCGGTCCTGCCGCATGGCACGACGACGGTCGTCAGCGATCCGCACGAGATCGCCAACGTGCTCGGCGTCGACGGCATCCGCTGGATGCTCGCCGCCAGCGAGGGCCTCGACCTGTCGGTGCTGATGATGGCCCCGGCCTGCGTGCCGGCCTCGCCGCTGGAGACCGCGGGCGCGCGGCTGGAGTCCAGCGACCTGATGGCCTTGGCGGCGCATCCGCGGGTGCTGGGCCTTGCCGAGATGATGAACTACCCGGGCGTGCTCGCCGGCGACGCGGTCGAGCTGGCGAAGTTGATGTCCTTCTCCGGGCGGCCGATCGACGGCCACGCGCCCGGCGTGCTCGGTGCCGATCTGCAGGCCTACCTCGCGGCGGGCGTCGTCTCCGACCACGAGTGCCTGACGGCCGCCGAGGCGCGCGAGAAGGTCGCCGGCGGCATGATGGTGTTCTTGCGCGAGGCGACCAACGCGCGCAACCTGCTCGACGTCCTGCCCGCTGTGACGCCCGAGAATGCCGGTCGCTTCGCGTTCTGCACCGATGACCGCGTCCCGGGCGAGCTGCTCGACGACGGCTCCATCGACGCGCTGGTGCGGATTGCGATCGGCGCGGGGCTCGACCCGCTGCTCGCGCTGACGCTCGCGACCCGCAACCCCGCCGAGCACTACGGGCTGCGCGACCGCGGCGCGATCGCGCCCGGGCGCCGCGCTGACCTGGTGCTCTTCGAGGATCTCGCCGACGTGCGGCCCTCGCTGGTGATCGCGGGAGGACGCGTCGTGGCGCGCGACGGCGAGCGGGTCGGCGGCGGCGAGGCCGCGCCCGGCGGGCTGGCGCCGACGATGGACGTCGCCTGGCGTGACAGCCTCCAGCTGCGTCGCGACGGCGATCGCGTCCGCGCGATCGGGCTCATCGAAGACCAGCTGATCACGACCTCCGAGGTCGTCGCGCTGAAGTCGGCCCCTGCCGACGTCGCCGCTCCCGAGCCCGGCGCCGACCTGCTGCGCCTCAGCGTCATCGAGCGCCACCATCACACCGGCAACGTCGGCCAAGGATTCGTCACCGGCTTCGGCCTGCGTGCGGGCGCGCTGGCCTCGAGCGTCGCGCACGACTCCCACAACATCGTGGTCGCCGCGGCCGACGACGGCGACGCGCTGATCGCCGCGCGCGCGGCCGCCGAGCTGGGCGGCGGGCTCGTCGTCGCCGCCGGCGGAGAGGTGCGGGCGACGGTCGCGCTGCCGCTGGCCGGGCTGCTGGCCGACCGGCCGCCGCGCGAAGTCGCCGACGACCTCGCGCGCGCCGAGGCGGTCGCCGCCGAGCTCGGCTGCCGGCTGGGTGCGCCGTTCATGGCGCTGAGCTTCCTCGCGCTGCCGGTGATCCCCTCGCTGAAGCTGACCGACCACGGGCTGGTCGACGTCGACGCCTTCGCGCTGACCGACGTGTTCGTGTAGGCCATCGGCGATGGAGCTGCTGCGCGAGCGTCACCCTGAGGATCCCCTGCTTGACGCGGCGATCACGCACGCGCTCTTGCGCCAGGTCGGCGCGGGCGAGCGACCGTCGACGGCGCGGATCTTCCGGCCGGGGGCGACCATGGCCTTCGGCCGCCTCGACGCGCTCAGCGACGGCTACCCGGCGGCGCGCGCGGCGGCCGTCGAGCACGGCTTCACGCCGCTGCTGCGCCTCGGCGGCGGCCACGCGGCCGGCTATGACGCGGGCTCGGTGCTGATCGAGCTGATCAGGCCGGTGGTGACGATCGCCGAAGGCATCCCCGAGCGCTTCGCGGCGGTGACCACGCTGCTGGTGCAAGCGCTGGAAACGTTGGGCATTGCTCCGCGCGTCGGCGAACTACCGGGCGAGTATTGCGCGGGGGAGTGGTCGGTCAACGCTGCGGGGATCAAGCTCGCGGGAACCGCGCAGCGCTCGATCAAGGGCGCGTCGTTGGTGACCGCGATGGTGATCGTGGAGGGCAGCGCAGCGCTGCGCGCGGCGCTGGTCGACATCTACGCGGCGCTGGGGATCGACTGGCGCCCGGCGACCGCCGGCGGCGCCGCAGACATCGTGCGCTCGCTCACGGCGGCTGATGTGGAGCGCACGCTCGTCGCCACGCTGGCGGCCCACGAGCGGCTGACGGCCGGCACGCTGGACGGCTCCACGCTGGCGCTAGCCGACGAGTTGCGCGCCGCGCACGACCGCTGAGCTCGCCTAGCGCCATCTTGGCGTCCGGATGGCTCAACCATTCGGCCAGAACCCCCGGATCGGGTGGTGCAGTGCGCTCAGGAAACGCTCAGGAAGCGCCGACCAAAGGGGCGGCATGGACGTCGCGCTCGCCAGCTCCGTCGCGGTCGCCCGCCAGCCGATCCTCGACCGGCGCCAACGGCTCAAGGGCTACGAGCTGCTGCACCGCGGGTCGGCGACCGACGGCGAGCAGGCGACCGCGCAGGTCCTGCTCGCCGCCTTCGGTGACATCGGCCTCAGCAGCCTCGTCGGTGCCATGCCCGCCTGGATCAACGTCTCGCGCCGGTTCCTGCTCGATGTCGATCCGCTGTCGCTGCCGCCTGGCGAGGTCGTGCTCGAGCTGCTCGAGGACCAACTGCTCGACGACGAGCTGCTCGGCCGCCTGCGTGAGTTCGTGGCCGCCGGCTTCCCGATCACGCTGGACGACTTCGTCTACGACCCCGCGGCCGACGAACTGCTCGGCCTCGCCACGATCGTCAAGATCGACGTGCTGGCTGGCGGCATCGAGCACGCCGCGCGCCAAGCACGCCTCCTGCGTCCGTTCGGGGTCACGCTGCTGGCCGAGAAGGTCGAGGACCGGGCGATGTTCGAGGACTGCCTCGCCCTCGGCTACGAGCTCTTCCAGGGGTACTTCTTCTGCGAGCCGGAGATCGTCACCGGGCGCGAGATCCCGTCGTCGGCCTCCTGCTCGCTGCGCGACATCGCTGTGCTCACGCGTCCCGACGCGACCTTCGAGGAGATCGAGGCGGTCGTCACCCGCGACCCCGGCCTGACGCTGCGCCTCCTGCGCCTGCTCAACTCGGCCGCCTACTCGCTGCGCCGGCGCATCACCTCGGTCCACGACGCGGTGACGATGCTCGGTCCGCGCACCGTCCGGCAGTGGGCGATGATGCTCGTGCTCAGCGGCATCAGCACGCATTGCGACGAGCTCGTGCCGACCGCGCTGAGCCGCGCGCGCACGCTCTCGCGTCTGGCGGAGCTGCGCGACGGCGACGCCGAGATCGCGTTCTCGGTCGGCCTGCTGTCGGTCGCCGACGCGATGCTGGGCGTGTCGATGGCCGACGCGCTCGACGGCATCCCGCTGCACGAGGCCGTCATCGACGCGCTGCTGCATCGCGCCGGGCCCGACGGCGCGGCGCTGACCGCGGTGCTCGCCTACGAGTGGGGCGCCTCGGTGGGTGGGGACGGGCTCGCGCAGGACGCCCTCGGCGCGTGCTACGCCGAGGCGCTGTCGTGGTCGCTGCAGACCGCGGCGTCGACCCGGGCGCTCTGAAAGGACGGCGTTACGACAGTCGTCCGCCGCGCCGCTCAACCGAACGGCGTTCGGACCGATCATCCGGCAGAGTGGATGCGATGCAGCAGAGCGACCCAGGCCGGCTGACCCGGGGACTCGAGTCGATCATCGACGCCGCATCGTCGATTCTCGCCGAAGGATCGCTCGAGGCGACGTTCGACGAGATGGCGAGGGCGCTGGAGACGATCGTCCCGTTCACGAGCTTGGCGGTCTACTCGACCCAGGCTGGCGCCGAGGTCCTGCTGCCGGTCTTCGCCGTCGGCCGCTACGTCGACGAGACGCTCGCCGGCCGGCCGCCGCTGCAGGGCAGCATCGCCGGCCGCGTGGTGACCACGCGCACGCTCGCGCACTTCGAGGCCAACGCCTCGCGCGAGTCGGTCTACAAGGTCCCCGGCACCCCGGAGGACGAGCCCGAGGCATTGGTCTGCACGCCGCTGATCGCCGGCCCGCGCGTGCTCGGCACGCTCAACGTCTGGCGCGAGGGCGTGGTCGCCCAGTTTGCGCCCGAGGAGGTCGAGCTGATCCAGCGCTTCGCGACGCTCGCGGCGTTGGCCTATGACAACGCCAACCAGCGCGAGCGCCTCAGCGAGCAGGCGCGCACCGACGAGCTGACCGGCCTCTTCAACCGCCGCCACTTCCACGAGCGGCTCGGCGCCGAGCTCGCGCGCGTCCGTCGCCAGGGCGCCCCGGTCGCGCTGCTGCTGCTCGACGTCGACGACTTCAAGGCGGTCAACGACGGCCATGGCCATCCCGTCGGCGACCGTGTGCTGATCGCGTTTGCCGACCTGCTGCGCGACGCGGTCCGCGGCGCCGACGTCGTCTGCCGGACCGGTGGCGAGGAGTTCGGCGTGATCCTGCCGGGCGCCGACGACGCGGAGGCGGTGCTCGCGGCGCAGCGCATCGTCGAGGCCGTGCGCGAAGGGCAGATCGGCCCGTCGGGCGCCCTGACCGCGTCGGTCGGGCTTGCCGTCGCGCCCCACGAGGGCGACACCGTCGCCACGCTCTTCCGCGCGGCCGACGACCGGCTCCTGGCCGCCAAGGCCCAAGGCAAGGACCGCGCGGTCACCGGCCGCTGAGCCACGTTGGACACGACGCCCGCCGCCCGGTAGGACTGGGGCGGTGCCCTCACTGCGCGATCCCAAGCGGCTCAGCCTGCTCGCCGCGATCATGGGGTCGTTCGTGGTGGGCCTCGACTCGACGGTCGTCAACGTCGCGCTGCCGTCGATCTCGCAGGATCTCGGCGGCGGCCTGGCCGGTCAGCAATGGATCTCCAACGCCTACCTGCTCGCGCTCGGCTCGCTGATCCTGATCGGCGGATCGCTCGGCGATCTGCTCGGCGAGCGGCGCGTCTTCTCGATCGGCGTGGCGGGCTTCGGTGTGGTCTCGCTGGTCTGCGCGCTGGCGCCGTCGGTCGAGGTGCTGATCGCCGGCCGCGCGTTGCAAGGGGTCTTCGGCGCGCTGCTGACACCGAGCGCGCTGGCGGTGATCGTGTCGACCTTCCCACCCCAGGAGCGCGGCATGGCGATCGGGTCGTGGACCGCGTGGTCGGGGATCGCGACGGTGGTCGGTCCGCTCTGTGGCGGGTACCTGATCGACGCCACGTCCTGGCGCTGGATCTTCGCCATCAACATCCCGTTCGTGCTCATCACGTTGCTGTTGGTCGCGATCGCGGTGCCGCAGCGCGAGCGCGATCGGCGACACGCGCCGATCGACTTCTTGGGCGCCGCGCTCTGCGCGCTGGGCCTTGCCGGGCCGGTCTTCGCGCTGATCCGCCAGCCAACACTGGGCTGGGGCTCGCCGGGCGTCATCGGCCCCGCGCTGGTCGGGCTCGCGCTGCTGGCGACGTTCTTGTGGTGGGAGTCGCGCACGGAGCATCCGATGCTGCCGCTCGGCCTGTTCAAGCGCCGCAACTTCGCGATCGGCAACGCGCAGACGTTCACGATGTACGGCGGCCTGGGGATCACGTTCTTCTTCTTGGTGTTGTTCTTGCAGCAGGTGGCGGGCTACGACGCGCTGCAGGCCGGCCTGGCGACGCTGCCCGCGACGATCGTCATGTTCTTGCTGTCCAAGCGGGCGGGGCGGATGGCCGATCGCTACGGGCCGCGGCTGTTCATGGGACTCGGCCCGCTGGTCGCCGCTGCCGGCTTAGTGTTGATGATGCGCTTGGGTGCGCCGCTCAGCTACTGGACCGACGTGCTGCCGGCGTTGTTGTTGTTCTCGCTCGGGCTCTCGGCGACCGTCGCACCGCTGACGGCGACGGTGCTCGCCGATGCCGACGAGCGCAACGCCGGCATCGCCTCGGGCGTCAACAACGCGATCGCGCGCGTGGCGAGCCTGCTCGCGGTCGCCGCACTGGGCGCCGTCGTGTCGGCCTCGTTCGCCTCGTCCATCGACGCGTCTTTGCGCGGCCGCACGCTGAGCGTTGCGTCGACCAAGGCCGTTGCGGAGGCCAAGCGCCGCACGCTCGCGTCGGTCGACGTGTCGGCGCTGCCGGTCGCCGAGCGCGCGCCGGTGAGCGGTGCCGTCCGCGATGCGTCGGTTGACGCGTTTCGCCTCGGCATGGGCCTCTCGGCGGCGTTGGTGGCGCTGGGCGGCGTCCTCGGCCTCGTCGGCATCGTCAATCCCCGCCGCAAGGTCCGTGGGGAGGACTGCGCCGGCGGCCAGCTGGTCGGTCAGCCGCTGGATGCCGTGCGGCTGCCGGAGGGTGAGGTCGCCCACGCCTAGCATGGGGTCGTGCTCGGACTTCCGGACGACATCCAGGCCTGCCTCTTTGACCTCGACGGGGTGCTGACCCAGACGGCGAAGGTCCACGCCGCCGCGTGGAAGACGATGTTCGACGAGTACCTCAAGCACCGCGACCCCGATGGCTACGTCCCGTTCGACGCCCATCACGACTACGACGAGTACGTCGACGGCCGCCCGCGCCCCGACGGCGTGCGCGGCTTCCTGACGTCGCGCGGGATCGACGCGGACGAAGCGACCGTCAAGGAGCTCGGCGACCGCAAGAACGAGCTCGTCCTGAAGATCATCGAGCGCGACGGCGTTGAGGCCTACGAAGGCTCGGTTCGCTACGTCCATGCCGCCAAGGACGCGGGACGCAAGCTCGCCGTCGTGTCCTCCAGCGCCAACGCCACGGAGGTGCTGAAGGCGGTGGGCATCCTCGACCTCTTCGACCACGTCGTCGATGGCCACGCGGTCGCCGAGGGCGGGCTGAAGGGCAAGCCCGCGCCCGACACGTTTCTCGCGGCCGCCGCGGCGCTCGGCACCGAGCCCGCACACGCCGCGGTCTTCGAGGACGCGCTGGCCGGAGTCCAAGCGGGCCGGGCCGGCGCCTTCGGGGTGGTTGTCGGCGTCGATCGGGTAGGCCAGGCTGACGCGCTGGCCCACCACGGCGCCACCATCGTCGTGCAGGATCTGGCCGAGCTGCTGCCGTGACCGACCACCCCAACTACTCCGAGGATCCCTGGGCCCTGCGCGAGGAGGGCCTGGACCTCGAGCGGCTCGCGCAGTCCGAGTCGGTCTTCGCGCTCTCCAATGGCCACATCGGGATGCGCGGCAACCTCGACGAGGGCGAGCCCACCGGGCTGCCCGGCACCTACCTCAACGGCCTGCATGAGGTGCGTCCGCTGCCCTACGCCGAGACCGCCTACGGCAACCCCGAGGCGGGCGAGACGGTCGTCAACGTGACAGATGGCAAGCTGCTGCGCCTGCACGTCGACGACGAGCTCTTCGACGTCCGCTACGGCGAGCTGCTGCACCACGAGCGCGTGCTGGACTTCCGCGCCGGCGTGCTGCGCCGCCACGTTCACTGGTGCTCGCCGACCGGCGTCGAGGTGCGCATCACCTCGACGCGGCTCGTATCGCTGACCCAGCGCGGCGCCGCGGCGATCCTCTACGAGGTCGAGGCGCTCGGCGACGGCGCGCGCCTGGTGATCCAGAGCGAGTTGGTGGCCAACGAGGATGGCCAGGTCGTGCCCAAGGCCGACGACCCGCGCGCCGCGGCCGCGCTGCGCGCGCCGCTGCAGAGCGAGGAGGCCTACCACGACGACCTGCGGGTCTCGCTCGTGCATCGCCTCGACCGCAGCGGCATCCGCACCTGCGCGACGATGGACCACATCGTCGACGGGCCCGAGGGCACCGAGGCGCGCGCCGAGGCCGGCGGCGACGAGGGCCGCGTGATCGTCGCGGCCGACGTCCCGAGCGGCGGCAAGCTGCGCGTGCTCAAGTTCCTCGCCTACTCCTGGTCGAGCTCGCGGTCGCTGCCGTCGCTGCGCGCCCAGGCGCGCGGCAGCCTCGCGGAGGCGCGTCACACCGGCTGGGAGGGGCTCTGCACCGAGCAGCGCGAGTACCTCGACGCGTTCTGGGAGGACGCTGACGTCGAGGTTGACGGCGACCCCGAGCTCCAGCAGGCGGTGCGCTTCGCGCTCTTCCACGTCCTGCAGGCGGGCGCCCGCTCCGAGCGGCGCGCGATCCCCGCCAAGGGCCTGACCGGCTCGGGCTATGACGGCCACGCGTTCTGGGACACCGAGTCCTTCGTGTTGCCGGTCTTGACCTACACCTTTCCTGATGCCGCCGGCGACGTGCTGCGCTGGCGGCTGGCGACGCTCGACCTGGCCCGCGAGCGTGCCACGCAACTCGGGCTCGAGGGCGCCGCGTTCCCCTGGCGCACGATCGCCGGTCGCGAGTGCTCGGGCTACTGGCCAGCCGGCACGGCGGCGATGCACATCGGCGCCGACATCGCCGGCGCCGTCCTGCGCTACCAGCACGCGACCGACGACCCCGCCTTCGCCCGCGACGTCGGCCTGCCGCTGCTGGTCGAGACCGCGCGCCTCTGGGCCGCGCTCGGCCACCACGACCGCAAGGGGCGCTTCCGGCTGCCCGGCGTGACCGGCCCGGACGAGTACAGCGCGATCAGCGACGACAACACCTACACCAACCTGATGGCGCGCCGGAACCTGCTCGGCGCCGCCGAGGCGGTCGACCGCCATCCGCAGGAGGCCGAGGCGCTGGGCGTCGTCGCCGACGAGGTCGGCGTCTGGCGGACGGCGGCCGACGCCATGCACGTGCCCTACGACGGGATCCTCGACGTCCACATGCAGGCCGAGGGCTTCACGCACCACGCGCGCTGGGACTTCGATGACACGCCTGCCGAGAAGTACCCGTTGTTGTTGCACTACCCATACTTCGACCTGTACCGCAAGCAGGTCGTCAAGCAGGCCGACCTCGTCATGGCCCTCTACACCTGCGGCGATCGCTTCACCGACGAGGAGAAGGCGCGCGCCTTCGCCTACTACGAGCCGCTGACCGTCCGTGACTCGTCGCTGTCGGCCTGCGTGCAGGCGATCATCGCCGCCGAGACCGGCCACCTGGACTTGGCCTATGACTACCTCGGCGAGGCCGCGCTCATGGACCTCCACGATCTGGAGCACAACACGCGCGACGGCCTGCACATCGCCTCGCTGGCCGGCAGCTGGCTCGCGCTCGTCGCCGGCTTCGGCGGCTTCCGCGATCACGACGGAGCGCTGACCTTCGCGCCGCGGCTGCCACCGGGCCTGGGCCGTCTGGCGTTCCGGATCTGCGTCGCCCAAGGGCGCGTGCACGTGGAGGTCAACGAGGGCGGCGCGACCTACACGCTGCAGCGCGGATCGGCGCTGGAGGTGTCGCACTTCGGCGAGCTGCTCAAGCTGAGCGCGGGTGTGCCGGTGCGTCGTGTCATCCCGCCGGCGCTGGAGCGCGAGCGCCCATCACAGCCACCTGGCCGTGAGCCGCGCCGGCGGCACGCTCCGTCGGAGTAGGCTCGACCCCATGGCCTGGGACTTCAGCACCGACCCCGACTACGCCGCCAAGCTGGACTGGGCGCGCACGTTCGTCCGCGAGGAGATCTGGCCCCTGGAGACGGTAGTCGGCGACCTGTCGCAGGAGGCGCTGGATCGCATCTACACACCCCTGCAGGAGCAGGTCCGCGCGCAGGGCCTGTGGGCCGCGCACCTCGATCCCGAGCTCGGCGGCCAGGGCTACGGGCAGGTCAAGTTGGGGTTGTTGCACGAGGTCCTCGGCACGACGCCGTTCGCGCCCAACGCGTTCGGCTGCCAGGCCCCGGACTCGGGCAACAGCGAGGTGCTCGCGCTGGCCGGCACCGCCGAGCAGAAGGAGCGCTATCTGGAGCCGCTGCTGGCCGGCGACCTGAAGTCGGCGTTCTCCATGACCGAGCCCGACACCGCCGGCAGCGACCCCACCACCTTGAAGACGCGTGCGGTCCGCGACGGCGACGACTACGTCATCAGCGGGCGCAAGTGGTTCTCCTCCAACGCGTCGATCGCGGACTTTCTGATCGTCATGGCCGTCACCAACCCCGACGCCCGCCCTCACCAGCGCGCGACGATGTTCCTCGTCGACGCCGACACGCCGGGCGTGAACATCCTGCGCGACGTGCCGACGATGGAGCATCCGTGGGAGGCGTTCGGCAAGCTCGGCGGGCACGCCGAGATCGTCTACGAGGACGTGCGGATCCCGGCCACGCAGCGGCTCGGTGCCGAGGGCGAGGGCTTCCTGATCGCCCAGCAGCGGCTCTACCCGGGGCGCATCCACCACTGCATGCGCTGGCTCGGCGTCGCCCAGCGGGCCTTCGACATGCTCTGCGAGCGCGCGACCTACCGGGTCAGCGGCGGCAAGACGCTCGGCGAGCACCAGACGGTGCAGAACTGGATCGCGGACTCCGCGGCGCAGATGCAGGCGGCCAGGTTGATGACCTTGCACGCCGCGTGGGTGATGGACACCCAGGGCGTCTCGGCAGCGCGCACGCCGATCAGCCTGATCAAGTTCTACGGCGCGGGCGTCCTGCACGACGTCATCGACCGCGCGCTGCAGGCCCACGGCTCGCTTGGCTACTCGACCGACCTGCCGCTGGAGGCGATGTACCGCTTCGCGCGCGCCGCGCGGATCTACGACGGCCCCGACGAGGTCCACCGCCAGTCGGTCGCTCGCCAGATCCTGCGCGGCTACGCGCCCCCGGCCGGCGAACTGCCCACCGAGCACGTGCCGACCCGTCGGGCGGCGGCGCGCGAGCGCTTCGCGAGCGTGCTCGACGCGGTCACCGCCAACGACTGACGCCGGTCGCTCTGACCCTCAGTATCGAGGCGAAATCGACCTGGACCTGGCGTCCCCGCGCCCGCGCGCGGACCGTCCCGGGTTTCGCCTGCGGCGGCGGCGGTAACTGCGTTTGCAGTGACCGACCCGCCACACGACGAGCAGCGCCGCGGCGATCAGGCGCAAGCCGTGCAGGCGCTGGTCGGCGAGCAGTTGCGCGCCGCGCGTGCCGAGGTCTTCCGCGCCTATCTCCGGGCGCGTGAGCGGGCTCGCACGCTGGTGGAGGAGGACCACCACGAAGCCGGTCGGCACGGCTCGACCGCCTCTTGAACGCGCACGTACCCGTACCCTTCTGCGCCAGATGTCCTCCACGTCCGCAGCTTCTGAGGCCGACGGCCTCGCCTTCGCCGGTCTGCGCCGCCAAGCGTCGCTGATCGCCTCCGGCGAGGTCTCCTCAGTTGAGCTTGTCGACGCTGCGCTGCGCCGGATCGACGCGGCTCAGCCCGACCTCAACGCCTTCCGCGTCGTCTGCGCCGACAGCGCGCGGGCCCAAGCCGCCGAGGCCGACCGTCGCCGCGCCGATGGCGAGCATGCTCCATTGCTGGGCGTGCCGATGGCGATCAAGGACGACATGGATCTCGCGGGGGAGACGACGGCCTTCGGCTGCGCCGGCGACTTCGCCGGCAAGGAGGCCGACGGCGAGGTCGCCCGTCGCCTGCGCGCGGCCGGCGCCGTGATCGTCGGCAAGACGACGTCGCCCGAGTTCGGTCAGTGGCCGATCACCGAGGGCGAGGCCTTCGGCCAGACGCGCAACCCGTGGTCGCTGGACCACACGCCCGGCGGCTCGTCGGGTGGCTCGGCTGCGGCGGTCGCCGCCGGCCTGGTGGCCGCCGCGGTGGGCTCTGACGGCGCCGGCTCGGTTCGCATCCCCGCCGCGTGGACGCATCTGGTCGGCATCAAGCCCCAGCGCGGGCGCATCTCGACCTGGCCCGACGCCGAGGCCTTCCAAGGCCTGACGTGCATCGGCCCGCTCGCGCGCACCGTCGATGACGCCGCGCTGCTGCTCGACACGGTCGCGGGCGCGCATCCCGGCGACCGCCACACGCCGCGCCCACCGGACGAGCCGTTCGCCGAGACCGCCCGTCGTGCGGACCCCGGCCGGCTGCGGATCGCGCTCTCCTTCCGGATCCCGTTCAGCGGCGCGCCCGCCCAGCTAGACGATCGCGTCCGCGCCGCCACCCAGCGTCTCGCCACCATCCTCGAAGGGCTCGGCCACGAGATCGTCGACGACGACCCCTTCTACGGGCTGATCGGCGCGACCTTCATCCCGCGCTCGATGGTCGGCCTGCGTGACTGGTCGCGCCGCGTGCCCGACGCCGAGCTGCTCGATCAGCGCACGCGCCACAACGTCGCGCTCGGGCGCTGGGTCGGCGGTCCGGTGTTGCGGCTCGCACGGGCGCTCGAGCGCCCGCTGCAAGCCCAGGTCGGCCGCGTCTTTCGCCGCGCCGATGTGGTCCTGGCGCCGACGACCGCGCAGCCGCCGTTGCCGGTCGGTGCGATCGACGGCCTCGGCGGCTGGGCGACCGACAAGGTCATCGTCGGCGCTTGCCCGTACGCGTGGCCGTGGAACGTCCTTGGCTGGCCGGGGGTCAACGTGCCCGCCGGCCTCACCGCCGACGGCTTGCCGGTCGGCGCGCAGCTGCTCGGGCCCGGCGGCAGCGAGGCGCGGCTGATCGCGCTTGCCGCCCAGCTGGAGGCGGTCGAGCGCTGGGACGAGCGGCGCCCGCCTTACGTCGGCTGAGAGACTCCGGCGATGGACCTCGGACTCGACGGCAAGGTCGCGCTCGTCACCGGCGGCTCGCGCGGCATCGGGCGCGGGATCGCGGCGGCGCTGGCAGCGGAGGGCGCGCGCGTCGCGATCACCTCGCGTGACCCGGACGCCGGAGGGGTCGCCGCCGGCGCGGTCCACGGCAAGGCCTACACCTTCGACAGCGATGACCTCGGCGCGGTCGACGGCCTCGTCGCCGCCGTCGCGCGCGACCTCGGCCCCGTCGACATCTACGTCGCCAACACCGGCGGCCCGCCCGTCGGCGCCGACCCGCTGGGCTTCAGCGACGAGCAGTGGGAGGCCGCGCATCGCAGCCTCGTCATCTCGCCGATGGCGATCCTGCGCCGGGTGCTGCCCGGGATGCGCGAGCGTGGCTGGGGCCGCGTGCTCGCCGTCTCCTCCAGCGCGGCGGTCGAGCCGATTCCGGGCCTGCAGCTCTCCAACGCCAACCGTCCCGGCCTGCTGGCCGCCTTCAAGGAGCTCGCGCGCGAGACCGCGGGCGAGGGCGTGACCTTCAACGCCGTACTCCCTGGCTGGATCGCGACCGACCGGATCGCCGGCAACGCGGGCGGGATGGAGGCCGCGCAGGAAGCCGCGCGGACCCAGGTCCCTGCCGGCCGCCTCGGCGACGTCGCCGAGATCGCCACCGCGGCCGCGTTCCTGGTCTCCGACGCCGCGTCGTATGTGACGGGTCAGTCGCTGCGCGTCGACGGCGGGCTCACGCGCTCCTGGTGAGGCCGAGGCCTACTTCAGCGTCAGCATCTCCGGGTGGGTGGCCAGCAGCGTCTGGGTGAAGACGTAGTTGAACGCGCCGACGGCGAGCAGGGAGACGACGACGGCCTGGTTCACTGCTCTGCCGACGCCTTCGGCGCCGCCGCTGGCGGTCATGCCCTTGTAGCAGCAGACGATCGCGACGATCGCGCCGAACAGGGTGCATTTGATCAGCGAGCCCCAGACGTCGGTCGTTGTGCCGCTGGAGATGAACGTGGCGAAGAACGGCCCGAGCGGCGCGTCGTGCAGGAGCGTCGCGATGACGCCGCCGGTGATGCCGGTGAAGATCGCGAAGATGTCGAACAGCGCGGTCACGATCATCAGGGCGAGGAAGCGTGGGACGACGAGGTTCTTGACGGGGTCGACGCCGAGGACTTGGAGGGCGTCGAGCTCCTCGCGGATCTTGCGGGCGCCGAGGTCGGCGGTGATCGCGGTGCCCGCGACGCCCGAGACGATGATCGAGCAGACGATCGGGGCGAACTCGCGGATGGAGGCGAGGCTGTAGAAGCTGCCGAGCCGGTCAAAAGCGCCGAGGATCTCGACGAAGGCGCCGCCCTGGATGCCCGGCACCGCGTAGTTGATGCAGACCGAGGTGATCACCAGCGGCAGCCAGCAGAGCCTGAGCGCGAACAGGAACTGGATCGCGAATTCGCCGCCGTAGCTGTACGGCGGCCGGACCGCGGAGACGAGCGTCTTGCCGGTCAGGATCATCATGTCGCCGATCTCTCCGAGCAACCCCATTGCGTGACAGTACTAGTGTGCTGACACTCTGGGCAACTCCGTGCCCCATGATCACTTCAGGACGATCATCTCCGGGTGCGTGGCCAGCAGCGTCTGGGTGAAGACGTAGTTGAACGCCGCGACGCTCATCAGGCTGATGACGACGGCCTGGTTGACCGCTCTGCCGACGCCTTCGGCGCCGCCGCTGGCGGTCATGCCCTTGTAGCAGCAGACGATCGCGACGATCGCACCGAAGAGCGTGCACTTGACCAGCGAGCCCCAGACGTCGGTCGTCGTGCCGCTGGAGAGGAACGTCGCGAAGAACGGCCCGAGCGGGGCGTGGTGGGTGAGGGTCGCGACCATGCCGCCGGTGATGCCGGCGACGATCGCAAAGATGTCGAACAGCGCGGTGACGATCATCAGGGCGAGGAAACGCGGGACGACCAGGTTCTTGACGGGATCGACGCCGAGGACCTGGAGCGCATCGAGCTCTTCGCGGATCTTGCGCGCGCCGAGGTCGGCGGTGATCGCCGTGCCGGCGACGCCCGCCACGATGATCGAGCAGATAAGCGGGGCGAACTCGCGAATCGAGGCGAGGCTGTAGAAGCTGCCAAGCCGGTCCACCGCGCCGAAGAGCTCGAGGAAGCCGGCGCCCTGGATGCCCGGCACCGCGTAGTTGATGCAGACCGAGGTGATCAGCAGCGGCAGCCAGCAGAGCCGCAGCGCGAACATGAACTGGAGCGCGAACTCACCGCCGTACGGATAGGGCGGGCGGACGGCCGAGACCAGCGTCTTGCCGGTCAGGATCATCATGTCGCCGATCTCGCCGAGCAATCCCATGGCGGGCGACAGTACCAGTGTGTTGGCACTGCGGGCAGCTTGGCCTGCCCTGAACGTCACCCTGAACGCTACCCTGAGCGAGGCATGCCGGAGAGCTGGGCCACCGCGGCCGGGATCGCGCTTGACCACACGGCGGACGTCCCGCTCGGCGTTCAGCTGGACTGGGTTGTGCGCGCCGCCGTCGCCTCCGGCCGGCTGCGCGCCGGGGATCGGCTACCCGGCTTGCGTGAGGTCGCCGACCAGCTCGGCGTCAACCACAACACCGTCCGGGCGGCGGTTGCCAAGCTCGAGGCTGATGGCTTGCTGGAGACCCGTCACGGCTCCGGGACGTTCGTCGCCGCGGGCGCGGCCGCCCAACTGCGCCAGGCCGCCCTGCTCGACGAGGTCGCCCAGCGCGCGCAGGACGCTGGCGTCGCACCGCGCGAGCTGGCGGCCGCGCTGTATGTCGCCGAGCCGAGCTCGCACCGCGCGAGCGAGGACCAGACCGCCGCCGAGCGCCGGACGCTGCGCCAGGATCTCGCCGTGCTGGACCGCATCCTGTGCGAGCTTGAGCCACAGCTGGACGTCGTGCTGGCACGCGACCCGGCGCCCGCTCGCAGTGGCGGTCCCCGCATGCTGGGCGCCGACGAGCTGCGGGGTCAGCGCGACATGCTCCTGCGTCGTGTCGCGCAGGTGCAACGGGCGCTCGACGAACAACAGGGCATCGCCACGCCGGCGCTCGAGCCGGCCCCGGACTCCGTCCGCTCCACCGCGCCACGCCGCGCGTCCCGCGCCCGCCGCCCGCCGCGGCCGGGCACGGCGCCTGCGTAGGCGTTGTCGGTATACCTCTGACCATGCGGATCGCCCTCGGCGAACGCGCGTCCGGCGTCTCGGCGCGCGACCAGGTCTACCTCGCTTTGCGCGAGGCGATCATCAGCGCCGAGCTGGAGCCGGGCCGGCGCCTGTCGGAGAACGAGCTGGCCGAGCGGCTGGGCGTCAGCCGCACACCCGTGCGCGAGGCGCTGGTGCGGCTGCGCGACGAGCGCCTGGTCGCGATCGTCCCGCAGCTCGGGACGTTCGTCACGCTGATCTCCAACGATGGCGTCGAGGACGCCGCGTTCGTTCGCGAGGCGCTGGAGTGCGCCGCGATCCGGCTGGCGACCGAGATCGCGCGTCCCGAGGATCTCGCCGAACTGCAGGCCAACCTCGCCGCCCAGGACCGCGCGCAGGAGGCCGGCGACGCCGATGCGTTCGATCGCCTCGACGACGCGCTGCATCGTCGCCTCTGCGAGCTGTCGGGCCGCGAGATCGCCTGGCACCTGAGCCGCCGTGCCAACGGCCACCTCGATCGCGTCCGCCGCCTGAGCCTGCCCGAGCCCGGATATCTCGGCGAGATGGTCGCCGAGCACCGCCAGGTTGTCGCCGCCGTCGCCGACCGCGATCCCGATCACGCCGAGGCCACGTTGCGCCACCACCTGCGCATGGTTCTGTCCAGCCTGCCGCACATCCGGGAGGCACATCCGGACTACTTCGAGGAGAGCGAATGAGCGCCGAGGCCTCCGCGCCCGCCGCCACCGGCGCCAAGGGCGCTGTGGAGACCGTCGAGCCGACCCGCGCGCAGCGCACGGTGGCTCGCCGGATGGCGGAGTCCAAGGCGACGATCCCCGACTTCCAGGCGACGGCCGAGGTCGACGTGACCGAGCTGCTGGCCACCCGCGGTGACGTGACCGTCACGGCCGCGATCGTCCACGCCGTCGGGGTCGCGCTGCGCGAGCACGGCTCGGTCAACGGCGCGTATGCCGATGGCAAGTACCAGCACTACGAGCGCGCCAATGTGGGCGTCGTGGTCGGCGGCGGCGAGGCGCTCGTGATCCCGACGATCTTCGACGCCGACGCCAAGTCGGCCGCCACGGTCTCCGAGCAGCTCGCGGGGCTCGTCGCCGAGGTCCGCGACGCCACGATCACCGCGGCCGCGCTGTCGGGCGCGACGTTCACGGTCTCCAACCTCGGCATGCACGGCGTCGGTGCCTTCACGGCGATCATCCAGCCGGGCCAGGCCGCGACGCTCGCGGTCGGCGCCGCGGTGCAGCGGGTCGCGTTGCGGGAGGGGGCGGTGGTCGCACGGCAGGTCTTGACGCTCACGCTCAGCGCCGACCAGCGCATCGTGTCGGGCACCGATGCCGCGTCCTTCTTGGCGCGCGTGCGTGCGCTGCTCGAGGATCCCACGTCGCTCCTCGGGTAGCCCGAGGTCGTGCAGCACGTCGACCAGACGCTGAACCGCACCGCCATCTCAGCCACGCTGCACTGCCTCACCGGCTGCGCGATCGGCGAGATCCTCGGCCTCGTCATCGCGACCGCGCTCGGCTGGGGCGACGTGGCGTCGATCGCGATCTCGGTCGCGCTGGCGTTCTTCTTCGGCTACCTGCTGACGATGCTGCCGCTGCTGCGGGCAGGGCTGACGGTTGGCGCGGCGATCCCGCTGGCCCTCGCCGCCGACACGTTCAGCATCGCCACGATGGAGGTGCTGGACTCGATGGCGATGCTGTTCATCCCCGGCGCGATGGACGCAGGGCTCGGCGACCTGCTCTTCTGGGGCAGCCTCGCTGGCGCGTTGTTCTTGGCCTTCTGGGCGGCGTTCCCGGTCAACCGCTGGCTGATTGCGCGCGGCAAGGGCCATGCGGTCGTGCACCAGTTCCACGAGGGGCACGGCGGCGACGTCAGCCACGAGCACGGCCGGGCGTGAGCGACGCCACGGTCCTGACCGCCAACGCGGCCAACAACGCCCGCGGCGACCGCGTCCGTTGGCGGCGCTGGAAGCCGGCGCGCGCGGCGGCGTGGGCGCTGCTCGACGAGCAGGTCGGCGCGGGTGCGCGGGTCGCGGTGGTCGGCGCGGGCAACGGCGACGACCACCCGCTGCGGCGCCTGGCGCGCCGCGCCGGCCGGCTGGATCTGATCGACGTCGACGCGCGGGCGCTGGCGGGCGCGCGCCGCCGGGCGATCACCGCCCACGCGCTCGTCGAGGACCTCACGGGCGGGGCGGCCGACGCGGTCCTCACAGGGGCCGCGGAGACCGTCGCGGTGCCGGCCACGCCGATCGGCGACGGCCCCTACGACGTCGTCGTCTGCGACCTCGTCCTGACCCAACTGCTCTACCCGGCGCTGAAGGCCGCGGGCACCATGACCGGCGCCGAGATCGACAAGGTGCTCCTGCGCGACGGCCAGCGCCTCACCGACGGCGTGGTCGCCCGGCTGCACGCCGCGGCGCCGGATGGAACGGTCGTGATCCTCCACGACCTGCTGGGTTGGTGGGACGGCCACCGCCAGCCGTTCACGCTCGACGACCTGTTGGCCGCGCCTGACCCCGCCGCCGCACTCAGCCTCGCCCGCCGCGGCTCGCTGCCCTACGGCTGCGACCCCTGGCTGGCCACCGAGCGCGCCGGCGCCCACGTCACGCGCACCGCGCTCTGGCGCTGGCCGTTCGCGCCAGGCGCTGACTACCTCGTCTTCGGCCTCGTCACGCGCCGCGGCTGACCGCCTCCTCAGACCACCAGGCCGTGGCGGACGGTGTTCTCGGTGACCGTCCGCGCCTCGACGAACTGCAACAGGTAGTCGGGCCCGCCGGCCTTCGGACCGGTGCCCGACAGCCGCCCACCGCCGAAGGGCTGGCGGCCGACCATTGCCCCCGTGATCTCCCGGTTGACGTACAAGTTGCCAACGGGCGTCCGCGCGGCCACCAGCTCCACCGTGCGCGGCGAGCGCGAGAAGATCCCGCCGGTGAGCGCGAAGCGCGATGCGTCGACCTTCGCGCACGCCTCCTCGATCGACGCGACCCTCTGTACCGCCAGCACGGGGCCGAAGATCTCGTCCTGGATCACCGGATGCTCGTCGGGCAACCCGATTAGCAGCGTCGGCGCGACGTAGAAGCCGTCGGCCGGCAGGCCGTTGGCCACCGCGACGCGGGTCGCGGCCGCGGCGCCCTGCCCCGCGTAGCGGCGCACGCGCATCTGCGCGGCGGCGTCGATGACCGGCGGCACATCGGTCGCGAAGTCCTCGGCAGGCCCGACCTGCAGCGTGCGGATCGCACCGGCCAGGCGCTCGGCGAGCGCGTCGGCGATCTGGGCGTGGACGAGCACGCGCGAGGCAGCCGAGCACTTCTGGCCGGCAAAGCCAAAGGCGCTGGAGAGCAGGGAGGGGACGACATCGTCGAGGTCGGCGTCGGCGTCGACGATCACCACGTTCTTGCCGCCCATCTCGGCGACGACCTTCTTGATGTGGAACTGGTTGTCCTCCACCTTGGCCGCGCGCTCCAGGATCGAGCGCCCCGCTGCGCATGATCCTGTGAACACGATCGTGTGGATGCGCGAGTCGGCGACCAGCGCGCGTCCGGGCTCGTCGCCGCCGGGCAGCAGCGCGAGCGCGTCGTGCGGGACGCCGGCGGCGTGCAGCGCGTCGACGACGGCCTTCGCGCACGCCGGCGCCTGCTCGGCGGGCTTGAGGACAACGGCGTTGCCGGTCGCCAGCGCGGCGCTGGTCATGCCGGTGGCGATCGCCAGCGGGAAGTTCCATGGTGCGATCACGGCGGTGACGCCGCGCGGCACGTAGCGCATGGTGTTGCGCTCGCCAGGGAGCTGGATCAGGGCCCGGCCGCGGTCCAGCGCCTCGGCGCCGGCGGCGTAGTACGCCAAGAAGTCGATGGCCTCGCAGACGTCGCCATCGGCCTCCGGCCACGGCTTGCCGCACTCGCGCACGGCGAGCGCGGCGAGCTCCAGGCGACGGTCGCGCAGCAGGTCGGCAGCGCGACGGAGGACCGCTGCACGCTCGGTGGCGCTGCGTGAGGACCACGCCCGCTGACCCTCGACCGCACGTGCGAGGGCGGCGTCGACGTGCGCGGCGGTGGCGGCATGGGCGTGCGCGACGACGCGCGACGGGGCGCCGGGGTCGACCGAGGCGAACGCGTCGCCTCGCACCAGCTCGGTCCCGATCAGCATCGGGACCTCCAGCGGCAGCTGCGCGTCGAGTGCCGCGAGCGCCGCGGTCGCGTCGGTGCGCACCTCGGTGCGGCGCAGCTCCAGCAGCGGCTCGTTGACGAACTCGGTGGTCGTGGCGGCGCTCATGGCTTCTCCAGAAGGGTGGTGAGGTCGGCGCCCTCGGCCTGGGCGCGCAGGAAGGAGTCGTTGCTGGTGTTCTCCAGCAGGCGGCGCACGAGGTAGGCCATCCCCGCCACGAGGTCGCCGATCGGGCAGTAGGCGCGCACGCGGCGTCCGGCGCTCAGCAAGGCGGCCTGCGTCTCGTCACCGAGCCCGCGCAGGACCTGCAACTCGATGTCGGCACCGCGGGCGTCGGCGTAGGCGGCGGCGTGGGCGATCGAGCGCAGGTTGTGGGAGGCGATCGCCGCGCGAACGGTCGGCTGCGCGTCGATCAGCCGCCGCGTCAGCTCCTCGAAGTTGCGGTCGCAGGCGCGGCGGTCGGTGAAGACCGGCGAGCGCCAGCCGTGCTGGACGGCCTCCACGGTCTCGTGGTCCCAGTAGGCGCCCTTGACCAACCTGATGGTCAACGGGTGCGAGCGCGGGTGCGCGCTGGCCCAGTCCAGGAGGTGCTCGAGGTGCGCGGGCGACTCGGTCAGGTAGGCCTGCAGGACGATGCCCGCCGACGGCCCTTCGGCGAACTCGGGCTCGCTGAGCAGCTTGAGCGTCAGCTCGGTGACGGCCTCGCGCGTGTCGAAGGACTCCATGTCGATGTGGAGGTGCGCGCCGGTGTCCCGCGCGACGGCCAGGAGGCGGCGCAGCCGCGCCTGCGCGCCGGCGATGCCCCGCTCGGGCGCGTTGGAGCGCAGCAGCGGCGTGAGCGCCGAGACCTTCACCGAGAGGTTGACGCGCGGCAGCGGGCCGGCGGCGTCGTGCTCCAGCAGCGGGCGCTGCGGCCAGTCCTGCGATGCGGCGTGCAGGACGCGCAGCGTCTCCTCGCAGCGGTTGGCATAGGAGTCGGCCTCCTCCTCGGTGACCGTCGCCTCGCCCAGCAGGTCGATCGTCGTCGCGACGCCGTCACGCCACATCCGCTCCACGGCCGGCAGCGCGTCGGTCGCGTCGGCGCCGATGATGAACCGCTGCGCCATCTGCTTGACGCCCGCGGCCGCCGCGTGAGCGACGGGGCGCTTGGTCAGCGCGCCGCCGGCGAGCGCGGCGCCGCGCTGCGCCAGCGGCGAATCCTCGGCCTCGCTCAGCAGCTCGCTCAGATGGCGCGCCAGATCGCCCGGGTCCGCGCATGCCGGGCGGACGTCGACGAAGCGGAAGACGGCGGCCCGCAGCTCGGCGTCATCGACCATCGCGGCCATGATCCGGCGCTCGAGGGCCGCACGCGGGGTGTGGCGCGCGGCGGGCATCGCCGCGACGAGCTCGCGGCCGATCGCGGCGATCGCCGGTTCGAGGTCGTGGCCCATCTCGGCGTCCATCAGCATGGTTGCGATGTTCCCCGCGCGCGCGGCTTCCAGCAGCGCGCGCCCGTCTCGATCGCGCGCCCGCCGCTGCGACAGCTGTCGCAGGGCGTATCGTCGGCACCGATGGCCGTCGAGCTGCAGGATCTCGTGGACGACCTGGCTGCCATGGTCGGCCGTCCGGTCGCGCTTGAGGACCGGCGCTGGCGCCTGCTGGCCTTCAGCTCGCACACCGAGTTGGAGGATCGCGTCCGCCAGGCCTCGATCCTCGCCCGCGCGGCTCCGCCCGACGTCGTCGCATGGCTCGACACGCTCGGCTTGGAGCACGCCGGCGACATCGTCGACACGCCGGCCAACCCGGCGATCGGTATGGGCCCGCGCACCTGCGCGCCCGTGCGCCACGACGGCGTGCTGCTCGGCTTTCTCTGGGTTATCCCAGGCCGCGTCGCGCTCGATGCCGGCGAGCGCGCGACGCTCGTCGCCACGGCGCGCGAGGCCGCCACGGCGCTCTGGGCCCAGCGCGCGGGCGGTGGCGAGGCACACGCCCGCATCGCGGCGTTGCTCGCCGAGCTGCTCGACGACCCGGATGGG
>JBEVLC010000083.1:0-3506 GCA_040509415.1 Baekduia sp. | reverse complement strand
CTTCCGTTTTGGGGTCTGACCCCAAAACGGAAGTGCCCCGAGGCGTACTCCCCCAGGAGTACCCCCGCCCTCGCAAGTGACTGCCTGAGGCCGATGTGCGCGCGCCGCCCGCGGTAGAGAATGCTGAGCATGCTCGAACGTCTTGGCAGACTCTCCGCCGCGCGCCCGCGGCGCACGCTCATCATCGTCTTCCTCTTCCTCGCCGTTGCGGGATCGATCGGCGGTCCGCTCGCGGGAAAGCTGGACTCCAGCGGCGGCTTCACGACCGAGGCGTCGGAGTCCAGCCGCGCGGACCGACAGCTCGAACGCGTCTCCGGCGAAGGCGCCTCGCCCGGCGTCGTGCTGCTCGTCAAAGGCAACGGCGCGGACCTCGCCCGCCAGACGCGAGCAGCGACCGACAGGCTCGCTGCCGTCAGCGGCATCGCCCGCACCGCCGCGGCCGGCCAAACGCCGAGCGGCGACGCCGCGCTGGTCACCGGCACGATCAGGGCAAGCGCCGACGAGCGGGACGTCGCCAAGGCGGCGCTGACCGCCTTCGAGGACGACGCGCACGTGACCGTCGGCGGCTCCGCCGTCTCCATGCTGCAGATCAGCGAGACCATCTCCGAGGACCTCGGCCGCGCGGAGCTCCTCGCCTTCCCACTGCTGATGCTGCTGGCATTGCTGTTCTTCCGCGGCCGCGCCACGCTGCTGCCGCTCGTCGTCGGCGTCACCACGGTGCTCGGCACGTTCCTGGTGCTGAGCGGCGTCCATCAGCTCTACGGGCTCAACATCTTCGCGCTCAACCTCGTGATCGGTCTCGGGCTCGGGCTGGCGATCGACTACACGCTGTTCCTCGTCACCCGCTTCCGCGAGGAGCTGGGGAACGGCACTGCCACCAACGACGCCATCAGGACGACGATGGCGACCGCCGGCCGGACCGTCGCGTTCTCGGCGCTGACCGTCGCCGCCGCGCTCGCCACGCTGACGCTCTTCCCGCTCCGCTTCGCGGAGTCGATGGGCATCGCGGGTGCCAGCGTCGCGATCGTCGCGGCGGTCGCCTCGCTCGCCGTGTCGCCGGCGTTGCTGGCGATCTGGGGCCGCAAGCTGCTGCCGAAGGACGACCGGCGCGCCGCAGCTACCTACGACCGCTGGTACCGGCTCGCCCACGGCGTGATGCGCCGGCCGGGGCTGATCGCCGCCGGGACGGCAGCCCTGATGCTCCTCGTCGCGCTGCCCGCCGTGGGCGTGAGATGGAGCCCGGTCGACACGACCTCGGTGCCAGCAGGCCAGAGCTCGCGCACCGTCTCGGACGCGATCGAGCGCGACTTCGGCGGCACCGGCTCGACCCCCGTCACGGTCGCGGTCACCGCACCGGCGTCCGATGCCGCCGCGGTGCGCACGTTCGCTGACCGGGTCCGCGCGCTCGACGGCGTCCGCTCCGTTGCGCCGCCGGCCGACCTCGGCCAGGGCACATGGCGGGTCACCGCGAGCGTGCCCGGCGATCCGGCCGGTGCCACGGCTCAGGACGTGGTCGGCGAGATCCGCGCGCTGCAGCCCGGCTTCGCGACCGCGGTGACCGGGCCCGCCGCCAAGTTCGTCGACCAGCAGGACGCGATCGGCTCGCGGCTGCCGGTCGCGCTGCTCGTCCTCTGCACGCTGACGTTCCTCGTGCTCTGGCTGATGACGGGCTCGGTCGTGCTGCCGGCGAAGGCCATCATCATGAACGCGCTGACCGTCGGCGCCGCGCTCTGCCCGCTGCTGCTCATCTACCAAGACGGCCGCTTGGAGGGTCTCCTCGGCTACACGTCCAACGGCGGCGTCGCGCCGACGGACTTCCTGATCACGGCGGCGACCGTGTTCGCGCTGTCGACCGACTACGGCGTGTTCCTGCTCGGCCGGATCAAGGAGGCGCGCGACGGCGGCGAGACCGAGCGCGAGGCGATCGCCATCGGCGTCGCTCGCACGGGCCGCGTCGTCACCGCCGCCGCGATTCTGCTGGCGGTCGCGATCGGCGCCTTCTCGACCAGCTCGATCCCGTTCATCCAGCAGATCGGCATCGCCACCGCGACCGGGGTCCTGCTCGACGCCTTCGTCGTCCGCACGCTGCTCGTGCCGTCGCTGATGGCGCTGCTGGGCAAGTGGAACTGGTGGTCGCCGAAGCCCCTGCGGCGCCTGCACGGCAAGTTCGCCATCAGCGAGCTGGCGATCGACACGCCGGGCGCCGATTGAACGGCGCCGTACGATTCCGACGATGACCGGCGTCCTCGCCAACCCGACGCTACTGCGGTGGCTGCCGGTCATCGTCTTGCCGCCGATCCTGCTCCTCGACGGGTTGTTGTCGTCCAAGCCGGGCACCGAGGTCGGTGTTCTGGGCGTCATCTGCGCCTACGCCGCGGTGCTGCCGCTGACCCTGCGCTACCGGCTGCGCTTCCTCCAGCTGGCGCCGCTGCTGGTGGCCGGCGTCGTGCTCGTGCTGTGGGCCTTCGAGCCCGGCATGACCGTCGTCGCGATCCCGGCGTGGGCGCTGTTTGACATGGCGCGCGAACACGGCCGGCGCCAGACGATCATCGGCGCCATCGCCGTCGTGCCCTGCGTGCTCGTCAGCGTGTGGCCGTTCGCCGACAGCAGCAGCGAGCTCGTCTCGGTGGCCATGCGCAACGTCGCGCTCTGTGAGCTCGCGCTCGCGCTCGGCTACCTGATGTGGCACACCAAGGCCGCCCTCGACCGCGAGCTCGCGGTCCACGAGGCGGCCGTCGAGCGCCGGCTCGGTGATGAGCGGCTGCGGATCGCGCGCGAGGTGCACGACGTGGTCGCGCACGCGATGGTGGCGATCAACGTCCAGGCCGGCGTCGCCGCGCACCTGATCGACGAGGACACCGGCCAGGCCCGCGAGGCCCTGCTGCACATCAAGGGCGCGAGCGGCCGGGCGCTCACCGATCTGCGCGCGACGCTCGGCATCCTGCGCGACACCGACCAGGCGGCGCCCGTCGGGCCCACGGCTGGCCTCGATGACCTCGACGGCGTCGCCGACCAGCTGCGCGCGGCAGGCGTGCATGTCGTCATCGACGTCGACCACGTCGCACCTCTGCCGACACCCGTGCACGCGGCCGGCTATCGGATCGTGCAAGAAGCGCTCACCAATGTGCTGCGCCACGCCGACGCTCGCAATGTGCGCGTCGTCGCATGCGCCGACGATGACGATTGGCTGAGGCTCGTCGTCGATGACGACGGGAAGGGGCGCTCCGCGGTCACGACCGGGGCAGGGACGGGCGTGCGCGGCATGCGCGAGCGCGCCGAGGCGCTCGGCGGGACGCTGGCGGCGGGTCCGGGTACGGAGCGCGGGTGGCGCGTCGAGGCGACGCTGCCGCGGGAGCGACCGTGATCAACGTCCTGCTCGCCGACGACCAGGCGCTCGTGCGAGCCGGCTTCCGCGCGCTGCTCGACGCGCAGACCGACGTGCTGGTGGTCGGCGAGGCGATCGACGGCGCGGCGGCGGTCGAGCTCGCCCGCCGCCGCCGGCCCGA
>JBEVLC010000082.1:0-21693 GCA_040509415.1 Baekduia sp. | reverse complement strand
GGATCGGGCGAACCGCTGTGGCTCGACCTGCTGGTGCACGCGCCGCTGGGCCCGCGCCGGCCGTCGGCCACGGTGCGGGTGGTGGCCAACGGTCGCTCGGTCGCCCGAACGACCCTCACCGAGCACGGCGCCGGCCAGGAGGTCCGTGCCCGCGTCCCGGCCGTCGCGCCGGCGGGCCGGGAGACCGTCGAGGTGGCGCTGATCGTCGACCGCACGATGGCGCCGGCCGACGCGCGCCTGAACACCGATGTGCGCCAGCTCGGCATCGGGCTCGTCGCGCTGCGCCTGGGCGCCGACGAGGCGCGAGCGCCGCTGGCCCTCACCGGCTGAGCGGTGCTGGTGGCGTCTCCCCGACACGATCCGCAGCATCGCTCATCGGTTTGCCCGCTACTTCTCCAAGGGAGAGCCGTTGCGACCCGCATGCGCTCCGGCTTCCTGCTCGTCCTCCTGGTCCTCCTCAGCGGCGCCCCACCGGCAGCCGCGAGCGCGGCGACCATCGAGCTCGTCTACCAGCGCACCGATCCCTCGGTCCCCGGCGACGGCAAGTACATCACCTCGACGCCGCCCACCGACGTCTACGTCCTCCAGGTCACCGACCCGCAGGGCGTGGCGAACGGGATCCTCGTCGACACCGGTACGCGGGTGCGCGACACAGCGGGACCGTCGGCGCTGGGTGCGGGCTGCACGGCGGACGTCGACGGCTGGGTCACCTGCACGCCGACGGTCGTCGGCGGCCATGCTGTGCGCGTCGTGCTGGGCATCGACATGGGCGCGGGCGATGACAGCGTCACGCTCGGGGCGGGGAGTGCGCTCACGCCGACGGTGGATCTCGGGCCCGGCGACGATCGCGCCGACATCGCCTCGGGCGCAACGATCGTCCGTGGCGGCCCGGGCGCCGACGTCGTGCACGCCGCGCAGCTTGGGCCGGTGCCGCCGGTTCGGGCGGATCCGGGCGCCTGTTGCGACGTCGTGTGGGATGGCGGACCGGGGCCGGACCGCGCCTCGGGCGCCGCCGTGGTCGTCAGCTACGCGGGGCGCGCCGCGCCAGTCCGCGTGACGCCCGACGGCATCGCCGACGACGGTGAGGCCGGCGAGGGCGACGACGTCGGCGCCGACGTGGGCGTGATCGTCGGCGGTGACGCGAGCGACGTGCTCCACGCCGCGCTGGGCCCCGTGGCCGGCGGGCCAGGCGATGACGTGATCATCGGCGCCGACGGGCCCGGTGCCCGGCCGTTGGCCGTGCTCGAAGGCGGCGACGGCAACGACAGCATCCGCGGGGGACCGGGGCGTGACGAGCTCCGCGGCGACGCGGGCGACGACGCGCTCGACGGCGGTCCCGGCGACGATGTCCTGCAGGACGGCCGGGGCGCCGATCGCGTTACGGGCGGCGACGGCGACGACCGCCTCGAGTACCAGGCTGACGCGGCGCGCGACGTGCTCTCCGGCGGGCCGGGGAGGGATGCGCTGACCGAGGGTCCGGCCGCGTTCCTCCTCGCTCCCATCCGGGTCTCGCTCGACGGGATCGCCGACGACGGCCCGCGGGGCGAGGGCGATGACGTCACGGGCGATTGGGAGTTCGTCTCGGTCGCGCGAGGCGACCTCGTCGGCACCGACGGTCCGGACGGGCTCGAGGTCACCCACTCGGGCACGATCGACGGCCGTGGCGGCGACGACCACCTCAGCGGCTTTGCCGATATCACCGGCGGCCCCGGGCGCGACAGCATCACCACGGGCCTCGACGGTCCGGCGCGGGTCAGGAAACGGCGCTACGTGATCGACACGCGCGACGGAGAGACCGACCGGATCGCGTGCTTCGACCACTCGATCCGCTTGCGCCACGACCGCAGTGACCGGCTGCTCGGCTGCTCCGGGCCGGAGGTCACGGTCACGGCTGCGGCCCCCGCGCCGATCCTCCTGCGCGACGGTGGCGGGCTGTCGCTGACCCTGCGCTGCTACAGCGGAGAGGTCTGCCGCGGGCGGGTCTGGCTGCGCGCGGGTAGGCGCGGCTCGCGACCGATCGGGACCGCGACGTTCGAGACGGGCGGCGTGCGGCACCTGCGCGTCCGGCTGCACCGGCGCAGCGATGGCCGCGGCCCGTGCGTGAGGGTGCGCGCCACCGTTCGCTTGACCTCCCTCGATACCGGCCGCCGCCGGATCCAGAACCTGGCGCTGGGTCGCTGCGCCTGGCGCTAACCGGCGACCATCCCGCCGGCGACGGTGTCGTTGTTGGACTCGTCAATCAGGATGAAGGCCCCGGTCACGCGGTTGCGCGCGTAGGGGTCGGCGATCACGGGGCGGCGGGTGCGCAGGCGGATACGGCCGATGTCGTTGAGGCCCAGCTCGCTCGGCGCCGGCCCGCGCTCCAGCGTCTGGACGTCGACCACGTCGACGATCGCATCAACGATCGCCTCGGCGGTGTGGGTCAAGTGCTTCAACAAGTATTTGGACCCAGGGCGCAGCGCGCGATCCGAGAACCAGCAGACGTCGGCCTCGAACTCCTTGACGGGCTCCGGCGCGCCGTCGGCGCAGACCAGGACATCGCCGCGCGAGGCGTCGACGTCATCAGCTAGCCGGATCGTCACGCTCTGAGGCGGGAAGGCCTCCTCCAGCGGGCCGGTGAGCGTGTCGATCGACGCGACCGTCGACTCGACCCTGGACGGCAGCACCTTCACCCGATCGCCGGGCCGCACGACGCCCGAGGCGACCTGGCCGGCGTAGCCGCGGAAGTCGTTGCCCTCGCTGCGGATCACCAGCTGCACCGGGAAGCGCAAGTCCTCCAGGTTGCGGTCGTCGGCGGGGTCGATCGCCTCCAGATGACGCAGCAGCGGCTCGCCGACGTACCACGACATGTTCTCGCTGCGGTCGACGACGTTGTCGCCCTCCAGCGCGCTGATCGGGATGTAGGCGATGTCGCGCGAAGTCAAGTGATTGCGGAATACGCTGAAGTCGCGGACGATCTCGTCGAAGCGCTCCTCCGCGTAGTCGACCAAGTCCATCTTGTTGATCGCGACGACGAGGTGCGGGATGCCCAGCAGCGAGGCGATGAACGCGTGGCGGCGGGTCTGCTCGACCACGCCGTGGCGGGCATCGACCAGCACGATCGCCACGTCGGCGGTCGAGGCGCCGGTGACCATGTTGCGCGTGTACTGCACGTGGCCGGGCGTGTCGGCCAGGATGAAGTCGCGCGCCGGCGTCGCGAAGTAGCGGTAGGCCACGTCGATCGTGATGCCCTGCTCGCGCTCGGCGCGCAGGCCGTCGGTCAACCGCGACAAGTCGAGCTCGCCGTCGCGGCCGTTGAGGTCGGCGTACTGGTCGGCGAGGATCGCCTTGCTGTCGTGCAGCAGGCGACCGATGAGCGTGGACTTGCCGTCGTCGACGGAGCCCGCGGTGGCGAGACGGAGAAGCGTGGGCATAGAAGAAGTCCTAGAAGTAGCCCGCGACCTTGCGGTCTTCCATCGCCGATTCCGACACGCGGTCGTCGGCGCGCGTCTCGCCGCGCTCGGTGACGTTGGTCGCGGCGATCTCGGCGACAACCTCGTCCAGCGTCGCGGCAGTGGAGGCCACGGCGCCGGTGCACGAGATGTCGCCGACGGTGCGGTAGCGCACCGACGCGGTGAAGGGATCGGAGTCGCGCTCGTCGCGCGCGATGAACTCGGAGTCCGCGTAGAGCATCCCGTCGCGGCGGAAGACCGCGCGCTCGTGGGCCAGGTAGATCGAGGGCACTTCGATCTGCTCGTCCTGGATGTACTGCCAGACGTCCAGCTCGGTCCAGTTGCTCAGCGGGAACGCGCGGACGTTCTCACCGCGGCGCACGCGCGTGTTGTAGATGTTCCAGAGCTCGGGCCGCTGGGCCTTGGGGTCCCAACCGCCGAAGTCATCGCGGAAGCTCAGGATGCGCTCCTTGGCCCGGGCGCGCTCCTCGTCGCGGCGCGCGCCGCCGAAGGCCGCGTCGAAGCCGTGCTCGGCCAAGGCGTCCAGCAACGTCGTGGTCTGCAGGCGGTTGCGCGAGGCGCGCGGACCCGTCTCCTCGACCACCCGGCCGCTGTCGATCGACTCCTGCACGGAGGCGACGACGAGCCGCTCGCCGAGGCGCTCGACCAAGTTGTCGCGGAACTCGATGACCTCGGGGAAGTTGTGCCCCGTGTCGATGTGCATGAGCGGGAACGGGAACTTCCCGGGTCGGAACGCCTTCTCGGCCAGGCGCACCAGGACGATCGAGTCCTTGCCGCCGCTGAACAGCAGCACCGGCTTCTCACGCTCGGCGGCGACCTCGCGCATCACGTGGATGGCCTCGGCCTCCAGCGCTTCGAGGTGAGAAAGGGTGTGGGTCTGGATGCTCATGCGCAAAGGTCTCCGAACAGCGTCAGACGACGTGGATCCCGCACTCGGTCTTGTCGGTCCCCGCCCAGCGGCCGGAGCGCCCGTCGCCCGGCTGGGTGCACGTGGCACAGCCGATCGACGCGAAGCCCTGGTCGTGGAGCGGGTGGTACGGCAGGCCACGCTCGAAGATGCGGCCCCAGACGTCCTTCTCGGTCCAGAAAGCGAGCGGGTTGTACTTCATGACGCCGGGGCGCTTGGCGTCGGGCTCGATCAGCTCGGCGGTCGCGCGCGTCTCGGCCTGCTCGCGGCGCACGCCCGTGACCCAGGCGTCGGCGCCGTCCAGCGAGGCCTCGAGCGCCGCGATCTTCAGCGGCGTGCAGCAGTGCTCGGGGCCCGTCCAGGGACGCTCGGCGTTGGCGGCGTCCTGGACCTCGACCTGCACGCCGTAGTGATCCTCGAACGCCTTCCAGGTCTGCAGCGTCTCGGGGAAGAGGACGCCGGTATCGATCGTGACCACGCGAACGTGCGGCGCGATGCGCAGCAGCTCGTCGAGGATCACCGACTCCTCCTTCTGGAAGGAGCAGAGGAAGACCAGCGACTCGTGCTTGGCCGCCGCCGTCAGCGTGTCGGTGAGCTGGTCGCTCAGACCGCGCATTCGCCTTCGCCCCGGGCCACCACGTAGGGCTGGTTGCGATCCCAGTCCATGAACATGTTCATGGTGTCGAGGCCGAACTCCACCGGCATCGCGAGGTCGCCCTTGACCGCTTCCTCGAAGCGGATCGTCCCGACGCGCTCGGCGTAGGCCTTGAACGTCTCGGTGTCGTCGGTGCGCTCGGCCTCGTACATGCGGATCCAGCGCTCGACGGCGTCCGGAACGCGCTTGGCGGGCAGGCGGACCTTCAGGCGCTGGCCGTAGCCGACCTTGCCGCCCTCGTAGACGCCGCCGATGTGCGCGACGTAGGCCGGGATCGTGTGCTCGCCGACCTTGATCGACGCGCCGTAGAACCCCATGTCGGCGATGTGGTGCTGCGAGCAGCCGTTCGGGCAGCCGGAGTTCTTGATGTGGATGCGGCGGGAGAGCGGATCGGTGATCTCCATCTCCAGCAGCTTGCGGTTGATCGCCGCGTTGAGGCCCATCGAGGAGGTGATCCCGAGCTTGCACGAGTCGGTGCCGGGGCACGAGACGTTGTCGGTGATCTCCTGGGCGCCGGCCTCGCCGAGCTCCAGCTCCTTGAGGCGGTTCCAGAGGTCGTAGACCGACTCGTCGCGGACCCAGCGGAAGACGATGTTCTGGCCGACGGTCATGCGGGCGTTGCCGCCGGAGAAGTCGCGCATGATCTGGCCGAGACCACGGAACTGCTCGGGCGTCAGATCGCCGCGATAGACCTTGACCTCGACGGCGCTGAAGCCCTCCTGGCGCTGGGCGACGACGTTGGACTCGCGGAAGCGATCGAACGCGGCGCGGTCCTCGTCGTCGGTCGGGGTGCCAAAGGATTCCGGCACGGCGGGGGCGACGGCCTCCTCGTCGAAGTCGAAGCGGCGCGGCGCGACCGAGAAGTCGCGCTCGGCGACCCAATCGCCCTTGAGCTGCTCCTCGACCTGGGTGCGCAGCTCGTCGATGCCGAACTTGTCGACGAAGACCTTAATGCGGGCGCGGGCGCGGTTGACGCGCAGCCAGTCCTGGGCGTCGAAGATCCGGAAGACGGCTTCGGCGACCTTGAGGTAGTCGCCGTTGTCGGCCTCCACGAACTCATAGAGCGTGGGGGCGACGCGCGGCATGATCGACGTGCCGCCGCCGACGACGACCTGGAAGCCCTTGACGCCCTCGTCGTTGACCTTCGAGATGAACGCGATGTCGTGGATGCCGGTGATCGAGCGGTCCTCGGCGGGCGTGCCGTCGAAGGCGGTCTTGATCTTGCGCGGCATCAGCTGCGTCGTGGGATGGCGCACGAAGTAGCGGACGTAGGCGCCGACGTAGGGCGTCGGGTCGAAGACCTCGCCCTCCAGGATCCCGGCCCACGGGTCGCCGGTCACGTTGCGGACGGTGTTGCCGCAGCCCTCGCGGGAAGAGAGGCCGGTCTCGCTCAGATCGCGGATCAGCGCCGCGGCGTCGCGCAGCGGCACGTGGTGGATCTGGATGTTCTGCCGCGTGGTGATGTGGCCCTTGTTGAGTGGCGCGTAGCGCTCGATCACGTCGGCGAAGTTGTCCATCTGGTCCGGCGTGACGCCGCCGAAGGGCAGCTTGATCCGGATCATCTGGACGTCGGGCTGGCGTTGGCCGTAGACGCCCTGCTTTAGACGGAAGCCGATGTACTCGTTCTCGGGCGTGTCGCCCGCGAGGAACTTCTCGGCCTCGTTGTCGAAATCGTCGAACTCCTTGACGATCGCGGGGATGATCTGGCCGGGGACGTTCTCGTAGACCTCAGGGTTCTTGAGGCTCCCCTTGCGGCCAACGGTTGTGGGCTCCATGAGGGGCAAGGTAGCAAATCCCGATCGCAAATCCACCTTTTGCGTGAGCCGTTGCGCACGGCGTTTCTCCATGTTTTCTGTGCGGAAAACGCCGTGGTCAGACCGCTGCGCGGCGGCGCTCCAGCTCCGCGCGCTGCACGGCGTTGCCGGTGGCCGCGATCGCGCGGTCATAGGCGGCTGCCGCGGCATCGGTCGCGCCGGTGCGGCGCAGCAGCTCGGCATGGGCCGCGTGCAGCGGTGCATAGTCGCTCAGGCGGGCGTCTTCGAGCAGGGGCCTGACGAGCTCCAGGCCCGCCTCGGGCGCGCCGGCGAAGGCCAGCGCGGCCGCGCGGTTGACGCGGATGACGGGCGAGGGCGAGCGGCGGTCGAGCTCGGCGTAGAGGGTGGCGATCTCGACCCAGTCGGTCGCCGCGGCGTCGGCGGCGGTGGCGTGCAGCGCGGCGATGGCGGCCTGCAGTTGGTAGGGGCCAGGTGCGCGGGCCGCAATCGCCTGGTCCAGCGCGTGGGTGCCCTCGGCGATGCGGCCCTGATCCCAGAGCGTGCGGTCCTGACGATCCAGCGCGACGTGCTCGCCGCGCTCGTCGACGCGCGCGTCGCGGCGGGCATCCTGCAGCAGCATCAGCGCGAGCAGGCCGAGGGCCTCGGGGTCGCCGGGTAGCAGGTTGACGAGCAGGCGGCCGAGGCGGATCGCCTCACCGCAGAGCTCGCCGCGGACGAGGCGATCGCCTTCTGTCGCCGCGTAGCCCTCGTTGAACACGAGGTAGATGACGGCCAGGACGCCGTCGCGGCGTTCGGAGAGCAACTCGGCCGGCGGGACGCGGTAGGGGATCCGCGCCGCGGCGATCTTGCGCTTGGCGCGCGTCAGCCGCTGGTACATCGTGGGCTCCGACACCAGGAACGCGCGCGCGACCTCGGCCGTGGTGAGACCGCCGAGCGACTTGACCGTCAGCGCGACGCGGGCCTCGAGCGCCAGCGCGGGGTGACAGCAGGTGAAGATGAGGCGCAGCCGATCATCGGTGATCGCGTGCTCTTCCGTGACATCTCCCGCCACTTCCGTTTTGGGGTCTGGCCCCGTTGTGGAGGTGTCACGGGCGGCGAGGAGGGCGAGGCGCTCGATGCGGTCGGCCAACCCGCGCTCGCGGCGCAGGCGGTCGATCGCCTTGCGCCGCGCGGTCGTGGTGATCCAGGCGCCGGGGCTGGCCGGGACGCCGTCGCGCGGCCAGGTGGCGACCGCGGCCGCGAAGGCGTCCTGCAGCGCGTCCTCGGCCAGGCTGAAGTCGCCGACCTGGCGGATGAGCGTCGCGAGGATCGCCGGGCCCTCCTCGCGGAACGCCCGTGCGATTGCGATGTCCTCGCCTAGCGGCTCAAACATCGGCCGCGTCCGTCATCGGTCCTGCTCAGCCCTGGTCGAAGACCATCACCGGACGGACCTCGACCGAGCCATAGCCGACGCTCGGGATCTTGGCGGCCCAGGCGAGCGCTCCGTCGAGGTCGGGGACGTCGATGAGGTAGTAACCGGCCAGCATCTCCTTGGTCTCGGCGAACGGCCCGTCGGTGACCAGCGACTCGCCGTCGCGCACGCGGACCGTCGTGGCGGTCTCCAGCCCCTGGAGGCCGTCGCCGGCGACCATCGCGCCCGACTCCTGGAGCTGCTGGCTGTAGGACATCCACGCCGAGGTCTCGGCCTGCTCCGAGGTCGGGTCGGTGGGCGTGTAGATGAGCAGCATGTACTGCATGGAGGCCTCCTGAAGGCGTTGGCGTCAGCCGGCGGTTCCGGCCGCTTCGAAGGATCGACGGACGGCGTTGGCCGATTCGACACCTTCTTGGTGCCGGACGCAAACGTGGCGCGTTGGCGCTAGCCCCAGGGGATGGGGTCGCCCCAGGGCGATGGTGCATCGGGCTCGCGGCCCGTGGCCTCCAGCAGTGCGGCGCGCTGCCAGGGGTTCGCCTTCGGCGCGGCCTCGACGATCACCGGGGCGAAGTCGCGCAGGAACCGCTCCAGCGCCGCGACGACCGCTGCAGCCTCCTCCGGGGAGGCCGACGGCGCGACGATCTCCAGCTGGGGGCGACGGTTGGGCACGGCCGGAACCCTAGCGCCCGGCGCGCTCCACGGCTGCCGCGAGCTCCTCGCCGGCGGTGCTGAAGCTCGCCTCCACCCGGGTGGCGGCGAGCTCGGAGTCGCCCGTGCGCAGGGCGGCGATGATCGCGGGGTGGCTGCTCTCGCCGTCGGCGAACGCCTTGCGGGTGAACAGCCAGAGGTCCATCCGCCGCAGCCGCGGCATCAGAAGGTCGACCGAGACGACCAGGTCCGGGTCGCCGGTGGCGTTGAGGATGACGCGGTGGAAGCCATCGTCGGCCGCGATGCCGTCCTGGACGCGGCCCGCGGCCAGCGCGGCGACGTAGGCGGTGTCGTGGGCGGCCAGGCGCTTGTAGTCGGCCTCGGTCAGTCGGTCGGCGGCACGCCGGGTGGCCGCGCCGTGCAGCCCGGCGGCGGTGGCGAAGGCCTCGCGCGCGAGCTTGAGGTCGAAGGGGAGCGGCTCGTGGGTCATCGGCATCACGTTCTCGGCAACGCTAGCCGCGACAAAAGGTCACGTCGGTGGGGCTACCACGTCGGTCGCGGCCTACTCTTGGCCCATGCCTGAGGTCGCTGTCCTGGACTCCAACGCGGTGCTCGCCGCGGTCTCGCCGCGTGAGGCGATCGACCGCACGCGCGACGCGTTCTTGCGCCACCGGCGCGGCGAGTGGCTGATGCCGGCCAAGGTCTACCTGGAGTCGCCGCCGCACGGTGACTTCCGCGCGATGCCGGCGTTGGGCGGCGGGCTGGCGATCCTGAAGTGGATCTCGTCGTTTCCGTCCAACCCGGCGCGCGAGCTGCCGACGGTCCTCGGCGTGCTGCTGGTCAGCGACGCGGAGACCAGCCAGCCGGTCGCGATGCTCGACGCGCGCTCGGTTACCGCGCTGCGCACCGGTGCGGTCGCGCCGGTGGCGGCGCGAGCGCTGGCGCGCCCGGATGCGGCGACGGTCGGGATCGTCGGCTGCGGCCTGCACGGCGCCTGGACGGCACGCTGCCTGGCGACCGACGGCTACGGCCCGGGCGTCTGCTTCGATCCGCGGCTGGAGGTGGCGACCGCGCTGGCCAACGAGCTGGGGTGGTCGGTCGGGACGCGCGAGGAGGCGCTGGCCGCCGACGTCGTCTGCTGCGTCACGCCCGGTGCCGACATCGTCGTCGACACCGGCGACCTGCGTCCCGGGCAGCACTACAACATGCTCGGCGCCGACGGCCCGGGCAAGGCGGAGGCGACGATCGGCGCGGTCGCCGCGTGCACGCTGTTCTGCGACGAGTGGGCGCAGGCGTCACACGGCGGCGAGCTGACGGGCGCGGTCGAGGAGGGGCTGGTCGTCCGCGACCGCGTGACCGACCTCGGCGCGGTCCTGGCCGGCGAGGCGCCGGGCCGCGAGGACCCGAGCGCCGTCACGCTCTTCGACTCCACCGGCCTGGCGATCCAGGACCTCGCGATCGCCGCGGCGGCCGTCGAGGCCTGGCGCGAGGGGCGCGTGAAGGCGCAGACCGTCAGCTTGTAGGCCTACGCCGCGGGCGGTCCGTGCTGGCCCTTGATCGAGGGCGCGCCGGAGGTGATCTTGTAGGTCCACGGTGCGCTTGGCAGCTTCTTGGTGGACTTCTTCTTGATGGTCTCCAGCCGCACGAACTCGCAGGTCAAGCCCGAGGACGTCGCGGTGACCGAGCCGAAGCCGTGGTGGTCGAAGTCGGCGTTGTCGACCTGCGGGTTGAGCCCCCGCAGCGTGTCGATCAGCGCGGGCGGCGTCGCCGGGTTCGCGTCGTTGCCCTTGATCGCGACCCCTCCGCCCGCGTCGAGCGTGGTCTCGCCCAGCGACTGGGAGGTGATCGAGCCGCCGACCAGCTCGGCGGCGACCGTCGTGCCCGTCGAGCCGTCGCCGGTGCGCACGTCGCCGGCGATGAACGTGTGGATGTCGCCGGTGACGAAGACCACGTCCTTGATCTGCTTGTCGCGGATGTGGGTCAGCAGCTCCTCGCGCTCCTGCGGGTAGCCGATCCACGTGTCGTAGGTGTAGTTGGCGCCGCCGAGCACGCGCGTCGGCATGATCGTCACCTCGTTGGCCATCACCTTCCACTTGGCGGTGGACTTCGCGAGCGCGTCCTTGACCCAGTTCATCTGCGTGCGGCCGAGCATGTCGCGCGGCTGGTTGTAGTCGGCGCACGGCGCGACGACCGCGTCGTCACAGGGCTGGTTGTCGCGGTAGCTGCGCTGGTCCATGACGATGAGGTCGACGTTGGCGCCGAAGGAGAGCTTGCGGTAGAGCTTCTCGCCGCTGGAGAAGGCCGGCATGTTCTCGAAGAACGCCTGGCGCCCCGCCTTCTTGCGCGCGAGGCTGAAGCGCTTGGCCGCGGGCAGGCCGCCATCAGCCGGCTTGCCCACGTAGTTGTCCTGGACCTCGTGGTCGTCCCACAGCATCACCATCGGGAACTTGGCGTGCACGGCGCGCAGCAGCGGGTCGGAGCGGTAGAGCTGGTACTTGGCGCGGTAGTCGGCCAGCGTGACGGCCTCGCGCACGATGGAGGGGTTGTTGGGGTTCTCGCTGCCGATCTTGTCGTCGCGGACTCCGGTGCCGCCCTTGACCGAGTGATAGGCCTCGGCGTAGATGTAGTCCCCGAGGCAGACGACGAAGTCGTAGTCGCCGTCGGCCATGACGTCGAGCGCGTTGTAGTAGCCGTGGGTGTAGTCCTGGCAGGAGAAGAACGCGAACTTCACCGGCGCCTTGGAGTCGGCCGGCAGCGCGGTCCGGAAGCGGCCGACGGCGCTGTCGGCGCTCTTGGAGGAGAAGCGGTAGTAGTACTCCTCGTGGGCCTTGAGGCCGGCCACGCGCGCCTTGACCGCGTGGTTGGAGGCCGCGCCGGTCTTGACGTTCTTGCGCGCGACGACGTGGCGGAAGGACTTGTCGGTCGCGACCTCCAGCTCGATCGTGCCGGTCCCGCCGCCACCCGAGGGGTCAAAGCGCGTCCACAGGCTGATGCCCTTGGGCGACGGGTCCCCGGAGACGACACCGTCAGGGAAGCGGCCGCCCTTGAACGGGTGGGTCTTCGCCGAGGCTAGCGGCGCCGCGAGCGACGTCGGGACCAGGACCATGGCGGCGGCGCCACCGGCGCGCGCGACGAACTGACGGCGGGTGGTCTGCATGGCGTCGAACCTACCTCCGCCGCGTGTCACCCGTGTGAAGTTTGGCCTGCGAACGGTCAGACCGGGCGCATCACCGTGGTCTGCGACCCGGCCAGGAAGTCGGCGGGATCGCGCGGCACGGCGGCCCGCTCGGGCGAGTCGTAATAGGCCTTCTCGACCCGCTCCCAGCCGTCGGGCGCGTCGTGGCCGACGACCCAGGTGAAGGTGGTGTCGTCGAGGTCGCGCCAGGCGCCGAGCACCGTGAAGCCGTGGACGGCGCGCGCCGGCACGATGTGATCGCGCCAGAGGGCGACGAACTCGTCCATCGCGCCTTCTCGGACCTTGTACGTGCGGACCTGGCAGAGCATGCGCGGCAGCCTACGCTGCCGCGGTCTGCTCCCGCAGGAAGGGCAGGACGGCCGCCATGACGCTGGCCGGGTCGTCGGCCAGCGGCCAGTGACCGCTCTCGGGCAGGATCGTGATGCGCGTGTCGCGGAAGACCTCGCGCTGGCGCTCGGCCGCGCGGAGCTTCAAGTACGGGTCCTTGGCGCCCCAGACGATGCAGGTCGGCCGCTGATGCTCGCGCAGGCGCGGCGCGATCGCCGCGGCATGGGCCCCCAGCGGCGTGTTGCGGTACAGCTCGAGGACCGCGCGGCGCGTCCCCTTGTCGGCGTAGATGTCAAACAGCTCATCGCCGAACGCGCGCGGGAAGCTGGGCGGGTTGGTGGCCTTCATGAACTGGCGCATGCCGGTACGCGTCGTGAGCTTGAAGGACAGCTCGCCCAGGATCGGCGTACGCCACACCTTGGCCAGCGCGTGCCAGCGCTCGCGCAGCAACACCCCTGTGTTGATCAGCGTGGTCGAGGCGTGGGCCTCCGGATGGTCTGCCGCCCATTGCAGGCCCCATGGGCCGCCGAAGTCGTGCAGGACGAGGTGGACGCGGCGCACCCCGAGCTGGTCGAGCGCGCCGGTGAGGTGGGCGGCGTAGCCGTGGACGGTGTAGGGCAGCTCGCGCGGCTTGTCGGCGCCGCCGTAGCCGGGCATGTCGAGCGCGATCGCGCGGGCGAAGGCGCTGGCGGGCTCCAGCAACGGCTTCCAGTGGGCGGCGATGCCGGGGTTGCCGTGGACGAAGACGATCGCCTCCTCAGCGCTGGCCGGCCCGCCTTCGAGGACCGGCGAGCGCACGCCGTTGACGATGACCTCGGAGGATCGCAGCGCGCCGGCCGCCGCCGCGGTGGTCTCGCCGCTCATCGCGCCACCGCCATCGCCATCGCGCGCGCCATACGGCGCGGCTTCATGATCCGGTCCAGCGGTTCGGCGCGGGCGGCCACGTCGGCCATCATCGCCGCGGTCTGCGGGTCGCGCGTGGCGGCGCGGTGCATCGCGCGCTCCAGAACGTTCATCTCGCGGCCGCTGGCGAAGTCCGACGTCTGCAGGTGATGCAGCGCCAGCTCGCGCCGGTGTTTGCGCCGGTAGCGCTCCAGCGCCGGGTCCGGGTCGGCGTTCGCGGTCAGCGCGCCGGCGAGCTCGTCGGCCAGCCACGCGGCGGACTGCAGCGCGAAGCCGACGCCGACGCCCCAGACCGGGTCGCTGGCCTGTGCGGCATCGCCGACGAAGGCGATCCCTGGCCGGGCGGCGGGCCGGCGCACGTTGGGCAGGTCGAGCTTGCCGATCATCGGCCCGACGCGCGTCGCGTTGGCAAGGTCGGGCGCGTGGTCCAGCGCGGCGAACGCCGCCAGGAACGCGGCCTCCTTGTCGGCCTTGAACGCCGGCAGCCGATCCTTGTGCAAGAACACCGCGGCGACCGTCAGGCCGTCGTCGTTGGGGAAGCAGTAGAGGACGTCGCGGCCGGTCAGCCACATTTGCGAGTGGCCGGGCGAGCTGTACAGCTGCAGGCCCTCGTAGTAGCCCATGTAGCCGAAGCGGCCGTGGGGCAAGACCCGGCCGGGGATGCCGGCCAAGCGGGCGACCGTGGAGCCGCGGCCGTCAGCGCCGACGACGAGCTTGGCGTCGACCGCGACCTCCTCGCCGCCGGGCGTGTGACCGCGCAGGCCGCAGGGGCGGCCGGTGGCGTCGCGCGTGACCTCGTCGACCGTGACGCCCTGGCGGACCTCGACGTTCGGGGTCCGGGCGGCCAGCTCGCGCAGCATCGGGTCGAGCTTCTCGCGGCGCAGGTTGTAGCCGTAGGCGTCGTCGGGCATCGCGTACCAGCCGCCCGCGGTCCAGACATCGAGCCCATTGCGCAGCGCGCCTGCGCGCTCCATCGTGGCGTCGATGCCAAGGCGTTGGAGCACCGGTGTGGCGCCCGCCTGGATGAAGTGCGAGCACACGACCTTGTAGTGCTCGGGCTTCGGGCTCTTCTCGAGCACCGTCACGTCGATCCCCTGGCGGCCCAGCAGGGCGGCCAGGGCACAGCCGGCGACGCTGCCACCGGCGATGACCACATCCGTCTGTTCCGGCATGGCCGGACGGTACCGCTGTGAGTTGCTTCGCGCAACTCTGTGCGGATGGTTACAGCGGGATGTTGCCGTGCTTGCGCTTGGGGCCCGGCTCGCGCTTGGTCTGCAGCGTGTGCAGCGCGTTGATGAGCTTGGGGCGCGTCTCGTGCGGCGTGATCACGTCGTCGATGTAGCCGCGTTCGGCCGCGCTGTAGGGGTTGGCGAAGCGCGCCTTGTAGTCGTCCATCAGCTTCTTGCGGCGCTCCTCGGGCGTCGGCGAGGACGCCAGATCGCGGCGGTAGATGATGTTGACCGCGCCCTCGGGGCCCATGACCGCGACCTCGGCCTGCGGCCAGGCGAAGTTGAAGTCGGCCAGCAGGTGCTTGGAGGCCATGACGTCGTAGGCGCCGCCGTAGGCCTTGCGCGTGATGACCGTGATCTTCGGGACCGTCGCCTCGGTGTAGGCGTACAACAGTTTGGCACCGTGGCGGATGATGCCGCCCCACTCCTGGCTGGTGCCCGGCAGGAAGCCCGGCACGTCGGTGAAGGTGATGATCGGGATGTTGTAGGCGTCGCAGGTGCGGACGAAGCGGGCGGCCTTGGCCGAGGCGTCGATGTCCAGCACGCCCGCCATGTGCGACGGCTGGTTGCCGACGACGCCGACCGCGAAGCCGTCCAGGCGCGAGAAGCCGCAGATGATGTTCTTGGCGAAGTGCTCGTGGATCTCGAAGAACTCGCCGTCGTCGACGACCAGCCGGATGACGTTGCGCATGTCATACGGCTTGTTGGGGTTGTCGGGGACCGCGGTGTCGAGCTCGGCATCCATGCGGTCGGGATCGTCGGTCGGCGCCAGCCGCGGCGGGATCTCGAGGTTGTTCTGCGGCAGGAAGCCCATGAGGTAGCGCGTGTCCTCCAGCAGCTGCTCCTCGTCGTCGGCCGCGAGGTGGGCGACGCCGGACTTCGTGTTGTGGGTCATCGCGCCGCCGAGTGACTCGAAGTCCACCTCCTCGCCCGTGACCGTCTTGATGACGTCGGGGCCGGTGATGAACATGTGCGAGGACTCCTTCACCATGAAGATGAAGTCGGTGATCGCCGGCGAGTAGACCGCGCCGCCCGCGCACGGGCCCATGATCAGGCTGATCTGCGGGATGACGCCCGAGCACTTGACATTGCGCACGAAGACGTCGCCGTAGGCGCCGAGCGAGACGACGCCCTCCTGGATCCGCGCGCCGCCGGAGTCGTTGATGCCGATCACGGGGCAGCCGATCTTGGCCGCGAGATCCATGATCTTGCACATCTTCTCGGCCATGACCTCGCCCAGCGAGCCGCCGAAGACGGTGAAGTCCTGGGAGAAGACGCAGACCTTGCGGCCCTCGATCGTGCCGTGGCCGGTGACGACCGCGTCGCCCCAGGGACGCTGCTTCTGCATGTCGAAGTCGATCGTGCGGTGGCGCACGAACGTGTCCAGCTCCTGGAACGAGCCCGGGTCGAGCAGCTTCTCGATCCGCTCGCGGGCGGTCAGCTTGCCGCGGGCGTGCTGCTTCTCCTCGGCCTCGGGCGAGGAGTGCATCGCCGCCTCGCGCAGCTCGTTGAGCTGGGCGAGCTTCTCGTCGAAGGTCTCGGGGTTGGTCTGGCGCTGGGTCATGGGCGGCGGCGAACTCTAGTTCGCCGGGCCTGGCCTGCGCCGCGCGACCCTAGGCGGCCACGCGCTCCGGGGCCAGCGCCGCGACGCGCTCGGCGCCGGCGAAGCCGGCCAGCAGCTGCTGCTCCACGGCGTCGAGTCGGAGAAGAAGCTCGATCGCGGGGCGGCGGTCGGACGCGCGGGCCGGGGTCGCCGCCGTGCGGGCGAGTTCCAGGCGCAAGCCCAGCGGCGGGTGGGTGTGGTGTGGCCGGAGCGTGAGATCGGCCGCCTGCGCCGCGACGATCGGGCCGATGCGGCGCTGGACATCCGGCCGCTCGAGGTAGGCGGCGAAGGACGCCGCGAGCGCCGGCCTGCGGCCCTGATCCAGGGTGGGGATCAGCTCCTCGTCGATCCACGGGCGGAAGGCCGCGTGAACCGCGTGGGCGAGCTCCAGCTCGGCTGTGGTGACGGTCGGCCCGCAGGCGGTCGCCGTGATCTCGTCGGCGGCGATCTCGTTGGCGCGTCGGAGCTGGAGAACGGCGGGAACCGCGAGGCGCCGGTAGCGCGACAGGAGCGCGGTCAGCGGGATCGCGGCGGTGCCGAAGATGTGCGACCGGCGTTCCAGCGCGGCTAGGTGCTCGAGAAGGTCGTCCAGCGCCATGAGCGTCCGGCCGGTGACGCGACCGATGGCGGTGTGGTGCAGCCGCAGGTGGGCGAGCTCGTGGGCGATCACGACCCGCAGCGCGTCGCGGTCGTAGGCGGCGATGGTGGGCAGACCGAGCCAGAGCGTCGCGCGGCCACGCTCGCGCTCGCCGATGGCGTCGAAGGGACCGAACGTGATGCGGACCTCGGCGGGCAGGGCGGCGTCGATGTCGCGAGCGGTGGCGGCGATCAGCGCGTGGAGCTCGGGCGCGACGTCGGGTCCTACGGCGACGCCATGGTCGGCCTCGTCGCCGTCTCCCATGGCCGCGCGGACGAGGCCGATCGCCATCGCCGCGGGGAAGATCGCCCAGACCGAGATGCGGTGCGAGAGCATCAGGGCCGTCAGGCCGAAGAGGCCGCCGACGACGAGGGTGAAGGGGACCAGGAAGCCGAGCGCGAGCAGGAACGCGAGGGTGCGGCCGTGTGCGGCCGAAGCGGCGCGAGGAAGCACGGGTGCCGCGGGTCGTGCCGGCGCTGCGCCCGGCGGTGGGACCGAGCGCGTCGGCGGCGGGACGGAGGCGGTGGGCGGCGCGGGCGGCTTCGTGTCGGCGAGCGGTGCGGCCGCTGTCTCGGGCGTCGTGACGCCGAGCTCGGTCAGGACGTCGTCGACGTCTGCGGGACGCGCGGACGCGAAGTGCTCGGTCAGGAGCACGTCCACGCGCTCGTCCCAGCTCGCGAAGGCATCATTTGCCGCGAAGGCATCTGCGGCGAGCAGGAAGCCGCGGATCGGCGTCTCGCGGTCGATCGTCGCGCGGCCGGAGCGGGCGTCGGCGAAACGCGCCCGGGCGGCGCGGGCCGCGTCGAAGCTCATCGGCAGGTGCAGGATGACCGCGACGGTCGGCCGGTCCTTCGGGCCGCCGAGGAGCGGGAACAGCTCGTCGCCGTCGTCGTCGGCGGTCCACAGGTAGCCGGCGAGACCCTCGTCAGCGGCCGTCGGGGCTGACCAGGAGAAACGGCGCTCGACGGGATGGCGCCGGTGGGCGTCGTCACCGGTGTCGACGTGGATCGCGCGGATCAATGCACGCGGCACGTGGAGCGGGGCCCGCAGGGCATCGGGGTGGACGATGGTCAGGCCGTCGGTCTCGGAGACGGTCAGCGTCCGGTCGCCGCCACGGTTGCGCCGTGCCTCGACCTGCGCCCAGCGGCCGAAGCCGAACAGCAGCGCGAGGCCGACGGCGACGGTCGGCAGCTGCGCGCTCGGTACCGCAGAGGACGCCACCAAGAAGCAGAAGGCTGAACCGCCGACGGCGATCGTCGCCATCAACGCGGCAGCGGTGAGCGAGCCCTTTCCGAGGGCGAGCGTGCGGGTCCCCATGGCCCGCCCATCGGTCCATCACGCAGGGAAGTTGAGCGTTATGGACGGGCGTCCGAGTTCCTGCGCAGACTGGCTACCCGCGCGAGAAGGGGCGGTGGTGCGCGGAGCCGAGGTCGTCGAGGACGCCGACGAGGACGGCTTCGACCTGATCGGCATCGAACGCCGCGGTGGCAGCCGTGGCGCTGGCGGTGATGTCGCCGTCGAGGTCGGGCTCGGTGACCTCGGCGACTTCGACGACTTCGACGACCTCGGGGATCTCGGCCTCGGCCTCGGGCGCTGCGACCGTCGGGATGATCTCGGGGTCGATGGCGACGGGCTCGGGCTCGGGGATCGCGACCGCCGGTGGGGGCTCGATGGCCTCCGGCTCGGCGGTACGACGCCGCCGTCGCAGCCGCGCGAAGAAGCCGCGCCGTGGCGCGGGCGCCTCCTCGACGACCTCTTCGGCCACGACTTCCTCGGCCACGACTTCCTCGGCCACGACCTCTGCCTCTGCCTCTGGCTCGATCGCGACCTCGGCGATCTCCTCGACCACTTCGGCCTCGGCCGGCGTTTCCTCGACCTCGACCGCGGTCTCCACGGCCTCGACCGTCGCCTCTGCCTCTGCCTCCGCGACCTCGGCATCGTCCGTCGCGATCGCCTCTGCCGTGATCGTCACCTTCGTCCCCCAGCCGGAGGCCTCGAGCTCCACTGTGCCGCGTGCGCGGTCGCCCTCCCAGACGACGGTGGTCTCGGCCTCCAGCCCGGTGATGCGGATCTCGCCGAACTCGCCGAGGTGGCGCGCCAGGGTGATGACGTCGCTGACCTCGGCCCAGATCTCGGGCGGAGACTTCACGAGGGTGCGCTGTGCTCGGGGCTCGGGCATCGCGTCGGTGTTCGCCTCCTGCGACGGCGATCCCTGCGTCTGCGAACGGCTGCAACGGATGTTCCGCGTGGGGTGCGGTTATCCGAACGTGCCAGGTTCACCAGGGAACCCCCCGATGTGCGGGCTTCCCCCTTCACCGATTCTTCACTTCCACGTAGATTGCTCGCGCGGCGCCCAGCGCGGGGACTGGTGAACCGTCCAGCAAGTCCTGCAAAACCTAGATATTTGGGAGTCGTTTCGTGCACAAAAGGTCCAAATTCGCCTTTGCGGTCGCGCTCATAAGCGTCGCGGTCCCGGGGGTCGCGTCGGCAGCGACCAAGAATGTCGTCGCCGGTCCGCCGATCAAGAAGGCGCCCGCGGGCGTCCCCAAGGACGGCGACGTCAACCAGTTCTTCCCGTCCGCGGTCAAGGTCCACGCGGGTGACAGCGTGAAGATCTCGATCGCCGGGTTCCACCTGATCAACTTCCCGAAGCAGGGTCAGCCGGCGCCGCCGCTGGCGATCCCGGACACGACCCATCCGGCGACGAACGTGCTCGACGCCGCTGGCGCGCCCTATTGGTTCAACGGCCAGGGCACCCCGGTGATCCCGGCCATCGTCGGCCTCGGCTCCGGAAGCGGAAAGTCCTACACCGGCGCTGAGGAGCTCGGCTCCGGCTTCCCGAGCGGTAACGGGCCGCCGAAGCCGTTCGTCGTGAAGTTCCCCAAGGCCGGCACCTACACCTACTACTGCGTCCTGCACCACGGGATGAAGGGCAAGGTCACGGTCGTCGCCAAGTCCAAGCCGGTGCCGAGCGCCAAGGCCGACGCCAAGCGCGTCGCGCCGCAGCTCGCCAAGGGCCTGGCCACGCTCAAGCAGCTCGACAAGCAGAAGGCCCCGGCCAACACCGTGGTCGCCGGCCCCGACAAGTCCAGTGCGGTCCTGTACCGCTTCACGCCCGCGGCGCTGACGACCAAGGTCGGCACGCCGATCACGCTGACGATGTCCGACAATACGAGCGAGGACCACACGTTCACGTTCGCCAAGGACATCAAGGCCGCGATCAAGGCCGCCGACGCGACGTTCATCGGCCCGCTGCCCGGCACCGACCCCAAGGGCCCGCCGACGCTCGCGTTCGACCCGAAGTGGGCCTACCCGAGCGACGCACCCGGGGCGCCCGTCACCTATGACGGCAACAACCACGGCGACGGGCTCGTGAACTCCGGCGTCCTCGATGGCAACCCGGCGACGCCGTTCCCGCAGAAGGTCTCCGTGTCGTTCTCGCAGCCGGGGACGTACTCGTTCTTCTGCGCGATCCACACCAACATGACCGGGAAGATCACCGTCACGTCATGAAGCAGCACGCCGTAAAGCTCGCCGCGCTCTCCGCCCTGGTGGCGGGGGGCGCGGTGGCGGCGCTGCCGGCCATCGCGCCGGCGGCGGCCGAGCACCACCACACCAAGAAGGGCAAGACGCGCGAGGTCGGCGTCCAGTCCGACTTCTACGACCCCACGAAGATGACGATCCACGTCGGCGACAAGGTCAAGTGGGTCTGGCACGCCAGCGGCTTTGACCTGCACGACGTCTACGTCGACTCCGGGCCGACAAAGTTCAACTCGCCGACCCAAGCGGGCGGAACGTTCTCCAAGACCTTCACGAAGCCCGGGACCTACAAGCTCTACTGCACCCAGCACGAAGCGGACATGACGATGACGCTCGTCGTGCGCAAGGTGCCCAAGTGAGCCTGTCGCGTCGCGACCTGCTGTGCCGCCTGGGCACGGGGTCGGTCGCGATCGCCGCCGGTGGCGTCGCCTCAGGCGGGAAGGCTCCGGCGCGGGCGCGCGCCGCCCAGGCACCGGCGCCCGCGGAGCCGACCGTCCGCGAGTACTGGGTCGCCGCGCGCAACGTGCGCTGGTCGATCGTGCCGACCAAGCACGACGCCTGGAAGAACCGCCGGATCAAGAACGTGGCCTACGACGCGCTGGCCTACGTGGCCTGCACGCCGAACTGGGAGCAGCCGCTGGCGCCCGGCGGCGTCGGCGACAACGTGGGCATCCCGGGCCCGGTGCTGCGCGGCTACCCCGGCGACACGCTGCGGATCCACTTCCGCAACGAGGACAAGAAGTACAACATGCCGCACACCATGCATCCGCACGGCGTGCATTACCCGCCCGATCACGACGGTACCTACATGGGGATCTACTCGCGCAAGTCGGGCGCGGTCGGCGTCGGCGAGACGTGGACGTATGAGTGGACCGCGGGCGAGGACTCGATCGGCGTGTGGCCCTACCACGACCACGGGCCGATGGAGATGATGTCCACCAACTTGGGCCTCTTCGGTGCGATCGTGATCCGCCCGCGCGACGAGCCGCCGCCGGACGTCGAGCACACGATCTTCTTCCACATGTACATGCCCGCCGAGATCAAGGCGCGCAAGGCGTTCAGCGCCATCAACGGCCGCGCCTACGCCGGCAACACCCCGACGCCGACGGCCGCCGCCGGCCAGGACGTCGCCTTCAACGTCCTCACGCTCGGCAGCGAGCTGCACACCTTCCACATCCACGGCCACCGCTGGAAGGATCCGGCGGGCGCCGACGTCGATTCACCTGCGCTCGCTCCCTCGGAAGGGATCCGCGTGCGCTTCCGCGAGCAGGACCCCGGCCGCTGGCTCTACCACTGCCACGTGATGAGCCACATGGAGGCCGGGATGGTCGGCTACTACCTCGTCTCGCCCTAGCCGGCGAGCCGCGCGCTAGGCGCCCGGCTTGGCCACCATGAAGAAGATGGCGATCA